>CAYQZD010000161.1:0-7012 GCA_964421875.1 uncultured bacterium
TGCCCTGAATCCTCAATCGTGATTGTCATTACCCATACAATTCAGCGAAGAGCCTAAAAATATTTGTCCTATGTTTTGCAGGGGTTCAATACATTGAACCCCTAAGACAAGGCATTTATTCTCAGAATCGGTATATATCGCATCCATCTGCTACGACCTACCGGCGATAAAACATCAATATTTGCAACCACACACTAGAAGGATTCGCCATGAGATTATCAATCATTCTACTCGCGCTTCTATTAACAGTCGCGCTTGTCCCGTGGAATGCTTCAGCCCAAACCGGCTGGACCGTGCAGATTTCCACCACCAGCTCCGACTTCACATCGGTTTCATTCCCCGCGCCGGACACCGCTTTCGTGGTAGGTTATAGCGGGGCTCTCTTGAGGACTTGCAACAGCGGCCAGACCTGGGTGATGCAAACCTCGCCGGTTTCGCCGGACAACCTCTACGGCGTGTCGTTTTCTGACGGGATGAACGGCGTCGCTGCCGGAGTCAACGGCGACATTATCTACACTTCAAACGCCGGAATCCTGTGGAACACCGCCCAAACCGGCTGGATGATTTCATATTACGACGCCTGCCAGGCGTCACCGATGGTAGGCTATACCGCCGGAGTGAACACTATTTTTCAACCCCTTGCCGCCCGCACCCGCAACGGCTGGCTGAATTTCGACCACACCGCTTTCTATGTGATTCAAGGCGGCGTCTCCAACGAAGGAAACATCCGAGGCCTCTGCTTCGTCAACGATTCCACCGGTTACGCCGCGGTAAGAGTCTGGAACGGACAGGGTGCTATCGCCAAAACCACCGACTACGGCGCCACCTGGACTACTGTTTACTGGCATTCCAACGCTTTCAACAGCGTCGATTTCCCCACTCCCAACATCGGTTACGCCGTCGGTTTCCAGGGGGCGATAGTCAAAACTGAAAACGCCGGAGCAACCTGGACAGCTCAGACCAGCGGAGTGAATATTATCCTGAACGATGTCTCTTTCCCCGAACCCGGCATTGGCTTTGCTGTGGGAGAAGGCGGCGTCATACTCCGCACCGCCAACGGCGGAACCAACTGGGAAGTCCTCCCCAGCCCGGTCTTGGCGAATTTGAACAGCGTGGATTTCAGGACTCGGAATATAGGTTTTGTAGTGGGAGTCGGCGGAACTATCCTCTACACTGCCAGTGGCGGCGCTCCGGCTGGAATCAGCCTGGAATTAATCCCGGTCAACCCGCCGATTGTGGTGCCTCAGGGGGGAGGCTGGATTAGCTTTATCGCGCGGGTGGCTAACAACGCCGGCTATATGATTGAGTTCGACGCCTGGACTCACGCCACGCTCCCCAGCGGCGCGCAATTCGGGCCGTTAATGGTTAGAACCAATATACGGTTAGCCGAAAACACCACCATAGAAAGAACACTGCGTCAATATGTTCCCGCGAACGCTCCCGCCGGGAATTATTGGCTTAACGGATACTTGGGTGATTACCCTACTCGCGAAGTCTGGGCTTGCGACAGCGTCCCCTTCACCAAATCCGCCGCCGATTATTCCGGCTCTTCGCAGTGGCTGGCTTCGGGATGGGAAGATGATGAGCCTTCAATTCTCAATGCACAATCCATCGTTCTTAATTCCTCCCCCAATCCCTTCAACGCTTCAACCGTTATCAGCTACAAGCTGCAAGCTGCAAGTAATATAAAACTCTCAATCTACGACATCGCCGGGCGGGAAGTGGCGGTGTTAGCCGATGGTTATCAGCCTTCAGGACAGTATCAGGTTTCTTTCACCGGGGCGGATTTAGCCAGCGGGATGTATTTGGCGCGCATGAAGATAAACGGAGCGGCGCAGACTATGAAATTACTGCTTGTGAAATAATGGAGATAGTATGCATTCACCCGCCGGAGCGGGGGAACGATACAGTGTATTGTCTATGTCGCAGAGTGCGGAGACTCTGCGACACTGAGATAGAATATCGAATACTCATGATAGTAACACTTTACTGATGTGAAGTTGAACAAATTTTCACAAATCTATATTCTTATAAATTATAATTATACCTTTCTGAAATTCGTTTAATTCGTTTAATTCGTTGTGAATATAAGCTCCAAATAAACAAATACATATGTATCTTTAACTTCAAGAAGCTAAAGTCATACTCATGATAGACGCCGGCGCGGTTCAACATTGTTTTAATATAAGTTACATAAAACAGGAGTGAAAAGATGAGAAGAATTCTAATCGCAGTGTTGGCTTTGACTATGATAATTCCGGGGATTACATTAGCGCAAATCAACTGGACCGCGCACTGGGTGGCGACTTACTACAACGGAGCCTTCACGGTGCAGGGCATCGATATGGACCTGGACGGCGATTATGATGTCCTGGCTTGCGGCACCGTGGACAGCTCTATTTGCTGGTGGCAGAACGACGGGCAGTTTATCTTCACGCAGCGCACCGTCGGCGAAAACATTCCGGTGCCGCGGGACGCTTATGGGCTGGACATCGACGGGGACAACGACATCGATGTGGTGGGAACCTCCTCCACCGGGGACTACCTCGCCTGGTACGAAAACAACGGCGCTATGGTCTTCACCGAACACCGGGTGCGCAGCGCCTGGGACGGAGCCTATGACAGTTACGCCCTCGACCTCGACCGCGACGGCGACATCGACCTGTTGGGAGCCGCCTACCGTGATGACGATGTCAGCTGGTTCGAAAACGACGGTAACCAAAACTTCACGGAGCGTTTAATCGAAGGCAACTTCGACGGGGCGCATTCGGTTTACGCATGCGACCTGGACAACGACGCCGATATCGATGTCATAAGCTGCTCCTGTAACGGGAACCAGGTGGCGGTCTGGGAAAATGACGGGAATCAAAACTTCACTCAGCGCATCATCTGTCCCTATCTCTATTACGGCTCTGAAGTGCACGCGGAAGACCTCGATTCCGACGGTGATATGGATGTGCTCTGCGCCGCCAGCCGCGGAGCCTTCATTATGTGGTGGCGCAACGACGGCTCAATGACATTCGTACAGGATACGGTCTGCTCCGGATTTACCGGCTCCTGGGATGTGCAGTGCGGCGACATCGACCTGGACGGGGATATCGATGTGCTGGGTGCAGCCTGGGACTGCAACCAGATTGCCTGGTTCGAGAACGATGGCAACCAGAATTTCACCCTCAGATTGATTTCGGCGGCGATGGACAACGCCCGAGGCGTCTGGCCGGTGGATATTGACCAGGACGGCGACCTCGATGTCCTGGGCACCGCCCAATTCAGCGACCAGATTAAACTGTGGGAGAGCGACCTCGATCCGGTGTCCGGCTTGCTATTGACTCTAGCCCCGCAAAATCCTCCTATCGTTGTGCCCTCAGGTGGCGGCAGTTTCGTCTTCGACGCCTCTGTCGAAAACGGCAGCGCCGATCCAATCACCTTCGACGCCTGGTCCGAAGTTATCCTCCCCGACGGCAGAGTATACGGCCCCCTGATTTTGCGCAACGGAAACGTTATCCCCGCCGGAGCCACCATCCTGCGGCAGATAACGCAGAATGTGCCCCCCGCCGCTCCTCCTGGCAGCTATACTTATATCGGCAACGCAGGCAATTATCCTGACAGCGTGCTCAGCACAGATTCATTCCCCTTCGTCAAACTCCCCAGCGACGGCGCGCCCCCCGCGCATAATCTCGGCTGGGCAGTCAGCGGCTGGGATGACGATGAAGAGGGATTCAGGATTCAGGATTCAGGATTCGGAATCCTTTCTGTTAATCCAAATCCTTTTAATTCCTCAACATCTATCAGCTACAAACTGCAGGCTGCCAGTAGTGTAAAACTGGCAATCTACGACATCGCTGGGCGGGAAGTTGCGGTTCTCGCCCAGGGATTCTATCCCGCCGGGACGCATCAGGTGATGTGGGATGGGACGGCGATAGCCAGCGGTGTGTATTTCGCGCGACTGACAGCGGGATATATTACGCGGACTCAGAAGTTGACATTAATCAAGTGATTGATTAGTTTTGCGCTGAAATACGACTATAACTATGTAATAAGCCGCGTTATTATGCAGCGTTGTTGACTCTCCTGCGGCTGACAGTATATTAATAAGAATAAAATTATCGAGAGGAACAAATGAAAACTATTATCCTAAGTCTTTCTTTATCAATCATGCTTTCCGCCTGTTTGATGGCGAAAGAGCTTCCAACTAATCTTACGCAAGAAGAGCGCGCGGAGGCGGTAAATCTGCAGCCCGTCATCGACTTTTTCGAGATAATGGAAGAGAACACGGAGACTGCCGGCGGCGTCCAGTCCTCAGACGCCTCGACGGCAAGAGGCTTAGGCGCGGGGATTGATATTATAGTGGAGGAGATTTTTGGCGGTATGGGCGCCTCATTTATCGGAACAAATTCCGGGCGGGGGAACATCTTCCGGGTTGACAGCACCGTTAACCTGCTTGAACACCGCTTTTACTTTCTCAACTCCTCCGCTACCGGTCTTTCCTTCTTTGTTTATGAAGGAGCTAACATGATGGGGACCTACACGCTTATCAATCATGTCGATACTACGGGGTATGTCGGCACCGGCTGGGCAAGCACCGGTCCCATCGAAGTGGTTCTGCAGACTGGCGGCTGGTATTACATCGGAGCCTCCTGGGGCGGAAATGCGGATTACTACAGGGGAAACAATCCCTGCCCGGAACCTGCTTCCTTCGGCTCCCTGGAAAGAGGTATCGCCAGTGCCTTTCCTCCATATCCGATACCGCAAACCGTTAACTATAATTATACGACAAATTATTCACCGCGTTATCAGACCATCGTCACCGGAACAACTTCACCGCTGACGCTGACCCTGACTCTCCACAATCCCCCGATTCAAATCCCCGCCGGCGGCGGAGTAATCCATTTCGACGCCGCCATCAACAATAACTCTTCCGACCCAGTGACTTTCGACGCCTGGACTATGGTCATACTGCCCAACGGAGTGAGTTACGGACCTTTAATTCAGCGTAATAACCTGTTCGCCGCTCCGGGAGCGACGTTGATGCGGATCGTGAGTCAGAATGTTCCAGGAATCGCGCCCTTCGGCAGTTACACCTATGTCGGCAACGTCGGTCTCTATCCTGACAGTATCCTGGATTCCGACAGTTTCCCCTTCGACAAATTGGCGGGAGACGCGCCCCCCGCGCATAATCTCGGCTGGGCCGTCAGCGGCTGGGACGAGGAGCCGATGAATATGCTGACTACTGAGCGGTTAATCGATTTGACCGCCAATCCGAACCCCTTCAATAACCGTTCGCTGGTCTCATTTACTCTTCAGCGGGAAGGTTATATCGAACTTTCGGTTTACGATGTGAACGGCAGAGAGATAGCTAATTTAGCGGAAGGTATGTACCCCGCCGGAACGCATCAAGTGCCCTGGGAAGCCTCGGGCATCTCTAGCGGAATCTACTTCGCGCGCCTGCAAAAGGGGAACATTACAAAAACTGAGAAGTTAATGTTAGTGAAATGATACTGCCGTATATCGTTTTCACTGATAAGCTAAATCACATAGTCTCTTGACAATTCACTGAGGTAGGGCGTTCAATTGAACGCCCTTAGTTTCAATCCGCCCATTGCTAACTCGATTTTAAATTAATATCATGCGCCATATAGCCGAGCCCAGTATATCTTTCCCCATACTACTCCTGTTCCTCATCCTCGCTCTTCCCTATCCGGTAATGGCAGCGGGTGAGGGAAACGATTCATCGCCTGGTATAAGCGTGGGAGGAATGTATTTTTCGGACGGAGACTGGAAAAACCGTTCCCACCGGCATCACTCCCCGGACGACACATCGCTTGGTATCCCCACTCCTGGAACCTGGCCCACCGGACTGGACAAAGCCGATACGACTACTTTCTGGCACTGCGATATCGATATGGGAATGGTTTACCAGCTTGGACTCAATCCGGGGGACACAGCCTTCACTATCATTTCCAGTTTCCAGTCCCCCTCGGAAAATCCCGCGCTACGCTCGCCGGGAGGGATATTGTGGCTCGATTCGCGGGTCTGGATGGTGAACGAACAGGAGGGGAAGCTCTATCAATATAATCCGGATCAGCCCGACACCGTGGTTTACCGCTCCCTGCCGGACTCTGCGGCTATAGACCCCAACTCCTTCGGCTTGGCCTGGGACGGGCAGTACCTCTGGCACAGCCAATACGGCGCTCAAGCCCGCATCTTCAAGCTCGACACCACCGATTGCCAAATGGTCTTCTCCTTCTTTCCCCCCACCGACTATATCTTAGGAATCACCTATAAGGACGGTTACCTTTACGGCGTGGACAAAAACGAACGGCGGCTCTACAAGATTAATCCGGTGGGCGGGTTCGTAGTGGAGGTTTTCGACTGGGATGTGCCCTATCCCCTGGGGCTCGATTGGGACGGGGAGTATTGGTGGAATGTTAGCAGCCGGGTCGATTCCGGCGGCCGAGCCGCGGTCTTCCGCGCCAGCGTTGGAACATCCGTTGAAACTCCCGAAACGCGTATAACGCCGGGCGGATTCGCTGTAATCGAAGCCTATCCCAATCCCTTCAACCAGCGTTCGCTGGTCTCTTTTTTCATAGAGCGTCCCGGTAATGCCAGGCTCGCGGTGTACGACATCGCCGGGCGGGAAGTGGCGGTTATCGCCGAAGGATTCTATCCCGCCGGGACGCATCGGGCGCTTTGGGAGGGAACAGCGGCAGGCAGCGGAGTCTTTATCGTGCGGCTGCAGGGGGATGGTTTCGAGGCGGCGCGGAGGGTGGTTCTGGTGAAGTGAGTTATTAAGTTAACAAGTTGGCAAGTTTACAAGTTAGCAAGTTTAAAAATGTGTACAAGTGTACAATTGGCAGGTGTGCAAGTCCCCCCCTGAAGAATCCCCCGCTTTGCGGCGAGTAGGGGCGAAGCATTTTTTAACTAGTGATTAACATTTTTATTCCTAACCTAAAATGCTTGGTTCTCTTTGTGAATTTGTGGCTCAAAGTATTTGACTTTGCTCTCTATCCAA
>CAYQZD010000162.1:0-6992 GCA_964421875.1 uncultured bacterium
GAGGGAAAGCGGATTGTCCCCCTTTCTTAAAGGGGGATAAAAGGGGGATTATATGTGCTAAAATATGCCCTGAATCCTCAATCGTGATTGTCATTACCCATACAATTCAGCGAAGAGCCGTTTTTATAGACTATTTGAGTAAAAAAAGGATTCTGGCTTCGCCAGAATGACGATATGGAGTTTGTTCGAATAACTTAATAGTAACCCGTAACAATATAGTGGATTAATCGTACAATTTCAATATTCGGGGAAATTACAAAAAAATCTTACTTTCGTCTTGCCGAAGCGCGCTAATCCGGTTTTCGATGGATGGTGATTTCCCCCCGTATGTATGATATCAGCGCTGATAAGAAGGCAAGCGCCATAGCAATAATCATCGTTACCCGGAAGGCGGGTACGAAGGTCTCCGGTGAACCCGCGAATTCAAGTTCGTGACCGCTCACTGCAATGAACACCGCCGCAGACCAAGCCACGCCCACTATCATTCCCAGGTTCCTCACCAGAGCAGTCATCGCTCCGGCGTTCCCCAGGCGTTCAAGGGGCACTGAGCCCATAATGGTGCTCACGTTGGGGGAACTGAAGAGCCCTCCGCCAATCCCCATCAACATCAGTGACGATAATATGAACCAAATGGAGCTGCTTTCACCAATCAGAACTAACATCCCCAGTCCCACCGCAGTTAGCAGCATCCCCGCTGTGGTGAGCAGGCGAGTGCCGATTTTATCGGAGAGAGAACCGCTGATGGGGGCGATAAGCGCGAACATCAGCGGCACCGGAGTCATCAGGATTCCGGCTTGCGAGGGCAGCATCCCCCTCAGATCCATCAGGTAAAAGGGCAGCAGGAACACTACCGAAAACCTGGCGGCGAAGTTCAGAAATGCGGCGAGGTTAGCATGAGAGAAACGGTTGTCCCGGAACAGGCTGAGTTCAATCATCGGGGCGGCGGCTTTGCGTTCTATCAGGATGAAGATATAGAAGAGGGAAAGAACGAACACGCTGAGAATTACGGATACCGCGGCGCCCCACTGCTCAAATTTAGTCAGCAGCAACAGCATAGAGATGAGCGCCAGGGTCATCGCGGCCGCTCCGGAAAAATCGAACCTGGCGGTTTTCTGACGCTCACCTCGAGGAAGGAACCGTTGAGCGAAATACATAGTCAGCGCGCCGATGGGCAGGTTGAAGAGAAAAATATATCTCCAGCCGAAATAGGTGGTTATTACTCCGCCCAAAACCGGTCCGGAGGTAAGTCCGATGGCGACAGTAGTTCCCACCAATCCCAGGATTCTGCCCCGTTGATGCTGAGGAAATACTTCGGTTACGATGGGATTACCGTTCGCCATCAGGCAGGCGGCTCCCATCCCCTGGAGGGAGCGGGCAGCGATCAACCAGTATATTGAATTAGAAAAGGCGCAGGCGGCCGAACTGAGGGTAAAAACCGCGATACCGCCCATAAATATCCTTTTCCTACCGTACATATCAGCCATCCTTCCGAAAACCATCAAAAAGGCGGTGATAGTGAGGAGGTAGGAGGTTATCACCCATTCTATCAGTTTTATTCCCGCGTCGAATTCAGCCCTGATAACGGGGAGCGCGACGTTGACCACGGAGGAATCGAGGGTGGACATAATGATGGATAGCGCCACCACTCCGAAAATGAACCATTTTTTGTCCGGTTTGAACAATTCTAACTATACTCTCAAACAGTCTAAGTAATATAATATGGATTTACTATTATCGCTACCCTTCCCGTAAATTGAAGTACATAAATCCGCCCGGCCTCGAGATGAAGCCGGGCGTCAAATCATATTAGAACTCAAGGATAATTATACTTGTCGGAAGATACATCGATTAACTCTGAGTCCTGTGGCTTATTTAATCTGAAAATAGCGGCAGCGTCAATACGCGAGCCATAAAGTTCTCATCCTTCTTTGTGCGAGGTCGCGAAGGAGACCCTCGCATGAGGGTTTACTTGAGAAGAAGTAGTTTTTGCGTGAAATCCACCCCCTCCGCCTGTAGGCGGGCGAAGTAAATCCCGCTGGTCAATCCTGAGCCGTCGAACACGGCTTCATAGGTTCCGTCGGGGTACCATCCATCGAACAGGTTAACGATTTCCCTCCCTTTGACATCATAGACTGTAAGCGACACCATTCCCGATTGCGGGAGGAAGAGTTGGATGGTGGTTTCCGGATTGAAAGGATTAGGCTGCACACTGAGCGAACGGGATTCCGTCGAAGTCACTCTCTGACTTTCGATATCATCCCAGCCGCACAGTTCCCAGCCCCGATAGTGAGCCGGCGCCGCCTCGCCGGGGCTCTTATAGAACGGAAAGGCATCGTCATCGACGACAAGGCTGGGATGAAGCCCCGCTTTAGCGATATAGCTGTAATACCCGGAGGGAGCTGAAGCCGGGACGTACTGGCTCAGATTATCGCGCCTGATCACAGCGCCTGCGGGTAGATAGATTCCCCTCCGCAGGATAATGGGGCCATAGGTCGAACCGTTGGGGAGTATAACTTCAGTCCATCCATCGAGCGTAACGTTGGTGTTACTGTTGTTCTGAATCATAACGTCGAAGTAGAAATTTCCACCGGAAGCGGGGATGACAATGGGAGTGTTGTAGGGAAAAAGCGTAACGATAACGTTCCCGGAAAGAGTGAGTTCAAAATCGAACCTGCCATCGTTGTTGTTTTCATCCGCTTCGATGACTTCGTTGGTCGGGTCCAGGCGCCACTCGACGTAATGCTGTCCGGGGCCTCCCGACCAGGTGCGGTCGGGATAGGTGATATAACTGGCGTTACCCATCACCGATATTCTATCGCTGTAGAACAATGAATCGTCGACGATGCAGGCGATGGTGAACATTGGCGTCATCCCTACGCCATCGACCCTCCAGGGGAATTTGAAAAGGTATTGTTCACCGGCGAGATAAGGGAAAGTGGCGGTGGTGGAATCGGGGAAGCAGAGCATCGGAATTCCGGCGACCAAATCGAACAATCCGTCATCCCAACGGATGGAAATATCATCGAGGAAGGCGCCGATTCCGCTATAATTGTCAGCGTTACTTTCAAAGTAGAATCCAACCCAAACCTGGGGCTCGCCAAGGAGACTGACGGTATCTCCAGTCTGGGAGTAAACCTGGGAAAAATCCATTACATCGTTAGACCAGAGCCAGCTTGCGTTCTGACCATAGGTTCTCCCACCCTCATAAAAACTCTGACCGTCCCTGGAAGCGCCCCAGAAGAAGAAATCGTGTTCATCAAAAGTATCGACCCAATGCCACAGATTGCATTCGGCGGCAGTGGCATTTTGGAGTGAGAACGGTCCCCAGAAAGCCCAGGTAGCCATGCTGGGCGGATAATTATCGATGAAGGGGGTGAGGTTGGAGACTTGATTTCCCAGTCTTCCGGCGCACCAGAGGCATTGATAGGGAAGGAATTGGGCGTGATTCAGCTCATTGACCACACCCCAGTTATAATAGTTAGGGGGTGGAGGGATAACCTGCCAGGGGAGTCCGTTTTTTACCCAGGGCCAGCTCCCCATATACCCGGTTATATGTTCCTCCAATATTATATGCCAGACCGCTCCGGCGCTCCCGGCTAAGAGGAGAAAAAGCAAAACCAGTAAAAGCGATATAGTCTTTTTCAGAATCATAGCAGCCTCCAGTGATGAACCCGTAAAACACTAATTATTTCGCGCTAAATCCTCAAATGAGGATTCCTTCGCGATCTCGCGCTTCGAGGGATATAATTCACGGTTCGCGGGATTAATCAAACGTTATATCCAAGTGATAGACAAATACCGAACGCCTGCGGAGAGACACCCTGCAGCATTTTCCAGTAATGTTTATACCTTGAGAGAATCTTTACGGGAAGAGCGATGCCGCCTTTTCTTCTTCCTGAATCCCATATTATGAAGGAACTTTCTGAAACCGTTCCCCCCATCGGGTGAGTAATAAGAATAGTAGTAGTAGTAGTAGTGCTTTCGGTCATCGGTGTGGAATTTATTAAGGACTGCACCCATAAGGTGGGATTTTCCTTTTCGCAGGGTGTTAACTCCGTGGCGAATCGCCTGCCGGGAAACCTCTTGCGAAGCTACGACCAGAATGGTCCTGTCAAGATATGAACTCAGAACCACCGGGTCGTTTAAGGATAAAACGGGAGGAGTATCGAAGATGATAAAATCGTACCTTTCTTCCAGATCTTGGAGGAAATGTCTGAATTGAGAAGATTCATAGAGCAGGATTGACGAGGGAGGTTTAGGGCCTGTGGTAATTAAATTCAAACCTTCGATTCCGGTTTCCTGGACTACCTCATCGATCTTATTTTCTCCGAGAATAACATTGGTCAATCCTAATTCATTGGATACACCGAAGACCCGGTTAATAGCGGACCTGGGGAAATCGGAATCGACAATCACCACTTTGCTCCCCTTCAAGGCCATATTGATTCCCAGGTTGGCGCATACGGAAGTTTTTCCCTCTTCCGGCGCTGAGGAGGTTATCATAACATGTCTGGTGCGGCTATCCAGACTTCCTAACTTGATGTTGTAGCTGAAGACGTTGAAGGATTCATTGAGAATATGCTTGATACGGCTATGATTATCATCTTCAACAGGCAGCAGGATTCTATCGTCTTTTTTAGGAACCATAGGGACGGTACCGAGAAGGGGGAGATTGAATTCGGTTTGCAGCATATCTCCGTCTTTAATGGTATCATCCAGATATTCAATGAGAAACGCCAGCCCGAATCCGATGATAATACTAAGGATAAAGGCGATTATAAGATTTTCTTCAAGTATGGGGGAATGGACTCTGGGCTTCCAAGCAGGTTCAATAAGAGACAACTTGGAAATCTGCATCGCTTCAGTGATGTTAAGGCGGTACTTCATATCCAGCAGCATTTCATAGAGTCTTTCGTAGGTATTGGACTGAAGCGAAAGCTGCGCCATAGTGTAGAGCTTTTCCGGGAAACTCGCCATTTTCAGATTCAGATTATTAATCTGGTCCTGGAGGGCTATATTTTTAGCGGAATTTGACTCTTCAAAGACCTGCTTTTCCTGCAAAAGCTTTTGTTTAAGTTCCGTAATCTGTTGTTTATGAGCTACTACGGAGGGATGATTTTGGGTGTATCTGGTGAGTTTGCTTTCCAGTTCCGATTCCAACTGCGCCAAAGAGGTTTTCAACTGTCCAATCTGCCCTGCCCTCGACAGATAGTCGCCGCCTATCTTAAAGGGATCGGGGATTGCATCGCCGTATTTTGAGATTTCATTGCGCGAAAGTTCCAATAAATCCTGGTCTGCGCGAAGTTTAGCGATATTGTTGATGAGGATTTGGGCTTCCGAGCTGAAATCGACCAGTCCTTCCGCTTCCTGATATTCCTTCAATCTCTTCTTGGCTTCATTCCAATCAGCTTTTGCCCGCATACTCTGCTCCTCCGCGAACCTGGCGGCATCGGCGGTTTCTTTATGCTTCGACGCAATATCGGATTCGATGTAAACCTGAGCCAGTGTATTGCACAGGTCCAGGGCTTCCTGAGGATTGGGAGAATAGCCCTGAATCACCAGGATATTGGCCAGCTTATGGGGTTTGACCGCGACTCCCTTCAGGGGGAACCAGGAAAAAGTTCTTGAAGGCAGTTTCAACTTCGGCCCTGGTATTAATTCATCGCCGGGTCCTCGCAAGTCCATTCTTTTCACCACTTCGTCTAAGATCGGTTTGGTCATAATTTTCATCATTTCGATATAGACGATGCTCGACTTCTGACCCAGATTCATAGAGAACAGGATTTCGGAGACTTGTTCCAATCCGATAGAGCGCAACAGGGCTTCCTGAGTTCCGTGCTGCTCTATAACCAGGTAGTCTTCAGCCAGGTAGGTCGGCTTCTTCAGGAGAGTGCCAATGATAACCACGGCAAAAATAAGCACAAAGGCCTGAAAGATTATCCACTTCCGCCGAAGGATTATGTCCCAGAGTTTTTTAATTTCCATTTTGCCGTCCCAATAGCTGCTTATTATCCGCCCACAGCCAGATTAGGCGATTGCTTATGAAGACTAGAACCTTTTGGAATAATTCATCTGTTGACCAGCATTAACCATCATTCGATGGATTCTTATCGCGAACCATCGCACAAAAAAAGCATAAAAATCCACGGCTCGCTTATAGACGCTGCCGATATTTTGTAAGATAAATCTGAAGACTTTGTTTTACTTAAGACATTTTATCGGAATATACCCGTCAATTCAGATTTGGATTCTGAATTTTTCCAACTTTACAATTTACAAAAGATTCTTGTTAAGGTCAAATGTTAATCATTATATTTTTTATTTTTTCACCACCTCTTCAGCTAGCCCATTATATTCTATCAATCCAGAGATAAATCGCGATAATTCCGGTTATAATGCGTATGAATTCCCCCACATCCCTCCAGTTTTCAAAGATAAATCCCTTCTTTTCCTTGATATACACCGTATCGAAGGGTTTGAGTTGAAGGTTCAAATCTGCTTTTCCTTCTTCCAGGATTTCCTTAAGGTTTACGATATTTGAGGCGAGAGTGTCACTCAAAGGGTAAACGTAGCATTCTTCAATATCAGCTTCCCGTTTGAAGCCGCCGGCGTCAGCGATGTAGTCGGTCAATCTGTTTCCCGGTTTGAAATCGACGGCTCCGGCATTAGCAACAGAACCCAGGACATAGACTTTCAGCGGTTGAATCGCTGTCACGAAAACGCTCACATCAGGATCTTTAAAATAAACAGAGAGCTTCTGTTTCAGCAACTGGGAAAGCTCGTCGGCGGTTCTATTTAAAACATAGATTTCTCCCGCCATAGGAAAGGATATTTTACCATCCGGCGGAACGACCGCCGATATGTTTAATTCGGGATTACCAAAAACCATGGTTCTGATTTGGTCGCTGGGTTTTATGACATATCCTTCTTCTCCGGCGGCGGCAGCGATTCGCGGCAGGGTTAAGGCGAAGATTATGGAAAGGAACAGAATC
>CAYQZD010000163.1:0-6909 GCA_964421875.1 uncultured bacterium
TGAAGGGATTGGGATAGGCGTCGCCCAAACGATACTCGGTCGGAACCGAAGACAGTGTTGTTTCGTCCCCGAACCAACCGTAAACCGCCCAGCCGTTGTTATGAGCGGGAGGGGCGTCTCCGGCCAACTTGGAGAAGGGGAAGGTATCGCAGTCTTCCACTGTTCCCGGATGGGTTCCGGCGTTGCCGACATAGGTGTAGTTCCCTGCGGGAGCGCCGCCGGGAACATTCTGAGTGACTATGCGCAAAATGGTTTGGCCTGGCGCAATAGGCAGGTTGGTGCGCAGCACCAGCGGTCCAAAAATAGCCCCGTTAGGCAGAACCACTTCGGTCCAGCCGTCGAAGATAGTCGCGCTGTCGCCGGCATTGTGAATCTCAGCGTCGAAAACGAATTGACCGCCGCCCGCTGGAATCGTAATCGGCGGATTGTGAGGAGTCAGAGTAACCCTCAAACCGCCCGCGATTTCATCCGCGCCGATGCAGGGAGTGTTGGCGTCGCGGGGGTCGCCGTCGAAGTCAAAGTCGATACCTGCCACCGGAGTTCCCGCGCCCACACAGGGAGAATTATCGCCGATGTGCAGGTCAGTAGCGCTGACGAACAGCGGGTCCACGCTGATGCTGTGCGCTTCCTGCCCGGATGCGGCTTGCAGCGCCGCCAATGTGGCGCAGGCGGTCGAGATGTAGCGGGCGATCGGCGCGCCGTTGGGAGCGTAGAAGTTGTTATAGTCGTGAAGCAAAGGAGCGCTCTGATAGAACACACAGCCATAGCTGGCGGACACATCGTAGTTGTAAGCGATGTTGTTCACTATGGTATTGGCTTCGGAGCCGGTGCCAATGCGCAGTGTGTAATTGCTCTCGTCGTAAATCGAGTTGTAGCAGTAATTACTGTTGGTAGTATTGTGGGTGTAGAATCCGCAGGTGGTCTGCCCGTAAATCATATTATTGTAGCCTTCGGTGTTGGGGCAGTAGCGGACGCGCAGACCGTAGGAACCGCCGGCTACTTCGTTACCGCAGAGGGTCACGTGATGGCTTCTGTAGCTGTATTGGTTATAGTTGACGGCTTGGGTGTGGAAGTAGTTGTTGCTGATGATGATATGATTCGCAGAATCGTTGCCGGAATAGTATGTATAAACTCCACCGTAACCGCCGCATCCCGTGAATTCAAAGTTGTCGATGGTAATATAAGACACACCCTCCAGATAGAACCCGTCATCGGCGGGATTGGTCACTACCGGGCGCTGCATTCCGGGAACACCGCGGAAAGTCACCACATTGGTGGCGCTGGTGCCAGGAACATTGTTCAACGTAATCATACCGGTGTAAGTTCCGGGATAGACGTTGAAAGTTACCGGACCGCCAACGCCGGTGTTGTTTATAGAAGCCGCCGCAGAAACGACGTTCGGGAAGTGGTTCAAACCACCGCCCACGTCATATTCACCCCGGGGGATGCTGCCAACATAGACTTCAGGAGCGTTACCGACTGCGCCGGTTCCCGAAGCGTTGTAGTAAGCTACACCGTATATATAGTAGTTACTTACGGCAGGAGAATCTACATAAGCGGTGTTGGTGCCGGTCAAATCGGCGATTTCAGTTCCGTTGCGGTAAATCTTCTGACCGGTCCAGGAGCCCGCAGGCCAGTAGCCGCCGTGAGCGCCTGCGGTCGGCGCAGTCCAGTTGATTTCACAGACCAGGGCGCCGCCGGTGTCAGGAGAAGCGGTAACGTTCCCAGGTTCGCCGGGAGTGTCAAGACCGATATAGGCTGACCCATTAGCCGGAAGACCGTCGCCGGAGTCGTTGTAGCACTTGACCATATAAGCGTAGAACCCGGGATTGGGGACCGTCGTGTCGTCATATGTCGAAGGTTGGCCGATTTGCACGTTGGTCAAAGTGTGAATCAGATTGCCGTCGCGGTAAATCCTGGCGCCGTCAAGATCGGTCAAAGTCGCACCGCCCACTGTGACACTAGGGTTGGTCCAAGATAGTGAGGCTGTAAGCACAGCCTGGTTATGCGTCACGTTGAAGTTGGTGGGTTCGCCGGGAGCGTGAGGATTCGCCTGTAGATATCCTTCAAAGCCGCCAATCACATCGGGCGTGCCCTGACCTAAAGCGAAAAAGGACGAATACTGCGGATCCCAGCCGAAAACATGTTCCAGACCACCGGCAATCGCGCCGGCGACCAGAGCGTTGGTGATGTCAACCTGAACGCCGGTGGGGGTCATTGTGGTGGGATTGTACTGATGCAGCACGCAGCCCCCTGTCTGGCTGTGAACCCAGAGCCAGGGACCGGCGGGATCTTCAGCGTCCCAAGCCATACCATAAGCCACCGGACCGGCGCCAAATGTCCTCAGCAGATTCCCGCTCATATCCATTTCGTACATCGGGTTGCTGAAGTTGCCGCAGTAGAAGCTCCCCTGACCGTTGTTGCCAGCGGGATCGAAAGCGTTGGCGCGTCCGAACTGCTGACCGCCGGGGAAGGGGATGGTGGTGACGATAGTGGCGGGACTACCTGGCAGCGGTGAGGGATCGTACTTAATTAAGCCGCTTTCCCAGCCGCCGTAGATGTAAGTTCCGTCAACGGAATGGTCGCGGACACCCCAGGCGGAGGCCGACCCGGAGGGGAAGCTGGTCACCAATTGGGTTCCGTCGGCGCTGATGATGTAGATCATATTGGGGTTGGGAGCCACGCCGCGTCCGGAGACCCAGATGTAGGTGCCGTCCCAGCTCACGCCCACGCAGCCGTTGTCGCCGGAAAGCGTTTCAGCCGCATAGTTGAACTGAAGCTCCCACATAGTGTCGGTGGGCGCGTTGACGAACATCCCCGGCTTGATGCCGGGAGCGGCGTCGTAATCGACCGCATATGCGAATGCAGTAAAAACAAAAACTAAAGCAAGTGCTGAGAGTGTAATCCTTTTCATTGGATAACTCCTCCAAGAGTTAATGGAAAATAATGAATTGACGAGTTTTGTTTGGTGTATATCCACCTCCTTTCAAAACTCATATTTAAGGTTGACTTATGCTAGTGATGCGGGTTACAGTGTATTCTAGAAAGATTGGATAGTATGATTAGAGTCTAGCGAGCATTAATCTATGCAGGTAACTCTTATTATAATCTTTTATTCTCAAAGTATCAAGTCTTTCACCGTTTTTTTTTTTTTATTTTAAAAAAATCCCCGCCGGTTTCCCAGCGGGGATTATTAGGATAATAACCTAATACTCGCATCTCGAATCTCGCGTCTCGAAACTACTTCACCAAAACCATCTTCTTGGTGTCGCTGAAGCCGTCAGTCGTCAGCTCATAGAAATAAATCCCGGAAGCCAGCCCCTCGCCGTCGAAGACGAAACTGTGATGACCGATAGGCAATTCGCCGTTAACCAGCGTCGCCACTTCGCGGCCGGTGATGTCGAACACGGTTAGAGTCACTTTACCCGCTTGAGGAAGCGCGAAGTTTATCATAGTAGTGGGATTGAAGGGATTGGGAAAAACCTCAGATAGAGAAAACAAGTTTGGCAATCCCGAAGAAACAAGGGCGAAATCCCCCTCACCGAACCAGCCGTTGGTTCGCCATTCGGTATATCCGCTGCCGGAGGTTTCGCTGAACATCTTAAAGAAGGGGAAACTGTGCTCATCCATGATGTCGTTGGGATAATCTCCGATACAGCCGATGTAGCTGTAATTTCCCGGAGGGGCATTTATTGGAACCACTTGTCTAATATCGCGAATGATAGTCGCTCCACCCGGAATGGACAGATTCCGACGTAGGATGAGAGGTCCGTAAGTGACGCTGTCCGGCAGGATTATTATAGCCCAAGCGTCTATGGAGGCGGGTGTATTTTCGCGATTTATTATTTCACCGGTGAAAGTGAACATACCGCCGCCCGGCGCTATCCGTATCGGAGGATAATGTGGTGTCAAAACAATGTTGAGTCTGGTGTAAATTTCATCCGCGCCGATACAGGGCCCACCGCGGTTGAAACGGGATTCGCCGTCGATATCGGTGGTGATACTGAGGAGCGCAAATGCCGCTCCCTGGCAGGGAGACCGACCCCGGATGTGCAGGTCTTTTGCCACCCAGGAAGTATCCATGAACAGAGGGTCGGCGTCGAAGGAATGCATCGCTTGACCGGTAACGGTTTGAAAGTCGCGCAAAGTAGTATATAAACTGTCGCCCCAGGTGACCGGTCCGGGGCTGTCAGGCGCGTAGAAGCAGTTGTAATCCGTAACAGCGCAGTTAGCGTTATAAGAATACAAGGGAACATTATAAACGGAAGCGCTGTCGTAAGTAGACTGGAAAATGTTGTTTTTGACTTCACAATCTATGCAAGAATTACCGGCGAATTTTAAACAACAATGACTGGAATAAATGGAATTATAATAGTATTTACATCTAATACTACCGGAAACCCAAATACCTTCTCCGGAAAGATAATAAGTGGATTCCAAATATATCATATTGTTCGCAACCATCATATCCGAACATCTAATGACATACATACCTTGTTCAAAGCTGTTGTTATAGAAACGGTTGCCTTTGATTTCACCCCCCTGCACATAACGGAAACAGCCGCCCATATAGCAGTTTTCCACGTAATTGTCATTGAAGTGAATGTCTTGACAGGAATCGGTTGCGCTGCTTCCATAATGTGTATAACAGGCATTGTCACCGCAATTCAGGAAATGCAGGTTTTCTATGGATATAAAATCCGCGCCTATCAATCGAAAGGCGGAACCGTTGGCGCCGCCGCTGCCGGACACAGTCATCACCGGCAGATTACCCTGCCCATCCGGAATACCGCGGAAAGTCACGGTATTGGCTGCTGTTGTGGGCATATTGTGATTCATGAAAGCCTGCTCGGTGTAAGTGCCGGGATAGATATTGAAGACTACCGGACCGACGATGGGACCGGCATTGGCTGCCGCCGCCGCCGCCGCTATTGTTGGGAAGTCCATACTTCCGCCGCCGACATCATAGGAACCGCTGAGAGAATCGGCGGGATTGGCGCCTGTGGTCCGCTTGTCGAAGCTGGCGTTCGCTGAAGCGATGAAAAAGGCGATGGACAAGATTAGAAAGAATGCGCTGAACGGTCTTTTCCGCATTTCAGTGATTATCCGTTCAAAATATGATTGTGCTGATTTTGGGTTTCTATTGAGGCGGGTAATTGTTGTTGTTGATAAAACATTTAAGAAAGCTGCTGTTTTCAATATACCTGTATATTCCGAAATTTGCAATAGTCTTCTGCAGAAAACACGTTTTTTTAGAGGCGGTTTTTTACAATTGTCTATCATCATACTCAGTAAAAAAATCCCCGTTTGAAACAGAGGGGGATTGTGTCTTTAGGAGAAGCAGGGATTACTTCATCAATACCACCTTTTTAGTCATCCTGAAGTCGCCAGCTTGCAGTGTGTAGAAGTACACGCCGGAAGCCAGGTCGCTGCCATTAAAGACAACCTGATGCGCGCCAGAATTGAGCCAGTCGTTCGCCAGGATTGCCACTTCACGCCCGGTAACGTCGAACACGCTCAGCGTAACCTCGCCCGCTTCCGGCAGGGTGAAATTGATGTTGGTGGCCGGGTTGAAGGGATTGGGGGAAACGGCAAGATTTGTGATTTTTGATTTGTGATTTGTGATATGAGATTTTTCATCGTCCCAGCCGTAACAAGCCCAGCCTTGATTATGGTTAGGCGCCACGTTTCCGGCAAGCTTCGTGAACTGGAAATTATCATCATCGACTACTGTGTCCGGGTATGTCCCTGCATTGCACACATAAGTATATACCCCGGCGGGGGCTGAACCCGGTACTAACTGTGTACTCTGCCTCAGAATAACCTGTCCCGGAGCGATGGAAATATTACTGCGCAGCGCCATCGGTCCGTAAGTGTTGCCATTGGGTAGGATCAATTCGGTCCAGCCATCGAAAACCATCGGGTCGCTGGACTGATTGACAATGGAAGCGTCGAAAGTGATGAAACCGCCCCCCGCGGGAATATGCATCGGAGCGTTGTGCAGGGTCAAAGTGACTTCCAACGTCCTGCGTACAAAAGGACCCATAATCCGGATACCGGTCTGAATCTGGGGTTCAAGCGGGCCGGAGCCGTTGTAGGTGGTCTGGATACCAACTGTGCCGGATGCGTTCTCAATACCTACAGTGCAGGAATTCCGAATTTCGCCCAGTGTATTGTACATAAAGTCGATGATTCCGTTGGGATAGAGTATCGCCTCAAATCTGTAGGGCTGATTACCGGAAATATGAGGCACTCCATCAAACTCAACGATAAACCGGACGTTGGCTGCGTCATGATAATACCAGATATTCCCCCCTGAAGGAGGATACAAGTCATCCCAATAGGGCGCGACCAGATTGTTGGGTTGGGAGGAATTAGGAATATTCCGGTTTGAGTAAGCAGTCGAGGACGAAGTGAAGGAAAGCCATCCGTTCGAGCAAACCCGCACGCTGGTGCGGATTTGGTTGTCGTACCAGGGGAAGTCGAAGCCGATGGGGAAGGGCCCCAGGTTCTGGTCGTCGCCGTGAATACCGGTATTCATCCCCACGCTGTTAATCTCCACCCATTCGTAGGGCTGGGCGAAAAACTCAGGCGGTCCGACATAGACCGGAGCAGGATTCGCCCGGTCAGGAGGGCTCTGAGTTGAGGCAACATCCGATGTGTCACGCAGAGAAAGACCAAACTTGTCTTCCGCATTGATACAGGAAACTACGGAAAAAGTAAGAATTAGAACAATGAGTTTTATCACTCTCATTCCCATATCGGAGACTAGTTGTTTTTTTAAAAGGCACCTGTTGAGGGTCAGGGTTTAATATAAGCTATCTAAAATGCAAAGTCAATATCTCAATAAAAAACCCCGCCGGTTTTCCGGCGGGGGTTTCTCTAATGAGACCAATGACTCGAGTCTTG
>CAYQZD010000164.1:0-6801 GCA_964421875.1 uncultured bacterium
AGTGGCTCAATTTTACTTTACAATAGTGGCTCACTTTTAAGTTACAAATAACAGCTTTAGTATTTTTTACCTGGCAATGTGTGCGCAAGCCGCAAAATACCCCAAATATTTGAACTTTGATGGCCACAAAGTCAGATTATGCTTATTTGGGCCGCGATCTATTATCGAGGGGCAGCAAATCGGCGAATGGATCAATTAACAGTTTGATTCTGAAGACTACACCTTGAATTGTTCATCGTACTTCTCAATGAACCATCTTGATTTGCATGGCAGGTATATGTATTTACTAGTGTGGTGGGATATGAGCGCTAAGAAATATGGCTGGGTTGCAGTCAAGTTCACTGCAAGAGGCGATGGGAAATTACTGGTGAGAACGAAAGAAAAAAAATGGACTCCAATCGGGGAGAATGGGGAAAGGATTATGTCATGGAAAATTGGCTCTGACAGGATATGCATCAAAGTCAATAATCCCAGGGGTTCCGAATACGATAAGAATGAATTTAAGTACAGATTCTTTGAAGATTAGGATCATCTCCAAATTGGCTGCAAATACTCATCTCGTCTTATAGCTAATATTTACATTGGTTTAATAGTCAATTGTCATTCCTGCGAAACAGCCTGTCTGAGGATCACAAAAATGCGCCTTGCTTAGTGGCGCAGTGTCTCTGCAGTCTGCGCCATATGCCTATAAATCATTTAGTTACTGTCGACTGCGGAGAGCCGACAGCACAGTATAAGACTGAATCATCGCATTCTCGGATAGACTGGAAAACAGGAATCCAGCCTTGTCCTCGGAAACATCTCTGGACTCCGGCTTTCGCCGGAGTGACAAAATCCTGGCTTCAATAACGATAGTATTTACGCCTCTTTTAGAGGTGAATCAGACTTTTATAGCGTCAACTTTCTTTTCTCTTGAAGAGTCTAATTAATCCTTTCAACAGTATGGAGGCTGTTATGAAGGCTATCAACCGCTTTACGGTCTACTCGGTTTATTCTCTCATCCTGTTTCTAATCCTTTTCTGTGCTTCATCCGTTTCTGCAAAGAAAGACAAAGAACCCCTGCGGGAGAATTATACAAAGATAATCAACAACGGGGATGGAGAGCTTAAAGCCGCAATTGTCTACTACAACCGGGATAAAGGAGAATTGTTCCAGAAAGGCTGGTTTACGATACAGCCGGGCGCCGAAGTGGAGTTACCATTTGATGTTTATTATATTTACGCCTATGATATAGATATATACGGAGACTATGAGAAGTTTACAGGTAATCATTATTTCAAGATTGACGATGACGATTTCGAAGGTTCCGCTATGATGGGGCGAGAGGGAGAAATACGTTCAAAGGGATTTATTCAGACTTTTAAGGGAAAAACAGTGCCCGCTGAAAAACCGCCTGATGATGTGATTTCAATTAAATACAAGCCTGATAAGGACATTCAGAATCATACGAAAGTGATAAACCAGGGAAACTCGGAAATCAAATTTGCCATCGTATACTACGATTATAATAAAAGCGAATTGATCCAGAAAGGCTGGTACACCATAGCCCCGAATTCAATTGAAGAATTACCGGTGGATGTTTACTATATTTACGCCTATGAAACCGATTTATATGGGGACTATATCAGGTTAGCCGATAAGGAGTATCATTTAAAAATCCCAGATGCAGATTTTGAAGGAACTTCAGAGGTGTGCGGTCAAGATGAAGGATATGGCTTCAAACAGTGGTTCAACGGCAAGGATGTTCCTGCGAAAACACCTCCGAAAGATGAAATCAAAATATACTATTTGCCGGAAAAATCTCAGCAGAATATCACCAGAATTGTCAATAATGGCGGTTCCGAAATAAGATTCGCCATAACATATTTCGATTATGACAGAAGCGAATTGATCCAAAAAGGATGGTTTACCATATCTACGCCTATGAAACCGATTTATACGGTAACTATGTCAGGCTCAGCGGGAATAAAGACTATTTCAGAATTACTGAAGAGGATTTCGAAAGCGCCGCCGATATGTGCGGCCAAAATGCTGGCTGCGGTTTTAGTCAGTGGTTCAGCGGCAAAAATATTCCTGCGGTAATACCACCCAAAGACGAACTAAAAATATCCTACAAACAAGAGAAATACCAGCAGAATTTCACCAGAATAGTCAATAAAGGGAACTCTGAAATCAAGTATGCTGTTACTTACTTCGACTATGAAAAAAGCGAACTGCTGCAGAAGGGATGGTATATAATTGCGCCGAATTCGACAGAAGAATTACCGGTCGACGTTTACCATATCTACGCCTATGAAACCGATTTATACGGTGACTATATCAGGCTCACCGGGAATAAAAACTATTTTAAAATCCCTGAGGAAGAGTTCGAGAGCGCGGCTGAAATGTGCGTCTCAGGCGAGGGATACGGCTTGCGGCAATGGTTTCCCGGTAAGGCTATTCCATCCTTAACGCCTCCGAAAGATGATATCATTATCGCTTATAAACCTGAAAAAACGAAACAGAACTACACCAGAGTAACTAATATGGGCGACCGGCAGCTTTCTTATGCAATCGTTTATTACGACTACACTGAAAGGCAATTGCTGCAGAAGGGATGGTTTATTCTGGAACCCAATTCCACAGAAGACCTGCCCTACGATGTATATTACCATTATGGTTACATCACCGATCACTATGGGGATTATGTGAAAATTTACGGTGAAGATTATTTCGACGTTCCTTATGAGGATTTCGAGGGCGCGGCGGAAAAATGCGACCAATCTCTGGGATTAGGTTTCGGACGATGGTTCAACGGTAATGATATCCCTGCGATAAAACCGCCGAAAGATGAGATAAAGATATTCTATACGCAGGAGGAATTCAAACAGAATTTTACCAAGATAGTTAACTTTGGACTCGGTGAACTAAATGCTTCGATTGTTTATTACGACTGGGCAAATGAGGAATTGATTCAGCAACAATGGTTGATATTAGAACCTCAAAGCGCATTAGACATTCCCAATGATGTATTCTTCATTTACGCCTATGAGGAAGATGATAATGGAGAATGGTTTAACATTGTGGGAGACAATAATTATAGCTTCTACTGCCCCGAAGGAGATTTTGAAGGTTCCATAGAACCATGCGCGCCCGGCACGGAAGGTTCCAGAGGATTCGCAAAAATCTTCACTAAACAAAAAAAATCCGAAAGTTTCGTTCCGCCCAGGGATGAAATCATGATCGTAAATAAGAGCCCGATGGAGAAAGCGAGAGCTAAAGCTTCGGCGCTTGAGGCGAAACGAAAAAAGGGAAATAATTATACCCGGATACATAATCGCGGCGGCGGAACGCTTAATTATGTTATAGTATATTTCAATGAAGAGGAAAAGCAACTATATCAAAAAGGCTGGTTTCACCAAAGACCTCACACTTATAAAGATATACCCTACGATGTGTATTACATTTACGCAGATGAAGATGAGTCCAGCGGAAATTTCTTTATCAACTCGTTAACTAATAAAAAGGGAATCTATTTCAAAATTCCCAAAGGTGATTTCGACGAACCGGCCGTCAGCTGCGTAAAACGTCAAAGCCGTGTAAATCGAGGTTTCAAACAGATATTCAAGGGGAAAATGATACCGGCGATGAAGCCTCCCAAAGACCACATTAAAGCGGTATATATGACTAAAGAAGAACGTATTGCGGAACAGAAACGGCGAGCTGAAGCAGCGAGGAAATATGAAGAATATATGGCCGCTGAAAAAGCAAGACAGGATACAGTCATTCCCGGTTGGAAAATAATGATGAATGCATCAAAAGCAAGAGGAGATGCTCACGAGGCACGAATGAAGGCTCAAGAGGAACAAGAAGAGCGGGAAAGACTGGCCGAAGAAAAACGAAAACGAGAACAGCAGCAACAGGCTGAAGCGCGAAAGCAAGAGGAGGAAAGGAGAAAGAAGCAAATAGCCAGAGAAGCCGCGCGAGCGATAAAAAAAGCGACCAAGAAAGTCGGTAAAGATTATTCAGATGCTAAAAAGAAATTTGCACAAAATGCGCCAAGTCCGGCGGGAAAGGGAGAAATATGGGTAAGAAACCTTCATACAGAACCTTTAGACATTGCAGTCGTGTACACGTATAAGTATTGGGGCTACCCCTACTCATTTGCTGACAAACAGATTCTGCTGTCTGGTGAGAAATTAATAGGCTGGCAGAAGGTGCTTCCAGGCAAGCAGAAATGTATTGTTTCAGGCGCTTATGGTAAAGCAGGTAGATGCTATTGGTATGCTAAATCTGATACAAGAGAATGGAAGGGTGTTGAGGGATACAGAGAATCATACGCAGTTCCTCCGGAGAAATCCTTTGATGAGTCAATTAGAAGCCGTTCAAAACTCTCTAAAAAGAAAAAACGTGAGGGGTACAAGATTCTTCATTTTAGTGAAAAGAAAACCAATGCTGACGGCAGCGCCTTGATAATCATTGATTGATTAGATATCTCAGAAACTTTTGAGCTTGCAGCAGGCAGTCCACAGGAACCATTCTCTCCGGAATTAGAGCTTCCGGTTGATGCGGCGACAAGCACGTTCACTACAGCTACTTACGACGTAACACTGGTGGGAATCTGCGAAGGGGAAACCCGTTTCGAGGCCCGTCCCAACGCCACAATCACTTATGTAGAGGCGGATCCATTAGGTTATCCAATCTCTTCTCCCGCTCTGACCGCCAATCTGGTCGAAGGAGAACGGATGTAGGGATTAGGGATTGAAGGGGCGTTCGATTGAACGCCTTTTTTTATGTCTTAATAGTGCAACAGGGTCTCCGCACCCTGTTGCAAGTCTTTGTGTATTAATTATATGGCGCAGGGTGCGGACAATCTGTCTGACAATTACTAAAATAGGCGTCATTCCGGCTTGTCCGGAATCTGTAAGCCGATTGATATTAGAATATTACAAACACTATGTATCCTCAGTTTCTTTATTTTCGGACAGACTGCGGGGATTCTGCGCCACGATGAGGGGATTTAGTCAACATATCCGCGAAGATAGAGTAAATCAGGAGTGGACGATTTCGCTGTATGCGGCAGGGTCGGTGACGCCTTCGGTGAGAAGTAGAAGTATATGGGATTCAGGGGATAGCTTGAGATGTTTCCGGGCGGGCTCAGCCTCCGGGCTCTCGAAAAGTGCTAACAATCCCGCCAGTCCCGCCACCCCGCTTTCGCTGGCGGGAATGCCTTGGGCGGCAAGGATGCGCATCGCCTCACGGCTGTAGTGGTCTTCGAGGGCGAGGAAACAGTCAATCCCCTGCTCCACCATAGGATAAGCGGCAGTCGCCAGGGTACCGCAATTCAAACCTGCCATAATGGAATTCTGGGGAGCGGGCAGCGTTATCACTTCTCCCGCTTCGACTGCATCCATAGCGCAAGCGGCGGATAACGGTTCTACGCCGACTATTCGCGGATTTGACGAAGCGTCTTTATTGCGGAAATGGTTCACTGCGGCGGCGGCGAGGGAGCCGACACCTATCTGGACGAAGACTATGTCAGGTTGTGGGAGTCCGGCACGGTTCAGTTCGTCCTCGATTTCCCAAAACAGGGTGGAATACCCTTCGATAATCCAATGGTTGACAGTTTCGTATCCTTCCCAGGAAGTATCCTGAATCAGGATGCTCTTTTCTCCCTGCTGAGCGGCGGCTTGAGCCACGGCGTCATCGTAGGAGCCATCGACCACGACCACTTCGGCGCCTTCGGCGGCGATGGCTTCGATTCTGGCGGGGACGGTTCCCGCGGGGAGAAAGATACGCGCTTCAATTCCCAGCAGGCTCGACATCCGGGCTACGCCGTGGCCGTGATTGCCGTCGCTGGCGGATAAAAGTCTCAAGGGCAGATGCGGTTGGATGCGGGCGCGGAGTTGTTCGATGTTTTCCCAGTCTGTCAGTTTCAAACCGAATTCGCTTTCCAGGATTTTCCACACCGCCCAGGAGGCTCCGAGGATTTTAAAGGCGGGGAGACCGAGCCGGCGGGATTCGTCCTTGAGGTAGATTTCCTTCAGATTGTACTTATGCGCGAGGCTGGTCATTTTCCGTAGAGGAGTGGGGGCGGATTCCGGCAAGCGGCGGTGAAATTCCGCGGGCTCGCGGGAGGAGTGAGCTCCTTTATAAAAGGGAACAGTCTTATGATTAATCAGGGTGCGCATATTATTCGCGAAAGAAGTGGGGAATTTATCTTTGTACTTTAATGGATGAATTTTACCTAATTTGTTTCCGAAAGGCAAGTATTTTGTCGAAACAACTTCTCAGGCTGAAATTATTCCATTTTCTGAGTGACAATAGATTGAGAATCGAGTAAAATCTTTCGTCATAATCGATTGAAATTCTCCGTTACCATCCTAATCAGCCTCAATTTCACATCAGTATTTGTTAATAGTATTATTTTTACCCTACCCTTTACTAAAATTTGACTTTGAAAGAATTTTCCCATAAATTCTTATTAGGAAACATTTCTGATTTCTGGAGGTATTCTTTACTATGCTATGATTGTATTCAATCCCGGCAATAAGTACTTTCCACTCTTCTCAACTAATAACAACGAATTTACACTGATAGATAGATGTTACCCTTCTATTTTGATAAGATACACACATTCGGTCGGCTTCAACGGTCATAGTATGCGCCTTTCCGCATAGTTACAGTTATATTAATAAACCTGGGGGATAAAAAAATGAAGCCTGACAACTCTCGCAATCGAACCAATGTCGTTCTCCGGGATAACATTGATACCCAGATTCTGTGTTAACTTGGACGATTTGGTATCGACTTGTTCAAAAT
>CAYQZD010000165.1:0-6748 GCA_964421875.1 uncultured bacterium
TGGGGAAAAATCAAAGGGAATATAATACGCCTAAATAATTACCCACACGAAACAGAGATGAACCCATATGGAGAATATTTTTGTAGGGGCGAAGCATTTTAGCTTATCAATAAGGCTGTATTTGTGAATCTGTGGTTCAATCTCGTCTAAAACACATCATAAGTCTATGTATTTATTTTTGTTGACTCAAATAAACAGTCTTCAATAAATCGCATCAAAAACCGAATGACTTTTGTGTTGTCAAGGCCGAACCCGCAGGGTTCGCTATGTATAGCCTTGACAACAATTTAGAAATATATTCTAAAAATGGGCTTTGATGAAGCTATAAGATTCATCAAAGCCGTTGACTACGTGTTTTTCTTTGACTTGATTTAACCGCAAAGTCTTTGGATAGAGAGCAAAGTCAAATACTTTGAGCCACAAATTCACAAAGAGAACCTTATTTAATAATATAAGACATATCTTGTTAATCATGTAAATCATGTCAAATTTATGAATTAATAAGGTTAAATGTCAGTGCATTTATTTTTTTCACCCCACCACCACACCTGCGCCGGAAGTCTCCTTCTGCTTTTCTATCTGGAGGTAGCGCTTGATGATTTTAAACACTATGGGGGCGGCTGCGGTGGAACCGTGTTCGCCGTGCTCCACCAGGGCGCAGACTGCGATTGCGGGCTGGTCATAGGGCGCGAAGCCGATGAACCAGGCGTGGTCTTCGCCGTGGGGATTTTGCGCGGTTCCGGTCTTGCCGGCGACCGCAATATTGGGATCCATCAGCCAATGCGCGGTGCCGCGCTTCGCCTGCACCACCCGGTACATCCCCTCCCGGATAAATTCGAAGTTTTCCGGGGAAACAGCTTCAATCTTCCGGAACTTTGGTTGATGGCTTTCCCAGTAGTCAGGATGGCGGTGAACCGTTCCTTTGTGGAGATGCGGCGTGGGAACAAGTCCCCTGTTGGCGATGGCGGCGCAGTAAACCGCTAATTGCAGTGGAGTTACGAGGAGGTCTCCCTGACCGATGGCGATGTTCAGAAGATGCCCTCTGGTCCATTGCTTTTCCCCGTAGCGTGAATTCATATATGCCGAGTCGGGTACCAATCCGCTGACTTCACCTTCAATATCGATTCCGGTGGGGTTGGCGAATCCGAAGGCTCTATAGTATTCAGCCATCCGTTCTATTCCTAATTCCAATCCCATGTGATAGCAAAAGACATCGCAGGAGCGTTCGATAGCTTCATAGGGGCCTATCTTTCCATGTCCCCCTTCCGACCAGCATTTAAAGGGGCGCCGTCCAATTTGCAGGAAACCCTGGCATACTATTTTACTATCCATGTTTATCACTCCCTCCTCCAGGGCGGCTGCCAGCACTGTCATTTTGATGGTGGAGCCGGGCGGGTAAGTTCCCTGAATCGCCCGGTTCAGCAGCGGTTTGCAGGGGTCGGATACCAGAGCTTCCCAGTTTTCGGGGCTGACCACACCGGAGAAGGTTTCGGAATCGTAGCCCGGGTTGGAGGCAATGGTCAGGATATCGCCGTTATTGGGGTCGATTGCCACAATCGCGCCCTGCCCGCCGCTGAGGAGTTCTTCAGCTAACTGCTGTAATTCCAGATCGATGGTAAGGTAAACATCGCTTCCCTTTGTGGGGGGGATGTTGCGGATGCCGGGGATGTCGCGGATTTTATTTCCGGCGGCGTCCACTTCGATGACATTATAGCCCCGCTTGCCGAACATCAAGGCATTGCAGCTTTTCTCGACTCCTTTCTTTCCCACAATATCCCCGGGGTGTAATCCCACATAGGTTTCCAATTCGTCGGAGCTGATTTCCCCCAGATAACCCAGTATGTGCGGTGCGGCTTTATAGGGATAGTATCGCTTGGCTTCCACTTTGAGTTCCAATCCTGGCAGGAAGAGCATTTTCGCTTCGAGACGCGCTAACTGTTCGAACTTCAGGTCTCGTTTCAGCCTTATTTCCGGGCGCCTGCCCAGGTATTTTTTGGCTGCGCTAAGCCAGGCGTCTTCATCCCCTTCACCCAACAACTCTCGAAGTCTTTTCAGGACCGCGGGATGTTCGAGCAGGGTTTGCGGAGCGGTAACTACGGAATATCCGGGACGGTTCTCCACTAATATCCGGCCCATCCTGTCGAAAATCATCCCCCGCACCGGGTCCACCTCTTTCACCCGCACCCGGTTGTCTTCGGAGAGCCGGGCGTAACGTTCCCGTTCGAACAATTGCAGGTACCCTACCCTGAAGAGCAGCGCGGCGAAGAGCATTATCACCGCCGCCCGCAGTATTATTGTGCGCGGCTCCATTATCAAGCCCACCGCCGTTTTCGGGTGAATATCAACCAGGCGAGGAAGGTGAGGAAGCCGTTATACAGGGCTGAGGGCAGGACTTGCCGCCACAGCAGGTTCAATATTCCCTGGTATTCGGTCTGCCCCTGGATGAACCAATAGACAGAATCGTGGAGGAAGACGCAGATTAGCAGTCCGCTCAAGAAGAGCCACTTTTCCTCCGGCGGTTTTTCCGGGAACAGTTTTGCCAGCAGGAATCCGGCGGCGGTCTTCGCCAGGGCGTTTACGCCCAAGAATCCCCCGCCGAATAAATCCTGGGCCAGCCCTACGCCGAATCCGGCGAGGACGGTGTGGTAATTGCCGATGCGGGAAAAGTAGAGCAGGAAGAACACCAGCGCCAGGTCGGGTTTGAAGCCCCGGAGGGCGATGAGGTCCACCACGGCGGATTGAAACGCCAGGATGAGGAGGAGGACGAGGTATGGAAGAAGTTTTTTCGTAATGCTTGATTAGTTGTATGAGTTTAGCTTTATTACCTTAATTCTGTGTAAAGATTTTTAGAATCGCTGATTAACGCTGATTTTCGCTGATTACGCAGATAGTAACTTAATAGTCTAATTTTATAGAATAATGTTATCTTTTTGTATATTAAGAGAATAGATTCACTGGCTATTAAGGCTATTATGGCTACTAAATTCCAATTATATTCAGGATTATCAAATGGTTATTTTATCACAGTATTCGTGATTTGCAAGAGGGCCATAATGATACACACTGATAATTATAATCATTCTTGAAAATAATGGCAAATAATAGTATGTCATTCCTGCGAAAGCAGGAATCCATCTTATTGTATTTATAAAAGATACTGGACTCCCGCTTTCGCGGGAGTGACATTCTATAGGACAAGCTTTTTTAGAATCGTTATAGTTGCTGTTGGTGTGGGAATCCGACAGCACGATAATATACAAAGACTTGCAACAGGGTGCGGAGACCCTATTGCACTATTGTGAAAACCGAGCAAGGTTTTTAATGTGGCAGAGATAGGTCTGCGAGGTGATGATATAAACGGATGGAATTAATATAGAATAAAAACGGGGAATTTTCAAATATTTCCCTAAAAAAAAACCGCCCCCGGGCCTATCCGGGGGCGGTTATAATTATCGGTAAATGGCGCTTACTTCATCAGCAGGCATTTTTTAACTGCGGAGTGATTTCCGGCGGTCAGGTGGTAGAAGTAAACTCCGGAAGACAGGTTCGCGCCGTCGAAGACTACGGAGTATTCACCGGCGGTGACGAAGCCTTCCATCAGGGTCGCTACGCGTTGGCCGGCGCTGTTGTAAACCGTCAGCGCCACTTGCGAAGCTTCCGGCAGGGCGAAACTGATGACGGTTTCGGGGTTGAAGGGGTTGGGCTGGTTTTGCGCCAGGTAGAAGTTTTCCGGCATGGCGCTGGCGCCGCCTTCATCCCATCCGGTGAGGTTCCAGCCCTGCATTTCGGGACCGGAGACATCGCTGGCGGACTTGGAGAAGAGCAGGCTGTCTTCAGCCCAGACGTTAGCGGGATAGATTCCGGCGTGTCCCCAGTATTCGTAGTTCCCTGCGGGAGCCATACCCGGCACATCCTGAGTGAGCAGGCGCTGAATAACGCTGCCGGGGCCCGCTGACAAACCTTGACGCAGAATGACCGGTCCGTAAACATTGCCGTTGGGCAGGATCACATCGATCCAGGCGTCGAAGGTGGCGGTCATCGTGTCGTTGTTGGTGACGGTAGCGGTGTAATCGAAGCTGCCGCCGTTAGCCGGAATCACAATCGGCGGATTCTGCGGTGACATCGAAACGCTCAGGTCGTAGGAACCAATCATAATGTTAGCCTGATAAGGCAGGGCGTTGTGGGCGGTTACCATCAACTGCAGGTCTGAGGTCAGGGGCTGGTCGAACTGGAGGTTGACGGTGCCGGAATAGTTAGTGTAGCCTACAGTGTAGGTTTGAGCGTTCTGGGCGCAGACCATAGCGCCTTCCAGCACGAAGCCGCCGATGTTGATGTGCTGGATTTCCAGATTGGTGGTTCCGGCGGGCAGCATCTGAGGATGATTCACTATTAGGTTTTGCGGCGTGTTAGTCCAGGGGTCGATGGCGGCGTCGCCCAGCCAGAGGTAGGTGCGGATGTTGGACTGGCCGATGCTGCCGTGATAAGTATAAACGGCTACATTGGCGAAGTTGGAAGCGTATCCGATGTTGTAAATCCCCTCGTGATAGATGGCTTTGTAGAACTCCTTGTCGTAGTCATGATTGGGAATAGTGTAGGAAGGGACAATCGCGCTGTGGATAGCGACACAGCCATAGGTTGTTTTCATAAAGGATTCGGCGAAGCAGTTGCCGTTGTAGCCCGGGAAGTCCATATTGTCACAGCAGACGTCGAAGTGGACGAAGAGCTTGTTGGCGTTGGTGAGCTGATTGATATGTGAAGCGTTGAAGTCTCCCGAATTCCCCCAACTCCACCATGCTGTTTGGGAACCGTGTCCCCGGTAGTTCAAGATACCGCTGCCGGAGGTGTTAAGGTAATTGATAACGTCGGTGTTGGTATAACCAGCGCCGCCGTAGCCTTGCTGGAAGATGGGGATTTGCAGGGCATAACTGAATTGGCGGATCTGCTCCTTGCAGAGGGTATATTTCTGGGGATATTGCTCGCGATGCGCCACCAGCAGGGTGTGCTCAGCCCAGTTGTCGGAGGTTGAGGGATTGGTCAGGTATCCCATAGTCTTGTCAATCTGGTGCTGGAGTTCGGAATTATTGTCATAAACGAAACGTCCGATGGCTATATCTGCGAGATAGTCGTTGCCGACATTTGGCCAGGGGTCAATCATAGTGAACCATGAGTCGGAGTAAGTGTTCTGCCAATAGTACATCGGCATAATTAAGTGGCTGGTCACGGTGCAGTAATCCCCTACCAAGAGTACATATTCCAGACTATCGGAGACATAGAGTTGATGAATGTAGTCGCGGAATTGCAGGGCGGTGTTAAAGGTAGGGTTCATCACCCTGATTTCCACGCCTAATCCTTTAGCGTTATAAAAATCCGCCAGCGGCTGGATAATGTTCACGGCTTGGGTGTCGGGGCAGATGATGAGGTATTTCACCTGGAATTCGTCGGTGCCGTAATTGACCTCGATACCCAATTCGTCGTAATTCACTACCGCGGAACGATACAACCGGTCTAATCTGGGATTGACGGAGGTCAGGGTATGCTCTTGCACCGCCTGGTTTGATAGACCATAATATTCCAGTTTGACCACTATCCGTTGGGATACTTTTAGTTGCTGTGTTACGGGATTGTAGCTGAAAGGCACGATTCTTACCGGCACCATCCGCAGGCCGCGCATAATGCCGATATCGCCCAGGCTCAGCCGCTCGCCCGGGAACCAGGCGTCAGCAGAGTAGATGCGCTGATCAAACCGGATATTCGGTTGCGCTCCGTCGAACTGAGGTTCAATGAAAGGCGATACGTTGAATCCCTCCAGAGTGATGGTTTCTTCCGATACCAGGCTTACTCTGACGTTTTTAGTCCCGGGGATTGCCACCAGTTCGCTGATTCTGGGCAGCGAAGGGGCTCCCACCTCCTGGGTGGAGCCGAAGTGGTGGAAATAGAGGTCCTGGAATATTCTTCCGTTAATTTCCACGTCCTCGGCGAACATTCCGGGCACTTCAATCTGCAGAAAGGCGCTGGAATTGTCGGAGGACAGAACCGTCACCCGGCACTCCGCTTCATCCGAACCGTCGAAAGACACCCACTTTGCACCAAAGGCGAAGCTGAATATCCCGGCGACTAACAGTGTCAGCAGAGCCAAGTAAGATTTTTGCGAAAGTCTAGTCATGCTTGCTCCAAATTGTGTTTCTACCCCCATCCTCACCGACTACTTTTAGAATATTGAAGACAGAGGCGTTTGGTTTATCTGATTTTTTTATTTTTTTTACTCCCTTATCAGGAATCAGAGAACTGCTCTAAAAGTCTCTTGATACGTGAAGCGTATATCATATCATACTTTTCTTCTTGTCCGGGGATGAGATTAATAACCGAGGATTTAACTTTACCGGGGAGGGTTTTCCGTTGGCCGGGGCTCAAACAGCCACAGACAATCATAGTGCAGGCAGAATCGATGATGGCTTTCACCAGATTAAGGCGGGTTTCTTCCTCGAACAGCGCCAGCGTTAATCCATGTTCCTCAAGATGGGTCATACTTTGATCGCAGCGAATAATAAGAAATATCTCCAATAACCGTCAAGGACGGTTTTTATCGCGATTATCTACAACTCAGAATGAAAATTCACGGCTCGCGTATAGACGCCACCGTTGTTTTCAGGATAAATAAATATAAAGAAAATACTTATAAAAATCAAATGACATCTATCACATATACCATCATTAGATGGATTCTTATCGGGAACCATCACACAACTAA
>CAYQZD010000166.1:0-6710 GCA_964421875.1 uncultured bacterium
TCTCCATTGATGTATATACAATCATCTAATCCGAAATCATCAGATAACTATAATTATATACTTATGGAATTGTTTGTTTATACTATTGCTATGTTCATAAAGCATGAAAGATATTCAGCAATTGACTTATTCTGTGATGAACAGTTCTATTATGAAAATTTGTATGGGAGAGACTCTTCGCCATATACAATATTTTGTAATAACATTGAATCTCTGGATGTTGATAGAAATAATGAACTTAATTTGCGTAGAATATCTGTTACTGCGGATTTAATCAAAGAAAGATCTAACAACTCCTACGTTCATTTTGATGAATACATGCAGTCTGATTTTATACTGTTTCTTAGAAGTGTTATAAATCCTCTAGATAATACATTTTATGATTTCTGGAGACCAAAATCTCTGGTTTATGGTGAGCGTACTCAGTTTGATCTGTTTTACAGGGCGCAGTCGAAAAGGTATTTTTCTAGATTAAAGAAATTATTAAAGGTTAACAGAAAAGATGACCTAATAAATAAATTTCAAACTGCAAGAAATAATTATCAAATCGAAAGCCTTAATAAAGGTCACACTAGATTAAACTATGAAAGAATGATGAACTTTGAAAAGCTTGATACTCTTTAATATGTTTTTCACTTAACCACATCTGATTTAATCCCCTCCGCCGCCACCTGCGGCGCGCACAGTTCATATTATCGGCTCGTTATAGAGGTTTTTATATCTATAAAAGACAGGCAATATTCACAGCGAATGAAGCTGATTAAGCAGATAACATACATCTGCGTCATCAGCGTTTATCATTATTCATCAGCGATTCAAAAATAAACGACATCAAAGATTGTTCATTTGGTAGGGGCGTTCAATTGAACGCCCCTACAGATAATTAATGTCATTAACTGTAAAACGAATTTCCCCCTATGTCCAAAATAATCGCCTCCGCCGCTATCCGTGGCGCGCAAAGTCTCTACCGAAGGGCTCGAACCGCCCTGGAGAAAGCCGAGAATCGACACGGTTCAAATAAAGAAGTCAAGCTCCCCGACACCGCCTATTACCTCCCGGTCATCTACGCCTTATTGGGAGTCAAAGCGCGGAAAATCGGGGACTTGAAGGAAGTCCTCGATTACGCCGAAACCCTCCTGCCGGAAGTCCCCGCGGAAAAGCTGTGGTACCCCTATCTGGGAGACGCGCTGGACGCGGGAATCGCCGCCCTCTTCGCTGAAGAGACCATCGAAGCCCTCCGCGCTATCGAACCCGGATACCCCCAATCCCCCTACATCGGCGCCACCACCGACTCCGTCCTGCGCGAACAGGGCATCAAGTTAGTGGACGGGCGGATGCCCGGTTTCGCCGCCTGCGTGGGAGCGCTCCCTTCACAGGAAGCGGCGGTCAAACTGGCACGCGACCTGCAGGAGCGCAACATCTTAGTCTTTATGGCGGGTTCCACCAACGGGACATCTATGGCTGAACAGCTCGATTCCGCCGGGGTGCAGATGGACTGGGACACCTTCCTCGTTCCTTACGGTAAGGATATCAGCGCGGCGGTGTTAGCCATAGGCTTTGCGGCGCGGTCGGCGATGACCTTCGGAGGGCTTCAGCCCGGCGGTATCGACAAGGCGCGGGAAATCCTGCTTTACAACAAGGAGCGGGTGCACGCCTTCGTGCTGGCGTTGGGGGAAGTGGACGATGAAAAATACGCCACCGCTGCCGGGGCTATCAATTTCGGCTTCCCCGTAATCGCCGACACCGACATCCCCCAAATCCTGCCTTCGGGGATATGCGCTTACGAGCATGTGGTGTCGAATGTGTCGCACGAAGATATGCCTCAGCGCGCCATCGAAGTGCGGGGGCTGAAAATCAAGGTGCAGAAAATCCCGGTCCCGGTGCGCTACGGGCCCGCTTTCGAAGGGGAGCGGGTGCGCAAGGATGACCTGGCGGCTGAAGCCGGCGGCAAATACACCACTTCCTTCGAATACCTGCGGATGCGCGATTTGCCCGATGTCGAGGACGATAAAATCATCGTGGCGGGTCCCGACATCGACGAAATGCCCGACCGGGCGCGCTTCCCCCTGGCGATATACGCCGAAGTCGCCGGGCGCAAGATGCAGCCCGACTTCGAATCCATCCTCGAACGCCACATCCACTCCTTCCTCTCCGAACCGATGGGAGTGATGCACCTGGGGCAGCGGGACATCAACTGGATACGCATCTCCCAGGAAGCCAAAAAAGCCGGGTTCCGCCTGAAACATCTGGGCGTTTTCCTGCGGCACCGCCTGATGGCGGAATTCCCCTCCATCGTGGACAAGGTGCAAATCACCCTCTTCACCACCGAGGACGAGGTCAAAGCCCTGCATAAGGAGGCGGTGGCGGTTTACGATTCCCGCGACCAGCGTCTGGGTTCGATGACCGACGAGTCGGTGGACGAATTCTATTCCTGCGCATTATGCCAATCCTACGCGCCGGTGCACGTCTGCATTATCACCCCCCAGCGATTGGGACTCTGCGGCGCCTACAACTGGCTGGACGGCAAAGCCGCCTTCGAAATCAATCCTCACGGCGGCAACCAGCCCGTCCGCAAGGGTGAGTGTTACGATGCGCTGTTTGGGCGTTACCGCGGGGTGAATAAGTTTGTCAAGGAGTTCACCGACGGGACTTTCGACGGCTTTTCGCTTTACAGTATGATGGAGACGCCGATGACCTCCTGCGGCTGTTTCGAATGCATCGCTTGCGTGTTGCCGGGGACAGGGGGGATTATGGTGGTTGACCGCGATTATTTGGGGGAAACGCCGGTGGGGATGACCTTTTCCTCTTTAGCGGAAGTAACCGGCGGCGGCCAGCAGACCCCCGGCTTTATGGGCATCGGAACCCTCTACATCGTGTCCCCCAAGTTCATCCTCGCCGACGGCGGTATCCGCCGCATCGTATGGCTCACAACCAACATTAAAAGCCGCCTGGGGGAGCGCCTCCCACAGCGTTTGGCGGAAGAGGGCGTCCCGGATATGGGCGGTAAAATCGCCGACGAGACCGTCACCACCGACCTCGGCGAACTCGCCGAATGGCTGGCGGAACGCGCCCATCCCGCGCTGGAGATGGGGGAGATGATGTGATTCCGGGATTCAGGATTCAGGATTCGGGATTCAGGACATGGGATTCAGAATAGGGATTGGCAACCGGTAAACGGGCGATGTCATTCCGAGCGAAAGCCGGAATCCGGATTTTCCGAACCGTTGATTTGTTACGGTTTACGCTGATGATGCTCATAATCACTTTAGCGCGGTAGGTCGGAATCTTATTCCGAATTTTTATTCTAAGGTTAATAACAACTTGAGGTAACAAAATGACTTTACCTCCGGAAGAAACTACGCTGTTCATAGGTTTATATTCCTCGTTCATAGGTTTTGTCGCCGGTGAACTCGGCGGCATAGACGGTATCACGGATTGGCAGACATTCGATGATGCGCCGATTGAATCGAAAGGTATCGCTCGCGATAAAATGCTGGAAAACTTAGACCTGATTGAGAAATACATTGACGATGATCCTTACGGATTCAAGCAGAAAGATTTAAGCCGGCTTTTTAATTTAAAGCGCTTCATCAAAGACCGCTTTATCATAGAGCGAGCGTTGAAACGATACACCGTGTTCTTAAAATACGACGATATGTCCAGAGCTTACGGTGTGCTTGGTTTGTTCGATGAAATATCCAATCTAATCCGTTACCCGCTTCCCGCTATGGTCGAAGCTGTTCTGCTGCCTTGGAATGATATAATTATCTGCGACGGACTTATCCGCCCCTATGGGATTCAATTCGGACCCGGAGTAAGAAGCGACCTGAAGGAGTGGTATAATCAAGCCAAAAACAGCGGCATCATCACTTCGCTGGACCCGAATTGGAAACCGGAATTTGACCGTAAACCTCAAAGAGTAGCCAAAACCCCCGCCATCAAGCGTTTCTTAAAGAGGTGCCCGCAAAAACTGAGTGATTTCAAGGAAAAATATGGCGCGCCTAAAAAGATTATAGCCTCCGAATCGATGGAACATTGCGGGATATGGGACATTAAGGGTAATCCAGTTGTCGATTGCGACGCGGTCCTGTTGTATCCTAATATAATAAAAGATAAGACATTGTATATTTACCTGAAAGATGAATCGATTGTCAGTGTGTTAGCGGTGGATACGATTGAATGGAATAAAAAGGACCTCAGACCCCATCCCGGCAGAAGCATTCTAAAATAATTAGACAATTGAGTTATGACAGATTCCAATAAGAGAGGTTCCGAACCGCCGGTCGTGTTCATTTTAGTCGGAAAAGATTCCTCCTGTTCGGAATGCGGAAAAGAGTTGTACAAAGGCAGCTTTTTATATAAAGAGGGCGACCGGGGCTTGTGTCTTGAATGCGCTGATATGGACCATCTGATTTTCCTCCCCTCCGGCGATGCGACATTGACCCGGCGGTCGGGTAAATTATCCAAACTCAAGGCGGTAGTACTCCAATGGAGCAGAGCCCGGAAACGGTATGAACGACAGGGAATTTTGGTCGAAGAAAACGCCCTGCACCAAGCTGAAGAAGCCTGCTTAAATGATAAAGATCTGCGGGAAGCGCGCCGCATCCGAGACCTGGAGCGTAGAGAGCGGCTGGACCTTGAATACATCGGAAACTTCGCCCAGGCGGTCAGCCAAACCTATCCCGGCTGCCCCGCAAAAGCTGCGCAAGCCATCGCCGAGCACGCTTGCCTGAAATACAGCGGGCGCGTAGGGCGGTCAGCCGCCGCTAAACAATTCGACCGGGAAGCCGTCGAACTGGCGGTCACCGCCTATGTCCGCCACAATTGCACCAAGTATGACCACCTGCTGATGCGGGGATATGACAGGTATGAAGCCCGCGAGGAGATTCGCGGTGATGTGGAGGAGAAATTATATGAATGGAGCAGGATACTGGAAACCGGCAATTAGCAACTGGCAGCCGGCAACCGGCAACAGTAAGATTCAATTAGGCTATATATAATGCGTATATTATTGATTGAAATCAACACCCGCTGGTTTGGGATGAAACACTGGCACGATATCCCCTACGGGATTTGCCTGCTGAAAGCGGCGTTGAAGGATAAGCACACGGTGAAAGTGCTTGACGCAAATTTCCTCGATTTGGATGAAGCGGGATTGACCCGCGAAATCCGGGATTATGAACCGGATTTAGTGGGAATTTCCTGTATGTCTATGGAATACCGCAAAACACTTCTCCGCACCGCGCAACTCTCGAAGCAAGCGGCGCCGAAAGCGGTAGTGGCAGCCGGTGGAGTGTATCCCACCCTCCTTCCGGAGGAAATCATCTCCGAAGAATCCTTCGATTTCATAGTTATGGGGGAGGGCGAAATCAGGTTTGAAAGGTTATTGCGGCGCCTGGAATCCGGAAATGGCGGCTTGGAATCCGTTGACGGATTGTGCTACAGGAAGGACGGTGAAATCATCGTGCAGCCCGTTAAGTCTTACATCGACAACCTCGATGACGCCCCCTACCCGGACCACAGCGATTTGGATTTTCACAAGTATGCTTCATTCGCGACCAAATACAATTTCTACATCTACCCCCGGCGCTTCCCCTACGCAAAAACCATTACCTCGCGCGGCTGTCCCTTCAGGTGCACATTTTGCAGTTCCAGATTCATTCACGGCAAGAAAATCAGGTATCGCTCGGCGGAAAATGTGCTGGGCGAAATCGACTGGCTGGTGGATAAATACGGTATCAAGGAGATTATCTTCCTCGACGACAACCTCATTGTCAATCGAAAGCGCATCGTCGCTATCTTGAACGGGCTCCTGGAGCGCAAATACGACCTTGCCTGGAAAGCCGCCACCAACGCCGCCTACGCCTTGGACGACGAACTCCTGGAACTGATGAAGGAGACCGGCTGTTACCAGATGAACCTTGCGATAGAATCCGGCTCCGAACACACCCTTAAATTGATACGCAAACCTTTGAAGCTGGACAAAGTGAGGGAAGTGGTGGCGAAATCGAAGCAGTTAGGGTTCGAAATCACCGGCGGATTCATCTTCGGACTGCCGGGTGAAACCTGGGAAGACATCAGGCAGACCTTCAGTTTCGCCGAAAGTCTCAACATCGACTACTGCGCCTTCAACATCGCTAACCCCCTTCCCAGAACGGAACTGCTGGACATCTGCCGCGAGCGGGGAAACCTGGTGCGCGACTTCGAATTTTCCGATTCCCGCTTTGACGGATTCGGCGTGCCCAATATCAGGACTCCGGAATTCGAACCCGGCGAGCTGGTGGCTTTGAGGGCTTTCGAATGGGACCGTATCAACTTTAAAAACGAGGAGGTCAACAAGCGGATTGCCCGGATTAACGGTATCTCTCCCCAAGATATTGAACCCTGGCGCCTGAACACCAGACGCAAAGCTTTAAAACTGATTCACGATTCGCTGAAGTAGGTTGGAATCTTATTCCGGTAATGATTGTTTGTTATTTAAACTTAAATAGTCTACAGTCTATGAAGAAATATCATGTTTTGTATCATTATAGTCCTTTTCCAAACTTTGAAGACTGTCTAAATATAACTGTATGATATTTAGGAATATACCAAGATTTGAATAGCCATAATAGCCTTAATAGCCAGTGAATCTAATCTATTAATAAACAAACAGATGAAAAACTCTATGGAATAAAGCTATAATGTTACCATGTTTTTATATAAATTAC
>CAYQZD010000167.1:0-6629 GCA_964421875.1 uncultured bacterium
TAGACTTATGATGTGTTTTAGACGAGATTGAACCACAGATTCACAAATACAGCCATAAATAAATTGTAAGACTATAGCTGTCTGAAGTGATAAGCTGAATTGTCATTCCGGCGCAGCCGGAATCTACTTTGTAGGAGTAAACAGCCGTTCACCCCTACAGGAAATACCTTTCCCTCGTTACCAGCCCGTCTCCTCGGATTTAAATTCGTTAAACCCCTAAACAAATCGGCGGGGCATTTTAGCGCCCCGCCTGGTTAATAGTGGTTGATTAAATATCTTCGTCTATGGATTGCGGCTTCAATCTTTGTACCGCACCGGTTCCACCTGCTTCCTTACTGTCAGTACAACCTTGTAAAAGATGGTCAAAACCAGCGCGCCAAAAGCCCAGACCGCTAAGGAAATCAAACCTTCAGACAGGGTGGGCGAATAATGGATGACATTGTGAGTAGGGCTGGGGGTGAATCCCGCGACCATCATCCCCAATCCCTTGTCGATCCAAAGTGAAAAGAACACTGCGACGCTGGCGACTGCCAGCAGCCCCTCCTTGACGCGGAACTTCGGTACCAATAGCAGAACGAGTGAAACCACTGCTAAGATGGAAGATACCCACATCCAGGGCGCCATGTTGTTGTGAAGCACTCCATTCGCATCGGTTAATCCTATATAGAGGAATTTCAAGTGGTCGAGATGCTCCGGGATATCGCTGTACATCGCGGTGAACACCTCCATCAAAATCAAGAACACATTGACCGCCATTGCGTAAGCCACTATCACCGCCAACTTCTGAATCTGCTCCCGACCCGCGTCGAATTTGGTGTTTTTACGCAGGATTAGACACAGCACAATCAGCAGCGCCGGACCGGCTGCGAAAGCCGAAGCTAAAAATCGCGGCGCTAAAACCGCCGTCATCCAGAAAGGCCGAGCCGCCAGACCGGAATATAAAAACGCCGTCACCGTATGAATACTCACCGCCCAGGGGATGGAAACGATGATGAAAGGCTTAATCCATTTCGGCGGGGCGATACCTTTCACCTCTGATGAAAGCGTGATGTATCCTATCAGCAGGTTCAAAACCAGGTAACCGAATAGCACCACCGTATCCCAGAACATCGGCGAGCTGGGCGTGGGGTAGAGAAACATATTGATAATCCGGAAAGGCTGCCCCATATCCACAAAAATGAAACCCATACACATCAAACAGGCGGGGATAGCGATACACTCGCCCAATATGGTGATTTTTGAAAATTTCTTAAAGTTGTGCAGGTAATAGGGCAGAACCACCATCACCGCCGAAGCCGCCACTCCCACTAAAAAGGTGAACTGGGCGATATACAATCCCCAGGAAACGTCCCGGCTGAGGCCGGTCACCGTCAATCCCTGATTGAACTGCTTCAAATAAGCGAAAAATCCCACCCCAATAATTCCCATCAGGATGAAGATTAGAATCCAGTATTTCTTTCCCCCTTCAAGCGCTTTTTCTATCATCCCAACCTCACAAGACGACTTGTGCTTGCAGAATTATAGTCATTCTTGAAAAGAATGACGAGAAAAAGGATGTCATTCCCGCGTAAGCGGGAATCCATCTTTTTGTATTTATATGGTTTACTGGACTCCCGCCTTCGCGGGAGTGACATAACATTGGACATTTTTTTCAGAATCGTTATACTTTTCTATACAATTAAATTATTGATACTAAAGTGCTTTATTACTGCATTGGCGCTGGGCGCTGGGTTCTGGGTGCAGGTAAATCTTGCTTTGTTAGCTTTTTCCAGCCTCAAGCACCAAGCCCCCAGTCCCTTGTTTCACAAGATATAATAGACTTCGGGTTCAGTTCCCAGTCCGGGTTTACGGCGGATGGTGAAATTATCTTCCAACAGTCTGCGGACCGGGTCTTCGGGATTCTCCAAATCGCCAAAACTCAACGCCTGGTGCGGACAGGCTTCCACGCAGGAGGGCCATTGCCCCCGCGCTAACCGTTCCTCGCAAAAGGTGCACTTCTCCACCACTCCTCGGGTGCGCGCCGGGAAACCGCCTTGCGGCTTGATTCCCTGCTCTGCGAAAAACAGCTTCGGCTCCCGGTAGTTGAAACTGCGGGAACCGTAAGGGCAGGCGGCGATGCAGTAGCGGCAGCCGATACAGCGGTGCCAGTCCATCATCACAATCCCGTCTTCTTCCCGCTTGAAGGTCGATTTCGTGGGGCAGACTCTTACGCAGGGGGGATTGTCGCAGTGATTGCAGAGCAGGAGCGCGCTGCTGTGCTTTATGTGTTCTGTTATATAAGGATGGTCCACATCGGTGAAAGCGTGGTTGAAATGCTCCTTCCAAATCCACTTGACCGCGTCTTTGGAGTTGGAGTATTCCGGGACATTATGGGTTAGGTGGCAGGCTTTGATACATTCGTCGCAGTCGGGATACTCCCGGCAAATCCGCAAATCGATAACCATTGCCCAGCGCTTCGCTTCCGCCGGCGGATGCGCCGCCCGTTCAGCCGTTTCTTCGGCGCAGGGAACCGCGCAGCCTTCACAGCCCTCGCCCGCCAGCGATTTCAAGGCGGCTCCTGCGGTCAGGCTCGCCGCCGCCGCAATACCGGCGGTTTTGATGAATTTTCTTCTATCTATATCCGTCATTTTTCCTCCTTCAGCATAAGCGTCATCTTAGATTGAACCGGAGCCGCCTCGGCGGGCATTATATGACAATCCCAGCAATAGGGGTCCACCGACATATAATTATGACACTTGTCGCAAAAGTTTTCCTTGTTGGAATGGCAGTCCATACAGGTCAACGAGAGGCTCATTTCTATCCGCTCCCCGCCCGGTCCCTCGGTGAAACGCTCCCCCTTGCGCACCACATTGTCGCGCCACTCGTTCAGCAGGTCCATATGGTAAGGGCGCATATAAGCCTTATCCCGCACGCATTCGCCGCCCGCGCCGGGGAGTATCTCCAATTCCGGCGCGCCGGAGGTATCGGTATTAGCCACCAGATTATAGGTAAAGGGAAGGGTGATAATCAAGACAAATATAATCAGCCCGATAATGATTTTACCGCCATTATACATCTTTACTTCCCTCCTTTCCCTTTTTCAGGGGCTGGCCCCGCAGGTCGGTTTTTCGTTCCTCCTCTCCCGTCATAATCAAGGCGTTGCCCACCATTTCGTGCACCCCGCCGACTTCGACTCCCGGCGCCCAGAAATCGCAGACTGCGGGCAGCGTCGCCTTGTCGATGGCGCACATACACAGCAGAATATTCGCACCGTATTTTTCCTGAACATACCGCACCGCGTTGCCTCGCGGCAATCCGCCCCTCAACCGCATTTCCAGATTCTCATCCGTCCCCAAACCCGCGCCGCTGCCGCAGCAGAAAGTGCTCTCGCGGATGGTGCCTTCCGGCATCTCAACGAAGTTATTGCAGCATTTATTCAGGATGTAGCGCGGCTCTTCCAGCAAACCCATCGCCCGCGCCGGATTGCAGGAATCATGATAGGTGGGGGTCCAGTGGTCGTTGCGGGAGGGGTCTAACTTTATTTTACCATGTTTTATCAAATCGGCAGTGAACTCAGCGATGTGAATCATCTTGGTCGAAGCCGCGTTCTCGAAAACCGTCCCGGTTATGGGCGATTTGGGAACTTCCAGATTCCCCTGTTCGCCCTGCATCGTGCACATATACTGATGATACACCCGCCACATATGCCCGCATTCGCCCCCTAAAATCCACTTCACGCCCAGCCGCTTCGCTTCCGAATAGGTCTTGGCGTTCAAACGCTTAATCATATCATGGGAATGGAACAGCCCAAAGTTCCCCCCTTCGGAAGCGAAGGTGCTGAAAGTATAATCGAGTCCGATTTCCTTGAACAGCATCATATAGCCCAGAAGGGTGTAATAATGCGGCTCCGCGAAATAGTCCGCCGAAGGCACGATGAACAGAATTTCTGCGCCCTTCTTGTTGATCGGAACCTCCACCTCCATCCCGATGATATCCTTGAGGTCATCGACCGCAAACTCGATACTGTCCACAAAACCGTGAGGCTGGATTCCCAGATGGTTGCCGGTGCGGAAGCTGTTAGCCACCGGCGTAACTATCCAATCGATTGAAAGACCCACTTCAGCCATCAGTTCCCGCACTATCATGGTAATTTCCGCAGTATCGATACCATAGGGACAGAAAACAGAACAACGCCGGCATTCGGTGCATTGATAGAAATAGTAGAACCACTCCTTCAGCACCGGCAAAGTCAATTCGCGCGCCCCCACCATCTTCCCCATCAGCTTCCCTGCGAGCGTGTATTCCTTGCGGTAGATGGAACGCAGCAGTTCCGCCCGCAGCACCGGCATATTCTTAGGGTCGCCGGAACCGATAAAAAAGTGACACTTATCGGCGCAGGCTCCGCAGCGAACGCAGGTGTCCATAAAAATCCGCAAGGTGCGGAAACGATCCAGCCGCACCCGCAGACCCTCCAGGATAATCTCCTTCCAGTTCTCCGGAAGCAGCCAATCCTCGTCGGTGGGCGCCCATTTCTTCTCCGGGCGGGGAAGGTCCAGGTATTCCAGCGCCTTGATCACCCCGGAATAACACCAATTCCCTTTCTTGGCTTCGAAATCGACTCCGGGGTCCATCCATTCTTTCTTCTGCGGCTTGTGGTCTATCTGCAGCAGTTCTTCCTGCTTTAAGTTATCCGTTGACATTGTTACTCCTTCTCCTTGGCAGTCTCTTTGTCCAGCGGCAGTCCCGCGCCGCGCATCAAATCGCGAAACTCATCTTCGTATTCCTCGTAGGAATGCAATTTAACGTTATAGTTCCAGGGATTGATATGCTGTTTCGCCCGGTTGTTGTTAGCCAGGTTTCTGGTAGGACTCATAAACACCCCCGCCATATGCATCAGTTTGCTGAAGGGAAAGTAAGAGACGAGAGAGCTCACCAGAAACAGGTGAATGAAGAATAGAACCGAAATCCCTTCGGGAACCACCGGATTGAAAGACAACAGTCCAATACCCAGTTCCTTGATACTCACCAAATCGACCTTGATGAAATACCGCATTAGAATCCCGGTGCAACCGATGCTTAAGAGCAAAACCAATGGAAAATAATCGCCCGACAGCGATATATACCGGATTTTATCGTCGAACAGCCGCCTTAACAGCAGGTATCCCACCGCGCCTAAGAAAATCAAGTTCGTGAGGTAAATAATCGGTAATCCTATCTGGAAAAACCCGTCAAAAAACTGAAGAACAGTTACGAATCCCGGCGTCGGGTCCACAAAATACTTGAAATGCCGCAGGAAAATTACCAGAAAGGTGTAGTGAAAAGCTATCCCTGCCAGCCAGAGGTATTTGCTGGAACCGTAAACAACCTTGTCCCCCTCCTTAATCTCCATCCGCGTGTTCCTGAACAAGGAACGGAAGAAAAGTACCTCCAGGGCCATCCGTCCGATTACAGCCCAGGTTGAATAGGGGCTTTCCAGACTCTGGTTTTTTATCCAGGGCAGCGACTTTTGCTGTCCGGTGGTGGTGGGAATGCGGAAGGGCACCGGAGCTCTCGCCCATCTTAACACTTTTAGTATGAAACCCAGCAGGAATAAAAAAATCGCCGCGTAGGGAATCACAATCCCGAATACTGACCTTAATCCGGGGATGCCGGCGCCGACCCATGCTATTACTATCAACAGAGCGGCGGCAGCGAGGGAAAACCAGAAATTCATATTACGGCGCCTCCGGTATCGGTGATGAATGTCTGTTTAAAAGATAAAAGAATCATAGACAAGCTCCAGCTAAATCTAAAAAAAAGTTTTTCTCCTCGTTCCCACGCTGGAGCGTGGGAATGCATACCAGAATTGTGGGATGGGTTCTTAAATCATAAAAAAAGGATTTAAAGCGGTTGATATATTTGTTGCTCGTTACTGGTTGCTCGTTACTCGTTACTCGTTACTCGTTTTCAGTATCGGAGCCCGACAGCCGCAAAGCCATAAACGACCGGCGCCTGATTTCATCCGCTCTTATCTCGGATAGCTTTTCCCGTGATTTTGTATATAGGTCGAAGGCGGTTAGCAGCAATCGGTCCACGCGGGATTCGAAAGCCAGCAATTCCCGGTAAAGTTGGTGAGCCTGAATAGCGTCCGTCAGAATCTCTCTGACAGATTGTTTGAGATAGAGAATGTAACCGATGGCTTCGGCAGGCGAGAACTCCTGCACCGCTCTGATTTTGATAAAATCTTCCAGGATAACTGCGGTTTCCTCCCTCCCCGCATCCTCTATCAGCGCATCGAACAGTGAATCGACCTGATTCGACAAAGCGGCTCCCACCGGATTCTGAAAACGGTCCTTCTGCTTCTTAAAGAACCCGTGCGAATCAGGCGGGTAAGTAGCGGTTATAAGGTCGAGCCACATCCGCTTGACAGCGGCTTGCTCACGTATCAATAAATCTTCAATCCGCATCAGGAATAACTCTTATTGCGAAAAACAATCTGATTCTTCTTCATGAACCGTTATTCTCAAAATTCGGGGTGCAAGGCTGCGACAGAGACCCTCTAATGAGGATCTGAACGGCATTGGAACTGTGAATTTGTCTCCACCTAATAAGGAAGAATTGGTTCTTCGCTGAATCGTGTGGGTAAACTGGTTCTATTAAGAATAATTGCT
>CAYQZD010000168.1:0-6487 GCA_964421875.1 uncultured bacterium
GCCCAGTTCGGGCCACTGCACACTCCGATTCCCGGATTGCAGATTACCCATACTCACCCGATGCATAGTATGGGTATCGCCACCGATGGACAGCATTATTACTGCGTCAACGGAGGCAACGCTACCTACGGACAGATGAACAAATACGATATGAGCGGTAATTTCGTCAGTTCCGTGCCCATATCGCTTTCAATGAGGAGCATTGTTTACAACAACGCCGACGGTTTCTTTTATATCGGCGGTATCGGAGGCGATATTTACAAGGTGACGGATTTAAGCACGGGCACAGTCCAGCAGATTCACGATAATATCTTGCAGTATTCACAATGCTCTATAGGCATTAGCTGGGATGGTCTGAACATTTATGACCAATATGGTGGAACTGTAAGAATTTACAATCTGCAGACCGGCGCCGTTGTTCAGACTTTGACCGGATTCCAGTGCGGCAGTTATCCCTCCGATGTGGCAGTTGCGGCTGACCCGGACTATATCTACACCTGGAATCACGGCACACAAACCCTGTATGTCTATGACCATAGCGCCACTCTGGTCACATCATATCAGTTGACATTGGGCAACTACGGTTTCTCCCTCTCCTTCCTTAACGGGGACATTTTTGTCGCAACCGACGCTAACGGAGGCTCCGGAGGAGGCACCGGTGTATGGTACGCTCATAACATAAGGGACGCTCAGACATCAGACCTGATTGTGACGTTGACTCCGCATAATCCCCCCATACAAATCCCCGCCGGCGGAGGGAGCTTCACCTATGACGCTTCCGTGGAAAATACCTCCACCGACCCCATCACTTTCGACGCCTGGACCATGGTCATCCTCCCCAACGGCGCAGTTTACGGTCCCATCATCCGACGTGACCGTCTGGTCATACCTCCGGGAGCCACTATACTGAGAACATTGAATCAGAACGTCCCGATGAGTGCCCCCTTCGGCGCTTATACCTATAAAGGTTATGTCGGCGTATACCCGGACAGCGTTCAGGATGAGGATGATTTCGATTTCAACAAGTTAGCAGGCGAGTCGAGTCCCAATCATAATCTCGGCTGGGCGGTATTCGGTTGGGATGATTTCGATGTTTCAGCCCCGCTTCTGTCATCATCTTGCATTCTTCATCCCTGCAATCCCAATCCCTTCAATCCTACTACAACTGTCAGTTTCGAGTTGCGGGATGAAGGTATGGTGAATCTTGCCGTTTACGACGCCACCGGACGCATCATAGAGAAGTTGTCTGAAGGATTCTATCCTGCCGGAACTCATCAATTTGTGTGGGACGCTTCGGCGATGCCGAGTGGAGTGTATTTCGCGCGGCTTAAAGCGGGGAACTCTGTCCAGACCCAGAAACTACTATTGGTTAAATAGCAGTATCAAATGAAGTAGTAACACTTCACTGACTTGAAGCGCAAGTGTCATCAGCCGTACGGCTGATCCTTCTTTTCCGGAGGGATTCCGGCTGAGCCGGAATGACTATCATGCTTGATACTTCATAAAGCTAGAGTGCTACATAAAGCTGAAGTCCCCGGTCAGGCCGGGGATTTTTTATGAAATTTTTTGTTGCATTTGTAAGGAAGATATTCTATATTCTAACATTATTTGACAACATTCCCTGGATTCCTCAGTCTTATCGGTGGTCGAAATCCATTGTTTTAGAACTTCATTATACTCAACATAATCAAAAGAAAAGTGGGGCGCGATTGAAAGCAAATATAATTGTCTTGATATTAACAATCATCTGCGCTTCCTCGCTCCCGGGAGATATCCTGCGAGTGCCGACGGAATACCAGCGCATCCAAACCGCCATCGATTCTTCTGTTGACGGTGACACAGTTTTAGTAGCCGGAGGAATCTATTACGGAACCGGTAATAAAAACCTCAACTTCCGCGGACGCGAAATCGTTCTGCTATCTGAAGCCGATCCCCGCGGGACCATCATCGACTGCCAATACCAGGGGCGGGGAATCAGCTTTCATCACGGTGAAAGCAGAAACGCCGTGCTTTCGGGATTCACCATCAAGCGCGGCCGATCCTTAGACGGCGGGGGAGCTGTCTTTATATCATCTTCGAGTCCAATCCTGGAAAACTGCTATTTCAGTGATAATAGCGCCATAACAGGCAGCTCCGGCGGGGGGGTATATATGACTATGGGCGCCGGCCCTTTGATTAACCGCTGTTTGATAAATGGCAATTACTCCGAATCCGAAGGTGGGGGGATCTGCCTGGATCGCGGTTCCAGCCTTATCCTTGTCAACTGCACCGTCTCCGAAAACCAGTGCGCTAGAGGCGGCGGCTTGAGTGTCGGTAACAACTCCCAGATCCTCATCCGCAACACCATTTTTGATAATAACCAGTCCGGTATCTACCTTGCCGCAACCGCTCAGCCCGCTATCGCTTACTGCGATTTCCATAATAATTTTCTTGGACATTTAACCGGAGCTTCCATCCCTAACATCGGACGAATCGTCACCGTCAACAATAATGGAGACTCCTGCGACGTTTACTTCAACCTATTCCGAAATCCCCTATACTATTCCATCACCGGAGATTCCGCTTATTACCTCACCGCCCAATCACCCTGCGTCGACGCCGGGGACCCGGCCACTCCCCGCGACCCTGACTATACCGTAGCCGACATTGGAGCCCTCTATTACCATCACCAAACCGTGGGAATAACTATGGTTCTGATGTACCCCCCTTTGATGCTGCCTCCCGGAGGGGGATTGGTGGAATTCGAACTTCATCTTGAATACAGATACGGAGTTCGTTTGGAAAACCTGGATGCCTGGACGGAAATTGTCCTTCCTGACCGCAGGAGGGTGGGACCTCTGCTCTTTAGAAGCGGCATTAACCTGCCTCAGGGCGCCAGTATCGTAAGGCGGCTGGCCCAAATCATCCCCGGATATGCCCCGCCGGGAACTTTGACCTTATACGGATACATCGGCGTATACCCCGATTCCATTCTGGGGGATGATAGTGTTCAGTTTGAGAAGATGATTGTATATCCTGATTTCGAGGATTACACTGGCTGGGCTTGCAGCGGCTGGGATGATAAAGATGAAACATCCGCCATTCGGCATTCGGAATTCATCCTTCATCCTTGCAGTCCCAATCCCTTTAACCCGGCTACCACACTCTCCTTCACCCTCCCCAATGCCGCCGACATTTCACTGACAGTCTATGATATACAGGGTGGCGCAGTTGCACGACTGGCGGACGGCTGGATGACCGCGGGAACGCATGAAATCGCCTTCGACGGAGCAAATTTACCTTCGGGAGTGTACTTAACCCAATTCCGCGCCGGGAATTACACCAAAACGCAGAAATTATTGCTTCTAAAGTAGGTCGGTTAATTCACAGCCGAGGTTGTTTTCTGTTGATTGAGCCCCGTTCATCCGGGGCTTTATTAATGGTTCCTCGCTGAGTCATGTGGGTAGTTCGAGTCAATCAAGAACGAATCAACGCGAATTGTAATGCTTACTTGGGTAACCAGAATAATCATCTCGTCATAGAAACAAAATATAGGCGATGAAATTGTGCTGAATATCAGCGTTATCAGCGTAAATCATTTCTTCATCAGCGGTTCAGAAAAATCCCGGTAAAGACCATCCGCAATGATTTACTTACACAAAATAGCGAAGAGCTTTATTAATTAAATTCCCACAGGCCGGAGTGGGGATGGAACAGTACGGTAGTGGAAAATACCGGGAAGGAAACAAGCGCCCAAAACCGAAATCAGAAAAGATGGTTGTATTTCATTTTCTGGAATTTTCTTCAGAAACGCTGTAGAGTCGAATCCCTAAAATTTGTTCGTAATTGTGCTTGACATTAACCAAGAAAATATGTACAATGCTTAACAAGTCGGGATGTAATTCATCTTCCCACGATTTAATCACCTACATTGTTACTTTAATTATTATGCCCCAAGTGAATTAAACTTTTGGGTTGTAAAAAATAGTTTGCTTGTTATCTGGCGTCTGTTTTTTGCAGATGCTTCTGTTAATAAGCAGGTTGCATGAGTTAGTCGTCCTTATAAGAGACAATAAGGTATTAATAAAAAATAGTTGTAATTAATAGTCATTTTTTGGAGTACACAATGCAAAGAAAATTATCGCTACTTGTCGAGCTAACCTTAATCGCTTTCTTTTTATTTACAAGTTCAGTGTTATTAGCTCCAACAACTCAAGCCGGCGCTCAAAATGAAAACCTGGCGCTGATCGAAGCCGAAATCGAGGGTATAGGCGCCCAGGTTGCTGAAAATGCTGTCCAGACCTCAACGCGTTCCCAGGGAACGGATATCATCGTCGAAGAAGTATTTGGTAATACGAGTTTTACCTATACGGGCGGCACCAGGATGCGTGGGAATATTTTTCAAGTGGATTCGACCGTAAACCTGGTTGAACAAAGAATGTACTTCACGATTCCGGCTGCAACGAATATCTATTATGTGGTATATGAAAGTACGACTGCCACGGGAGTCTATACTTTGTACCATTCGATATTATTGGTTTCGGGAACAGGTCAAGGCTGGCATTCCTCAGGGCCCATCGATGTGACTTTGAATGCGGGCCGTTTCTATTTAATTGGCGCCAGTTGGGAAGGGTCGATAACCTACCATTGCGGCACTACACCACCAAATCCATGCTCTTTCGGTTCACAAATTCATAATGTGCAGCCAAGTCCGTTTTATCCCCCCGATTCTACTTATACCGGTACTATCTATTCCGTTACAGCTTATTATCAGACGATTGTCACCAGCGATGAGGGCGGCGATAGTCTGATTGTAACCCTGACCCCGCATAACCCGCCGATTCAGATTCCGCCGGGCGGTGGTCAATTAGTCTTTGACGCCGAAATCCAGAACATATCCTCCTCGCAAATGGTGTTCGACGGCTGGACCGAAGTGGTTCTGCCCAACGGCTCTACCTATGGACCGTTGGTGCTGCGCACCAACCTCCCCATAAATCCGGGACAGACTATTATGCGTATAGTCACACAGAACGTTCCCGGCGCCGCTCCCGCAGGGAATTACACTTATGTCGGCAACGCCGGAATTCATCCCGATTCGGTGATTAATTCCGACTCTTTCGATTTCGCCAAACTCGCCGGCGACGCCGCTTCTAACTCCCAGGGGTGGACCGTTTCCGGCTGGTTCGGTGATGAAACTGCAATGTCTATCGATAATTACGCGCTGAGCGCCGCTTTCCCCAACCCCTTCAACCCGACCACTAACATCAGCTTTACACTGCCGGAAGCGGGTAAAATAACGCTAAGCGTATTCGATGTAAATGGGCGTGAAGTGGCTGTCTTAGCAAACGGCTGGCTCAATTCCGGCGCGCATCAGGTCGTTTTCGATGGCTGCGGCTTGGCTTCCGGTATCTACTTTTATAGACTTACAGCCGGTGATTTCAGCACCACACAAAAAATGGTGCTGTTAAAATAACAGCGAATCGCAAAATTCGAGGCGGAGCTCTAATCTATGATTCTGAATCCCCGCCGGGAGACTGGCGGGGATTTCTATTCTGATTGATTTTTTTATAAAAAAGACTTGAAATATTGCTTCTAATATGTTATAATAAAATAACACTTTGAGCTGCACTGCCGAACCTACCGTTGATTTCAATATAGTCGTTATCTTCTAATGATTAGTATATTGCATATACTCACCACCATAATAAATCAATTTAAGAAAGGGGGTGGTTCTGTCTTCGAATTGCCTACGATTAGTTCCAAACCCAAACAAATTAGAAAGTAAGGTGAACAAATGAACAAAACATCTATCTCAATTGTTCTGTTACTCTTGCTTTGCGCTGCTGTCTTCGCCGCGGACAAGCCGACTGTCCCGGCGCAAATTTACATTTCAGGGGAAGACCCTGAACTAAATCCAAATTTCGGCGTAATCTCAGACACACCACCGCTGGTTTACGCCACCGATGACACCACTGTCGAAATTTTCGGCGACCAATCATCACCCTGGTCCGGAGGCAACCGCGACCGCGGCAATATCTTCCAGGTCACCACGACGGTCAACCTCTATGAGCATCGCTTCTTCCTGGACGCTTCTACCACGATGCCGGTGATATTGTTCATCTTCCAGGGAACGGCTGCTCAAGGCGTCTTCAACCTGGTCGATTCAGTTACCGTAATCGGCGGTCCCGGACTAACCTGGTTTTCTTCCGGTGAACGGAACTTCGAACTCCAGGCCGGCAGCTTCTATTACCTCGGCGCTTCCTGGGTCGCATCCGCCTATTATTACCGCGGCGGCCCCGCACCGCCAATACCCTGCACTTTCGGTCAACTCGCCACCGGGATTCCCGGAAACATCGCCGGGGGTGGAGCGCTCCAGCCCCAGGCTAATAACACATACAGCAACTTCCCGGCTTACCACGCGGCCGTCGTCACCGGATTCTTAGCGGGTCCTAACGCGCCTCAATCCCCGGAAAACTTCACCGTGGCTCACAATCAGGCTCAACTAACA
>CAYQZD010000169.1:0-5674 GCA_964421875.1 uncultured bacterium
AATTCTTAATTCTCAATTCTTAATTCTCAATTCATCCCCTAATCCCTTCAACGCTGAAACAGCTCTCAACTTCAAGCTGCAAACTGCATGTTATGTATATTTAACGATTTACGATATTTCCGGGCGTGAGGTTGTGGTATTGGCGGAAGGATTCTACGGCGCGGGTTACCATCAGGTCGAATGGGATGCGTCGTCAATGGCGAGCGGGGTGTATTTCGCGCGGCTGGAAGCGGGGGATGCGGTACAAACGCAAAAGCTGCTGCTGGTGAAGTAGTCTCAAGTCTCGTGTTAATGTGCCCGCCGGGTCCCCGCACCCGGGGGTATATATGTACTACGTACTACTGTGCAGCAGAGTCTCCGCAGTCTGTCTGAAAATGTCATTCTGAGCCCGATGCGAAGCAGCGGAGCGAAGAATCTCCAATCATAATAACCTATAATTACAATGTTTATGCTAATTGGAGATGCTTAACTTCGTTCAGCATGACATTCCTCAGGTTTATTCTCGGACAAACTGTCCGCACTCTGCTGCATACTATGTTATGTTATGCCTTTAGCGCAACGGTGACCTGACATTCCCTCGTTCCCAAACTCCCGCGTGGGAAGGCATAACTCATCCCATCAATCCCCCGCAGCCGGAATCCCTCTTCCCCCTTTCCTGTAATCCTACCCCTACCCATCCTTTTTTCCGCAAACACTTGACAATATCAAAGATTTTACTTTAATTAATATAATCAGATTATGGAGGTTACTGTGAAATACATCATTTCTTTCCTCACTGCCGCTTACCTCCTGATTCCCCCGACCCAAGCGGCGACACTACGCGTCCCTTCCCAATACCCCACCATCCAGGCCGGGATTAACGCATCGGTCAACGGCGACACTGTCTTAATCGCCGACGGTATTTACACCGGTCCCGGCAATTTCGATATTACCTATGGCGGAAGAAACATCCTGGTTATGTCTGAAAACGGTCATGAAAACTGTATAGTGGATTGCGACAGTATGGGAAGAGGATTCATGTTCAATAGTAGAGAAACCGGAGGCGCTGTCCTGCGAGGATTAACCATTCTGAATGGATATGTTATGAGAGGCGGCGGTGTATACTGCGATGATTCGAGTCCAACTATTGATTACTGCATCTTTAAAAACAATACAAGTTACCATAATCATGGAGCAGGTATCTTCCTGACACTTTCAAATTCAACCATTTCAAGATGCGTTTTCACTGATAACTCTGCTGGCGCATGCTCTGGTATAGGAGGTGGAATCCACTGCGCTTATTCTTATCCTACTATTATCAATTGCACCATCAGCGGAAATTATGCCGCCGGCGGCGGCGGCGGTATAGGCACTTATCACTCCGATATGACTGTAATAAATACAATAGTCGCTTTCAATTCCGGACCGGGTGGTATATATTTCTGGGAAGAGAACGACCCTGTTTTTAGATATTGCGATTTATGGGATTCGTTCGTGGGCAATCCACCGCAATGGATAGGTAGAACTACAGGAATAAACGCAAATGGCCATCATTGCGATGTTTATTATAATATATATATGGACCCACGATTCATATCTTCTTCGGACTTTCACCTTCAAACTGATTCTCCCTGCATCGACGCCGGCGCCCCGAATTCTCCCCGCGACCCTGACGGAACTACCGCCGATATCGGACGATATTATTTCGACCAGGGTATAGTAGCTGTAACACTTGAGCCCCACAATCCTCCCATAACCATCCCCTCTGCCGGGGGTAGTTTCACCTATACCGCTTCGATTCGCAACTCAAATACCTTTACCATCTCTCCCGATATTTGGACTGAAGCTATCCGCACTCCCGGCAGACAATATGGACCATTCCTTCTGCGCTATAATGTCAATCTACCAGCCAATACAATTATCACCCGTGAACTCGCCCAATTCATCCCCGGCATCGCACCCTGGGGAGGATACTGGTATATCGCCAACCTCGGCATCTACCCCGATTCTATCGTCGCGGCGGACACTATAAGTGTCATGAAACTCCCGGGCGATTCCCCGCCAAATCACAATCTGGGATGGAACATTTCCGGCTGGTTCGACGATACCGACGCTCCCTTAATTCTTAATTCTCAATTCTTAATTCTCAATTCGTCCCCTAATCCCTTCAACGCTGAAACAGATATCAACTTCAAACTACAAACTTCAAGTTATGTATTATTAGCTATTTACGATATTTCCGGGCGTGAGATAGCGGTATTGGCGGAAGGATTCTATGGCGCGGGTAACCATCAGGTCGAATGGGATGCGTCGTCAATGGCGAGCGGAATGTATTTCGCGCGGCTGGAGGCGGGGAATGCGGTGCAAACCCAAAAACTGCTGCTGGTGAAGTAGTCCTGTAGGGTGGGTTCTTAATCCACCGATTTACAAGTCATTCCGGCGTAGCCGGAATCCGTCTTCGATAGGGCGAACGACCGTTCAATCCCACCGGTAACTGGCAACCGTATTAATGTGCCTGCCGGGTCCCCGCACCCGGCGGTATTCCCTCGTTCCCACGCTCCCGCGTGGGAATGCATATGCGGATCAGGTGGAATTACTAACACTTTCTACCATTATTATCAGAAAACCGCCCGGGCCTTCGAGCTTACGCCCTAAGTATAAACTCATTTTTTTCACCAAAAACTTGACAAATGTTCACCAATTTTGTAAATTACCTGAGAGGGGGCTTATGAAAATCCGGGGAGGCGGCTCGGGTATAATGAGCGACAACCTCTTTCAACATTTTGACACATATTCTGACAAGATACCCTTAACTTTCAAACCTCACTAAAGGAGGAGCTGATGAAACGCGTCATTTCAATTCTTTCCCTGCTGATTTTGCTTGGCGGCTTTACCGCCGCCGTCTGCGCTGACAAAGGTATTTACCTGGCGGGTATATATTACCCTGAAGGAATCGAAGCCGCCCCGGTAAAAACAGCGCCCGCGCTTGACGATACCACCGCATTTCTGTTCCATACCCCCGGAACCTTCCCCGGAGGGCTCGGCTGGGATGGCGAATACTTCTGGAACGGCGACGCTGATTCTATGAGAATCTATAAGTTTACCACCGCCGGACAGGTGGTAGCTTCCTTCCCGGGACCCTCAATGTTCGCCTTTGCGGGAATGGAATGGCTGGATTCACTAGTATGGGTGGTGGACGAGCAGGAGGCGCGTGCCTACCGTATAAATCCCATCACCGGCCAGTCTGTCGGTTATCTCACCCTCCCGGACAGCGCTGCGCCCGACCCCAATTCATTCGGTCTGGCTTACGACGGCGTGAATATGTGGCACAGCCAATACGGCGACCGAGCGCAGATCTTCAAGCTTAATCCCGCCACCGGAGCCGTCCTTTTCGCCTTCACACCCCCATCACAAGCCCTACTGGGCATCGCCTGGGACGGGGAATGCATCTGCGGCGTCAGCATTTTACCGCTTATGATGTACCGGATGGACCCCCTCACCGGCGGAGTGGTGGAAAGCATTCCCTGGGAAGTTCCTTACCCGCTGGGGCTGCTCTGGAAAGACCTCCACTTTTACAATATCAGCAGCGGCAGTATCGGCGGGGGGCAATATGCGGTTTTCCGAGTTTACACCGATGCGCTCGAAGTGACCTTGACTCCGCTTAATCCGCCGATTCAGATTCCCGCGGGCGGTGGAAGTTTCAGCTTCGACGCGGTCATCGAAAACCATACTTCCATTCCCATTAATTTCGACGCCTGGACCGAAGTGTTACTGCCTAATACTCAGGTCTTTGGACCATTGGTGCTTCGGACCAATCTTACCGCCCCCGCCGGAGCCGTCATCTTGCGGCAGATTACTCAAAATGTCCCGCCTTCAGCGCCCACGGGGAACTATGTTTATGTGGGCAGAGTGGGGGACTATCCCGATTCGACTTTGACGTACGACAGCTTCAATTTCACCAAAATCGCCGGCGAGGGCGCGCCCGGTTTTAACCGGGGCTGGGAAGTTTATGGCTGGGATGATGAAGATGGATTCAGGATTCAGGATTCAGGATTCAGGATTTTTTCAGCAAATCCCAATCCTTTCAATCCCACCACCGCTCTCAGCTTCAAGTTGCAAACTGCAAGTGAAATTATATTAGCTATTTACGATGTTTCGGGGCGGGAAATGGAGCATCTGATTGAGGGATATTACCCCTCCGGGACGCATCAGGTTGTATGGGATGCGTCGTCTATGGCGAGCGGAGTGTATTTCGCGCGGCTGGAAGCGGGGGATATGGTACAGACGCAAAAGCTGCTGCTGGTGAAGTGATTTCAGTTGCCGGTTGCCTGAAGAGGCGTTCAAATGAACGCCCCTGCTGTTCATTGAGCCACTTAGTCTCCGCAACCTGTCCTAATTTATCATTGGAAACGAATTTGTAGAGTGGGTTTTTCAATCCAATTCTAAGAAGACACCTATCACTTTCCAAATTCGCTAAAGGAGGAGTTCAATGAAACGCGTAATTTCAATTCTTTCCCTGTTGATTTTGCTTTGCGGTTTCACCGCCGCCGTATGCGCCGGCGAAGGTATTTATCTGGCGGGTATATATTATCCTGAGGGAATCGATTCCGCCCCGGAATATCCAGCGTCCGCGCTTGACGACACCACCGTATTTCTGTTCCACACACCTTTTACCTATCCCAGCGGGCTCGCCTGGGACGGAGAATTCTTCTGGAATAGCGACTTCGGTTCCAGGAGAATCTACAAGTTGACTACAGCCGGGCAAGTGGTTACTTCCTTCGCGTCGCCCACGCCTGAGGCGGTCGGAGGAATAGAATGGATAGATTCTCTAATTTGGGTAGTGGACGAACAGAGGGCTCGAGCTTATCAAATGAATCCTCTCACCGGTCAGTACGCCGGTTTTCTCACTTTGCCGGACAGCACACCCGAACCCAATTCTTTCGGGCTGGCTTACGATGGTGAGAATTTGTGGCACAGTCAATACGGTCCGCGGGCGCAGATTTACAAGCTGAATCCCGTTACAGGAGCCGTCTTATTCGCCTTCATACCCCCATCTCAATCCATAATTGGTATCGCCTGGGACGGGGAGTGCATCTGCGGCGCCAGCATTATGCTGCCTTTGTTGTACAGAATGGACCCCCGTACCGGCGAAGTGGTGGAGACCATACATTGGGAAGTCCCTTATCCGCTGGGACTGTTATGGACAGACCTCCACTACTATGGTATCAGCGGCAGCACTATGGGCGGGGGGCAGTATGCGATATACAGAGTTTACACCGATGCGCTCCAAGTGACCTTGACTCCGTGCAATCCGCCGATACAGATTCCTGCGGGCGGGGGGAGTTTCAGTTTCAATGCGGTCATCCAGAACCATACTCCCAAACCCATCGACTTCGACGTCTGGACCGAAGTAGTTTTACCGGATAATCGGGTTTATGGTCCGCTGGAACTCCGAATCAACCTTAACGCGCCCGGAGGAGCCGTTTTCTCACAACGGATTTCTAAGTATATCCGTTTTTCTGCGCCTTCAGGGGATTATGTTTATATCGGAAGGGTAGGGAATTATCCCGATTCGACTCTGACCTACGACAGCTTTAATTTCACCAAACTCGCCGGCGAGGGCGCGCCCGGCTATTACCAGGGCTGGGAAGTTTATGGCTGGGATGATGAAGATGGATTCAGGATTCAGGATTCA
>CAYQZD010000169.1:5774-6351 GCA_964421875.1 uncultured bacterium
CAATCCTTTCAATCCCACCACCGCTCTCAGCTTCAAGTTGCAAACTGCAAGTGAAGTGATATTAGCTATATACGATGTTTCGGGGCGGGAAATGGAGCGTCTTATTGAGGGATATTACCCCGCCGGGACGCATCAGGCGGTATGGGACGCTTCAGGGACGGCGAGCGGGGTGTATTTCGCGCGGTTGGAGGCGGGGGATGCGGCGCTGACGCTGAAGCTGCTGTTGGTGAAATGATTCCGGTTGTCAGCCGTACGGCTGATTGCCGGATTTTGTGGCGCAGGTTCTTGTGTATTATTCTAACTGAATAATGAACAGATGCTTGCGACAGGGCATAGAGAACCTGCGCTACGATAAGCGTGGGAAAACTATTGATTTATCTATATCTTTGAGTGCTAACTTGTATTCTTATTTATTGTTGTGGTTTTAGAATCGCAGATTAACACTGATTAACGCTGATTATGCAGATGGATATTCGGTTAAAATTGACATTTGAGTTTCGGTTATCCAGTTTGTTCAGGAAAAACTATAATTGACCTCTAATATTCGAAATCGATCACCATCGTCATTCCGGGCTTG
>CAYQZD010000170.1:0-6245 GCA_964421875.1 uncultured bacterium
AAAAACAAATATAGCGAAATCATAATTGAGTGTAGCATTTACTAAATTATCTAAGGCATTTCCCGATAATTCAAATATTCCCTGTGTCCATACTTTGCACAAAGCAACATGTTCAAGGTTCTCTTGAATAGTTTTAGCTATTTTAAGGCTTTCAGTAGAGGAACCGATAAATATTTTTGGTTTATCCATATTAATAACACCAATTTTGTAAGGTGATATCGGTGAGTTCAAATCCATATTACAATCTATCAGCGCAATAGGCGTCTATCATCCCCCATCAGCGATTCAGAATTCCATCTGCGTCCATCTGCGCCATCTGCGGTTTTAAATATTTCGCGCCTTTCGCGCTCCTTCGTGTTTTTCGTGATTCGGAGCCTGCCTCGCACTTACAGTAAACCGATTTAATTATGTAATAATTGGTGTGCCGAAATCCAGCTTACGTTTCAGGGATATGCCGCCGGGTGCGGGGACCCGGCGGGCACATCAGTGACCTGTAAATTGGTGGGTTGAAACCCACCCTGCTAAAGCCCCAGCTCCTCGCCGATGATTATCAGGTTGATTACCGGCTTGTATTTATTGTTATCGTATTGCCTCTCGATTATGACAGTTTTGTTGCAAATCCTCCAGGGGGAGGCGCATTCGCTGCATTCGCCGGTCTCGCTGCAGGGGGGTATAGGGTCGAAATCGGGATGACGCTTCACATTCAGCGGGGCGGTGCGGTTTTTGATTTTATCCAGCGCTTCCTCCAGGTTCGCGACAATCTTGTTAATTCCTATCACTAAGATGACCTTATCGGGCCCGAAGAGCATCGCCGCCACCCGGTTTCCGTGTCCATCGACATTGACGATTTTACCGTCCAGGGTAAGGGCGTTGCTGCCGGTCACGAACACATCCGAGGTCAAAGACCGTTTCTTAAGCCGGATGTTCTCCGCGACGCTGAGGCCGGGTTTATACGGATTCAGGAAGGTATAACCGCCCTCCTCCAGCGCCTCCACCAGACCTATCTGCCTTAAGGTGAGGGAGTCGCCGAATCCGACCACGCTGCCCTGAGGAATCATCGCCATAACCTTTTCGAAGGCGCTCTCCCTATCTTCAACAAATACGGCTGAGATGTTATTCTCGGCTAACAGGTCGATAAGAGCCGGTATATTCTGTTTCATAGCTTATGGTTTTCGTCTTGAAGCTGTAATCGCATTAATGGTGGGTTGAAACCCACCCTACAGTCTTTTTCGCGTCACTTGCTGTGCTGTGGCGGATTTGAGCAAATCTGCGAATCACTCCTCCATCTCCATCAGCTTTTTCAGCATCTCAATCGCGTTGAAATTGTCAGGGTTGAGTTCCAATGACTTGGCGTAGTTGATTATCGCCAGCCTTCTCTCGCCCTTGACCATATACCCCTCTCCCAAGCTGTCGTAAGGATTGAAAGCGTCCGGATATTCCTCTATATTCAGCTTGAAGATCGCAATCGCCTCATCGACTTTGTCCCGCCCCAGCAGGCTGTATCCCAGCCCGTTAAGCGCGTTTTCATCGAACTTGAACTCATCGGATTTGTTCGCCTTCATATCATGGTACTTCTCGACAGCCGCGTCGATGCCCTTCTCCGCCAGTATTTTTTCCAGCGTTGGGGTGATGGATTTTTTGGGCAGCTCATACTCCCTTTCATATAGAATGCTGGTAATCCCCTGGCAGATATCGTTCAAGGGAGCCCCGCCGGTATTGTTGAACAGGACAATAAGATGTTCGTCCTCCACCAGTCGGTATATGATGGTGTTGAAACCGTTGATACCGCCGGAATGCCGTGTTACCATTACACTGTCCTCGCCGCCGGAAAGGGCGGTCTTTTTGATTCCCCACCCGTACCCGTAAAAAGACGTGTTGGTGGTATCGGTGGCGATATGCGGTTCGAAAACCTGTTTGAGGCGCTTCTTCGGGAGCAGTTTATCCGTATATAGCGCCCGATCCCATAAATACATATCCTCCACGGTGGAATACATCCCCCCGGCGGAAAAGGGATTCCCCATATCCAGGTAGCGGGCGTTAGTATAGCGGTCCCCGGCAAAACCATATCCGTAAGCCCGTTTTTCCAGAATAATCGAGTTATTGTCGAGGCCGGTGTCGTTCATTCCCAGCGGCTCCAGGATTTTTTCGCGTAACACCTCCTCGAAAGGCTTCCCGGCGACCTTCTCGACGATAACGCCGAGCAGGTAATACCCGCTGTTGCTGTAATTGTATTTTGAACCCGGTTCGAATTCCAAATCCCTCGAACAAAACATCTCCACCATCTCCTCCTTTTTATGCGAGAGCAGGGAGTGTTCAGCCCAGAATTCTCTGTCAAAATTGGGTATGCCTGAACTGTGCGTAAGCAGATGGTGAATCGTCACTCGTCCTCCGGTGTCCTCCCGGTAATCGGGCAGGTAATCGGATATTTTCCCGTTAAGGTCGAGTTTCTTTTCCGCGGCGAGCTGCACTATCAGCATGGCGGCGAACTGCTTGGTGACCGACGCAATCCTGAACTTGGTATCCGGCTGGTTGGGAATTCCCCATTCCATATTAGCCTGTCCGTAACCCTTCTTGAAAATGACCTCCCCACCTTCAGCTACCAACGCCGAACCGTTGAACAGATGGTTCTGGCTGCAGTAGGTGAGATATTCGTCGATTAATCCCGCTTTATCATCGGCTAAACCGACTCCCTGCGTGAATACCACCAATACAGCGGTTAACAGGATTAGATACAGAGTATTGCGAAATTTCATGATACATCCTTAAGTATTATTGAACAAATGTTTATTAACTATCTTAGCCTGCTTCTTTAACACCGATGTTTCCTTTAATATTACCCATTGGCTACGGATTGGTGTGATTTCCAACTGTAATGTTCTCGGCGATATCGATTGACTGGAATTCACACTGCAATCATTTTATGCTATCTTCGATTCCGAATACTCGCGCCTTTAGTGTCTTTCGCAACTCGGGGAATACACCGATCAAATATTAATCGTAATACATATATTCAGATAATGTTTTCTTGATACTTTCTGATTTTCAGTTCTCTCTATATTGTTAATCAATTCCACACTTTCACAATATCGCTCGGCTTAACACCTTCGGCCAAGCCAATAGCAAAGGTTTTCCTGTAAGTCAATTCACCAAATGTATGATAAAGAACGATATCTGCTTGAATTCCGATAAGCTTGTAGTCGCTAAAACCGAGAGTGCGGCAGGGAGGCGCATTCAAATCTCTTTCGATGAACTTACTGTGGATTTTTCTTAGTTCACGTTCCAAATCGTTCTGATGGTAGTCCATAAACTCAAGTCGTCGCAATTCAAATAGAAGGACATCACGTAACCATTGTTCAGCAGCGATATCCTCCGGAATTTCCCATATTAATTCGAGTTGTTCCGCTCCGGAACCTGCCGGAAGCCGCAGCTTATCAGCCGCTATTTTAAAGTTTACTTCATATTTTCTGCTCCCTTCCATATATTCGTCAGTGACAATAGTCCTCCCTTCGATACGTCTAATTTTCCCTCCAAGATAGAAATCCGGATCACCAACACGAAGTTCTCCGGTAGCGCGATAAACAGTGGTTGGTGTTTCCAGACCGTTGTTTACCGATAGAAGAACTCTCAGAGACGGTTGTTTAACCATAGATTCGAACAGGGAATCTGCTTCGGAAGTGATTATGGACATTATATCATTTATCTTCTCTGGCGCTTTCTCTATGAATAGATCGGGAAATTCACTATTCAGGACAAAAGCGTCATGAAGAAGCAAAAGCATAATCGTGCTTACTGTGAACTTGTTCATTTTATCATAATCACCGGGGAAATCCAAATGAGATTCTATGACACGCAGGCATTTTAGGTTTGGCTGCGTAGCCAGATGAACCGCGGATATTGTGACCATTAAGATTAAAATAAGAATGCCCAGGAAGCGCCAATAAAGAAGTTTCTTCAACAAACGACGAGTAATTCTTAGAATTGCCAGAAATCCAATTGAACCGATGCCAATCAGCACACACCAGAGTTTCAGCTTAATAGTAAGTAACTGCCGTAGCACGCTTTGGAAAGCAGCAGTGGTGATAATTAAACTCAATAACAAGGAAAGCAATGTCGTTTCTAAAGGATACTTAGAAACTAATTCTCTGATAAACCTGTAAATATGTTTTAGAGCATTGGAAATCATTTCTTTAACATTCGATGTAATTCAATCGTAATCTGCTTCCTTCGGTTATAGCTAAGGTTTATAAGTATTTACATTCACTTGTCTTAGTCTGTGGATAAACTACCTTACTTCCCCTTACAACGCTTCAACGCCTCCTTGGTGTCCTTGCTGTCCGGCGCCAGTTCCAGAGACTTTTCGTATTCCCTGCGGGCGTCGGCGAACCTTTCCGCCTTCTCATAGACATTTCCCAGTCGGTAATGCGCCGCGGCGTGGGATGGTTCGCCGGGTCCGGGAGGGTTGTCGAGGTAATGCCTCAGCGCCTCTTCGGCGCGCTCCAGCCGCAGTCCCGACAGCGCTCCGGTGCGTCCCACCTGGTACCAAGCCGCGTTCCAGGCGGGGTGTTCCACCACTAACGCTTCGAAGACCTCGTAAGCCTTTTCCCAGTCTTCCGCATCGTGATACATTATCCCCATCGAGAACTTGACCATACTGTCTTCGGGAACCGCTTGCAGGTAAGCCTGATACTCCTCCGCCGCCTTCTCATACTCCCCGTTTGAGGCGTAAATCATCCCGTAACACAGTATCCCGGCGGAGGAATCGCGTCTCATAATCTCCACCGCCTGCTCCATCGCTTTATCATCGCCGCCGCCGATTATCCCCGGCGCGCCGCCGTAGAATTGAACCAGACACATCCGGGCGTCGAGGTTATCAGGGTCAAGCTCCACTGCACGCTCCCACGACTTGCGAGCTTTCTTGGCGTATCCCATCTTTTTCAGGATACCCACCTCCATAGTCCGCTGCACCGCGGCGTTCCCCAGCCAGTAGTTGTATTCCGAGCTTTCGTCGTTAAGTTTCAGCGCCCGCTCAAGCGACTTCACCGCTTTCTTATAATCCGCCTGCGCGAAAAAGACCATTCCCAGGTAGTAGTGGAGGCTGTCGTAGGTAGAGTGTTCCTTCAGCAATCCCTGGAAATATGCTTGCGCTTCCGCAAATTTCCCCGCTTCAAGTAAAGAACTTCCCTCTGAAAGATCGACTCCCGCCGCCGCCCCGGTGAAGAGAACCAGCGCTCCCGCTAAAACACCAGCGGAAATAAAGATATACACGAGTATGTTACGGTATTTATCGGTATGCATTTTCATCATCCTTTCGACTTCCCCCGAATGTACGCTTCCACTCCCTTGTCCCTTAATGTCCTTAAGTCTTCGATAAGCTTATTCCCGGCGAAGGGTTTCAGGAAATCCAGTTTCTCGCAGGTCTCGAATTCAGCGCACTCCCAGCAGCCCCTGATTCTCTTTTCATAGCAGCAGAGCCTGGGGACACATTGGGGATTGCCGCCTCCTTCACGGCAGATTTTGTCGCAGCGCATCCTTGACAGCATCTCCAGTACCCGGATAAACTCGCCGTAATTCTTGAACACTTCGAAGGCGGGTTCACTGGACATCGCCTCCGCGGTATCGTCAATCCTCTCTGCGGTTAGTTCCGCCCGCAGGTCGCGCGCCAAATTGGCTATCCTGCCCTTATGACCAGGGCAGGAGGCGCAGTGAAGTCCACAGAAAGCGATAAACTTGATATTCTCTTCGGTCATCATCGGTCTTTCATGGAATTGATTTATCAGAAACACCTTCCCCATTCAGAAAGTCCTCTACTCCCAGGTCTCTGAGTTTGCGCAGGTTATTCATCAAGATTTCGCCGTGCAGAGGCTTCAGGAAGTCAAGCTTCTTACAGGTTTCGAATTCCGCGCATTCCCAGCAGCCCGGAATCTCCAGGCTGCGGCAGCATTGGCGCGGTCCGCAGGCGGGATTGCCGCAGTCTTCCCGGCAGGTTTTATCACAGCGCAGACCCTCAAGGAAGGTCAAAACCTGAACACACTGCGAGTAATCCTTCAGAGCCTCAAAACCGACAACCTCGCTCATCAACTCAGATAGTTCGTCGAATCTTTCAGCGGCTAATTCGGTTACTAAATCGCGCGCCATATCGGCTATCTTCCCCTTATATCCGGGGCAGTCGCCGCAATACAGGCCGCAGTAACCTATGAGCTCAGCGTTTTCTTCCAGCATTGATTTGACTCTAATATTAGAATTAA
>CAYQZD010000171.1:0-6197 GCA_964421875.1 uncultured bacterium
ATATTAATTATAAAATAATTATGTTTATTTCTTCTTTCGTGTTTTTCTTACCTTTGGCGCCCTTCGTGATTCGAAAAACACTAACCGTAAAAAACAAGAATTAATATTTAACCACGAATAGACACGAATGGACACGAATATTTGAATTAACCACAGATTACACAGACACTATTTTATCAATAAACATTTCCGGGGTAAACTCACCTCACCCGATTGCAGCCTGATTATATAAATACCGGAAGCCAATCCCTCGCCGTCGAATATTACCCTATACGCGCCTGGCGGACTCATTCCACTGAATAAAGTACACACTTGATGGCCCATAATGTCGTAAACATCCAAACTTACTTCACCCGCAGTTGGCAATTTGAAAGAGACGGTCGAACGACAGTTGAAGGGATTGGGATAGGGTGGATGCAGAACGCATTCCCCCGGTCGAATCACTTCCGGCGGCTGACCTACTGAGTTATCCGGCCCCAAGCGGGCGATATAAGCGTTTAAGTTGGTATAGCTCTCCCCGGCTACCAAAAATCCTCCGTCCCGCGTCTGCAATACATCGAAACCGGTGCAATATTCCCCCGCTCGGTACAGAAACATTTCCCAGAGCAAGTCTCCGTCCCGGTCGGTTCGAACCACCCAGATTCTTTCGCTGTCGGAATTGGCGGAATAACACCCGGTGCAGATAAATCCGCTGTCTGTGGTCAAAGACACCTCCTGGAAAATATCCGTGCTGTCCCCGCCATAAGTCCGGTTCCACTCCATATTACCCAGAGAATCGGCTTTAATCAACCAGCCTTCGCCCGCCCGAGTGTAGTAATTATAGCCGGTTACGCCGGCGATGATAAAACCGCCGTCATAGGTGGTTTTAAGGGAATAGCCCCAACTCCCCTCCGCTTCAAATATCCTCCGCCAGTTTTCATTTCCAGTGGAATCGGTTTTGACCAGCCACACGCCGGGATTATCGTAGGAATTAGTGTTTCCGGTGATAGCGAATCCGCCATCGGGCGTCGCGACCATATCATAAAAAGCATCGGAACTGTCCCGCCCGAAAGTCCGACTCCAGATTTCATTTCCGGTGGAATCCGTTTTAATCAACATTCCATCCCTCATCCCAGCGCCGAAACTGCGGGTATAACCCGCCAGCGCATAACCGTTATCCCCGGTTTCCACTACCGCATTACCAACATCGGCGCTGTCGCCGCCTAAGGTCCGATTCCATTCTTCATTGCCCCAGGAATCGGTCTTTACCATATAGATATCTTCCGTTTCATCGCTTTGCGATGGAGCGGTATAACCCACCATTATGAATCCCCCGTCGGAAGTCTGTTTCATATCATACGGGACTTCATCATTCATTTCGCCATAGTTGCGCAGCCAACTGATATTGTTGCCGGGACTGATTTTTACCAGCCAGAAATTAAGTTCTGCGCCCGAGCTATAAGTGGCTGAGGCTCCGGAAAAGACGAACCATCCGTCATCCAATTCTACGATACTCCTGGCGTCGTCCCAGTTCCAGCCCCCATACTCTCTTTCCCAAATGACCTCCGGCGGGCCGGGCTGCGCAAAGGTGGAGAAAATAAATAATAACATTATCGTTATTATTGCGAGAACGGTAGATAACATTTTCATTAGTGCCTTCACCGTACTCGAGTTTTCATTAAAGTGGGCTGTTTACTATTATGCATATTATTATATTACAGTATATTACAAAGCAACAGCAGAATTAAGCATCTTATATCTTTTTTCAGATATCTTATCTCAGATTTCATCCCGTCTTCTTCGCTTTATACATCATCGGCTGGAGATTGAGCGATTTTCTCTTAGCGTCGATATGGGACACCATCATCTCCGCCATCTTCACCGGGTCGCCTTCGAAGGCGAGCTTCCCACCCAATATCCGTTCCATCCCCTCGGTGAGGAAGTCCAGCACGGTTTTGGAGCCGAACACCCGCATCGGCGGGTGGAACACGGTGTATATCCCCGAAGCGGCGGTGTAGAAGGCTATGGACGCCGTCTTCTCCGACATCGCTTCCGGCGCGCATCCCGCCACCGGCAGTTCAGCGAAATCGGCCCCAATCCCCCCTTCGCGAACCATATTGGCGCAAGCCATCAGTATCCGCGAGTTGTCCACGCAGGAGCCCAGATGAAGCACCGGCGGCAGTCCCACCGCTTCGCAGACTTCCCGCAGTCCCTCCCCGGCGCACTCTTCAGCCGCTTCCGGGCGCATCAAGCCCGCTTTGGCGCAGGCGATAGCGCTGCAGCCAGTCTGCACCACTAAAACATCACGCGCGATAAGTTCCCGCACCAGGGTCAGGTGGTTGAAATCGTGTTTGACCTTGGGGGTGCAGCAGCCGATGACCGCCGCCACTCCGCGAATTCGTCCTGCGGCGATAGCGTCGTTTAAGGGACGATATGACGCACGGAAGCGCCCGCCCAGGTGCCGGAAGGTGTTTTCCGCGGTGAAACCCGCCACCAAATCCATCTCCCCTTCAGGGATGTCCACCGCTTCAGGATTCCGGTTGCGGTAATTGTCGATGGCGGCGTAAATCACCTCCCGCGCCTTTTCCAGGGCGTTGCCAGGCTCGATTTCGATATGCTCAGCGCCGGTGATTTTCGCCTTATCGCTGGTGGTTATCAACTTGGTGTGGTAATGCCCGGCGAATTCCTGCAGAGCCGGCTGGATGCACTGCACATCCACCGCCATCAACTCAACTGCGCCGGTGGATATCGCCAGCTCCTGCTGCAGGAAATTGCCTGCTATGGGGTAGCCCTGGCGCATCAGCAGTTCGTTGGCGGTGCAGCAGATCCCGGTCAAGTTTATCCCTTTAGCGCCGACAGATTCCGCCCGCCGTAAAGCTTCCGGCTCCCGCGCCGCCACCACCAACATCTCCGACAACACCGGTTCGTGGCCGTGCACCACTAAGTTCACCTGGTCCTCCTTAAGCACTCCCAGGTTCACTTTCGATCGGATGGGCGAAGGCGACCCGAACAACGCGTCCTGGATTTCGGTGGCTATCATCGAGCCTCCCCAGCCGTCGGCGATGGCGCATCTGAAGGCTTGCAGCAGGATGCTTTCGGAGTCGGCGTCCACTCCGATGTGGGTGCGGTGCATTACCTCGGTGACTTCCCGGTCGATGGCGCGGGGCAAGGTTCCGGCGCGCTGCCACCGTTCCCGCATCGGAAGAGGGGCGCGGTGGACAAAGGCGAAACCGCCGCCTATGCGTCCGAATTCCAGTTTCAGCCGCTCGGTCAGCGCCGCCGCTTTTTCCCTGATAGAATCCCCTTTCACGCCTAATTCGAGGCATAATGTCTCAAATCTGTCTTCGTCAGAGATGCGGTAGCCACTTTCTCCGCCGGCGCCGACGGCTTCCAGGGCTTCGAGGACTCCGCGGGCGTGGTCGCTGTGAGCCGCGGTTCCGGCGGCGACGCCGCGGGCTAAGTTCCGCGCCGCGATGACGTTGGCGTCAGCGCCACAGACGCCGACACTCGCCCCCTCGCCGAAGGGGTCGATTCTGCAGGGACCCATATAGCAGACGGTGCAGCATATCCCCAGCTCGCCGAAGCCGCAGGAGGGCTGCATCTTGCCGTAGCGCGTCCAGACTGTTTCCCGCCCCTGGGAATGCGCCTTATTCAGCGCTTCTTGGGTGACGGGGTCGGCGGATTTTTCTTTAAATGACAATATTAGATTAAAACCTGTATATTAGAAGGTTAGACTTAATATCTATTACTGGTGTCTTACAACCTCTTCCATCCATTCCCTGGCATGGACTTCATTGGTAATCATTTGGACTTTTTGATTTCCTACGGGTGACATACAAGCGCTGAAAACAACTCTAATGTCATCGATATGCGGGTGAGGATTCAAAGGATCAATGAAAAAAATCACAATATGACATCTATTGAAGAGAATCTCAGCCGCTATTTCTATATCTCCTCCTTTGGGGCCTGATAAACAACGCTCGATTTTGTTCTTTTCCCTTAATTTTCGGCAAGCGTCCTGAATCATAGTCCCTGTAGTCCCGGTGGCAAGGACTCGTCCAAATTTGAGTAATTCATTTTCATACTGAATGGCAAAATCCAGCATTCTGTTTTTCATTTCATTATGGGCAATTAAAGCTATCGTCTGTTTTTCTAGTTTCGGTACATATACTTCTTCATTATTAGTATGCTTTAGTTCGATTTTGTAGTAATCCTCATCAACTAGCTGCCGAGCTGACTCCGAATTTTCTTCCGACGTGGTACCTAGTACAATTTTCAATGGGATTTGCTGAGGATTTCTATGAACATCCCTTTTAGCTTCATGCTCGAACCATTCCTTCACTGATTCGGTGTTCATCATACGCTTGACATTCCAGAGATCGCATAATCGCATTAAAGCGAGGTTTTCAGGGCTCAGCCAATGGGAGGTGAATGGCGCTAAAAAAGTGAAGACTATATTGCATTGGCGCTGCACGATGAGGTTCGATAATATTGTAACTCCTCCATCGTATCTATCGGGCAGGACGGTTACACCACATTCTTTTAGAAGACAATCCTTGACATCATTTCGCAATCCACTGTATTCATTCAAGTCGCGCTCTTTAGAAAGGTCACCTTCTCGCATTAATCTGCGGAAAGTCCCTCCAGTGAAAACAAAATGAAATCCTTTAAGATTGTTTTTGTCTTTGTCAAACATTCTCTCGATTGTGCGCGCCAACTCATCGTTTTTCTGCCAATTGTCATGGCTTGCGAGTAGCGCAATTAGAGTCTTCTCTTCGCTCTTCATCTCTTTTCCTCCGTTTGTTTTGTTAATTTGCCTCCAGCTCGCCGAAGCCGCAGGAGGGCTGCATCTTGCCGTAGCGCGCCCAGACCGTTTCCCGCCCCTGGGAATGCGCTTTGTCCAGCGCTTTTTGGGTGATGGGATCGGCGGATTTGTCGTGTTTGGTCATAGTGTAGTGGATGTATTATGTTTTGAATCGCTGATGATGAATGATTTTCGCTGATTGCGCTGATAAATGGTGAACCACGAATGAACACGAAAAGACACGAATGATTTAACCACAGATTACACAGAAGTAATTCTGAATCGCTGATTTATGATGATTGACGCTGATTACGCTGATAAAGGAAAATCTTGGTTCGGATTATGAAAAATGTATAATTCTCTTATTCATCTAATTCATGTCGTCCAAGTTTTTTAATGAAATCCAACATTTCTTCAAATGTAGCATTTCCCTTTAAATAATCATTGAACCAAGTACTTGAATAAATGTCAAATTCTCTTGTATTAATTGGAGAAAATTTTGAAGTAATTATAAAATTATACTTTGTTAAATATCTTTTTCTAAATTCAGCGCCACTTGTTTCGACTACTTTACCGTCTATTACAGCTGCGCCATCATTATAACATAACGCCGTTATTGGTATTCCTTCGAATAATCCATATGATTCTGATGCAAAACCAAGCACTTCAACTTGAGCCTCTAATTCGGTTTTTGTGTATTCGTAGACACCTATTGGTTTATCCGGATTACTCTCTATATAAATGAAACAGTCCCAATCTGTGCCACTGTTGTAGACAGCAATTCGGTTTATGTCTATTTCATGATAATTTATTAAACATTTTGTATCGCTAAGTCTTTGGAATCCCCTGATAAAAGAATTTAGACGACCTCTAAACCACCAGAAAGGATCAGTATAAGCTCTTTCGTCTGACTTTTCAAATCGTAACGGTTCTTTTAATAATATCTGCAACCGATCAAGAGCTAATTCTGAATCGTCGAACCAATGCAATCCCCTAATCCCAGGGTAAGATTGACTAATTCTATGTGCAAAGAAATCCGTAGGTCTCGCCACAATTACATAATTTCCAAAACTGTCCTTATATACTCCATATTCATGAAATTTACTTTGTTCATCATTTTGTTCTTTATCTTGATTTTCATGAACTATTTCTTCGTTTTGTTTTTGTGAATTAACATTTTCTACTTCATTAGGTGAAATTTTACCCAGTTTTTCCAGTTTTCTTTCTATTTTATTACAGAAAGGACCTAATGCTCCAAGTAAATCATTATCATTTTTTGGATAATCAAATCGACCGGGTTCAATTCCTAATAAATCAGAAGGTAAATGCAGCTTATCCGTATTTCTTGGCACCAAGAAATACACTCTTTCTTTACCCAATTTACCAATAAATAAGCCCAGCTCAAAAATCAAAT
>CAYQZD010000172.1:0-6053 GCA_964421875.1 uncultured bacterium
TGTTTATAGACAGTCAAGCAATTATTCTTAATAGAACCAGTTTACCCACACTATTCAGCGAAGAACCAAATATAGAGATTTAAGAAGAGTCTGTTTTTTGAAAGGCTCATACGCGCTTTCGACTCCCTTTAGTCTGCAACGTTTTCGATAATTATTAGTTGGCGTCGGGCGCTGAGGCCCGACACTACGTAAATAGTATATACAAAAACTGAATTATAAAAGCACATTTCTGCCGCAGACGCTGAGGGCCTGCGCCACGACAGAGTATTATAACAGCTTTTACAAGGGCGAAGCATTCAAGTTAAAATCATTAAAAATATTACTGTCAAATTAGGAATGCTTCGCCCCTACCGAGTTCTATTCCCACACTGTTTTCCCGCCGGCTTCGACTTCTTTGGTCCAGACTTTTTCCACCAAGTCCACCACATTGTCCGGCATCGGGACATAGTCGAGTTTGAGGGCGGTTTCCTTGCCGTGTTGGTAACACCAGTCGAAGAAATCGAGCATAGTCCGAGCCCTGTCCTTATCACTCTGTTTCTTGTATATGATAATAAAGGAAGCGCCGGTTATGGGCCAGCTTGATTCACCGGGCTGGTTTACTAAAACGAGGTAGAATCCGGCGGCGTGTTTCCAGTCAGCGTTAGCGGCTGCGGCCATAAAGTTATCCTTGGTGGGGGCTAGGAATTTTCCGTCCCGATTCTTGAGCAGGGCGTAAGTCAAATTATTCTGCAGCGCGTAGGCGAATTCGACGTATCCTATGCTGCCGTTAATACGCTTGACATAGGAGGCGACGCCTTCGTTACCTTTTCCGCCGACACCTACGGGCCAGGATACGGCTTTATTGGCTCCGACCTGGCTGGCCCAGGTTTTGGATACCGCAGCCAGATATTTGGTGAAAATCCAGGTGGTGCCGGAACCGTCAGCGCGGTGAACAACAGTGATGTCTTTCTTGGGCAGCTTGATACCGGGATTCAGGGCTGCGATTGCGGTGTCGTTCCATTTGGTAATTTTTCCCATGAAGATGTCTGCCAGTGTTTTTGGGTCGATTTTGATTTCACCGGGCTTCATGCCTTTGATATTCACCACCGGCACCACGCCTCCAATCACCATAGGGAATTGAATCAAGCCGGATTTTTCGAGTTCTTCGGCTTTCATCGGGGCGTCCGAAGCTCCGAAATCGACGGTTCCCGCTTTAATCTGTCGGATTCCGCCTCCGGAGCCGATGGATTGGTAATTGAGGCGCACGCCTGTGATTTGATTGTACTTGTAAGCCCATTGCGAGTATAAGGGATAGGGGAAGCTTGCGCCTGCTCCATCTACCACTTTAACGGTTTGAGCGTTCGCGATGGCGACGATTCCCGCGATTAAGACAGAAATCAGCAGGAAAGTAAGTATAGTCTTTTTCATTATTGTCTCCATGTAATTTTATTTCGCCCATAACAAAGGGAAGGGTCTCGTCTTGTTTTTCAGATTAAAATTAGGAGGAGATTCTTCGCTCCTCATCGGCTGGCTCAGAATGACAACAGTTATAATGTTCACTAAATTGACCTGATTATTAATAATGAATTTGAAATGTGAGTTGAATTCGGTCGTCATCGCTGGCTCCGGGGGCTTGGTAAGTTACGTGGTCATAGTCGAGGAGCAGGATATTGTGATGACCGAAATCGTATCCGACTCCGCCGATGACTCGGTTATATTCGTTGTCGGAGGCGTCGGTGTTGGGATCGAAGTAATCCAGCCGGCCGATAATCCTCCAGTTTGGTCCCAGTTTGCCTTCGGCGAAGAGGGAATAGCCGCGGTAATCGGCGTCTTCGGACCATCCGCCGGATTTATTGCCGTGTCCCGCCACATATTGCCCGGTGAACGTCAGATACCGGTGTTCGTAGGAGAGCATTGCGGCGGTGGTTTGCCAATCGTTGGTGGCGTCGACTGTTCCGGACTGGTTTCCTTCGCCCATTATTGTCAATCCGGAAACTTGCAGGCCCGGGACAACATCGGGCAGGGGGCGGATTGTGAGCCTGGCTTGAGCGGTTTTATCCAGGTTGCTCTCTTGGGCGTGATAGCCTCCGCCGTTATACATACCGACCGCAAAGCTTCCGTAGCGGCCCGGGTATTTGTTGTTCACCCGCTTCCGGTAGTCTTTGTCCATATCTCCGGCGAGGTAACCGAGGAAGATGAATCCGAAGTCGCCGGAATTGAAAATTCCCACCCGCTCCATAAACATAGTATCCTGCATCCGGTAATAATTTATATGCTCTTCGAAGTCGAGCCAGGGGGTATGGACCAAACCGAATTCCATATGCGGTTTGGTGACAAAGGCAAATTCGGGGAATTTAATGTCGGCGTAAAGGTATTTGATTCTGACTTTCATATCGCCGGTATTGTCCTGGTGGGCGTCCATTGTAATGCGTGAGGCGAGGAAATCGTTGATTCCTTTTTTCACGGTGAGGTATCCGCGCTTAACGGCGAATTTACTGAAATCGGCGCCGGATTTCTCCCCCGATTGATATGAAAGGTAATACAGTCCGCTGACGGTGAGGCTGCGAATGCCTTCAGGCAAATCGGAATCTTGACCGCTGCCGGCTAATACTGAAGTCGTAAAAGTGAGAAATACTGCCATAAAAACTACTGATGATTTCATAGGATTTTGCTAATTTAATGATGGAAGTTCTTGCAAAAGTCTTTCGGAAGTGTCACCCTGAACAAAGTGAAGGGTCTCAATTTTTTCTAACATCATAATAAACAAGAGATTCTTCACTGCGTTCAGAATGACAAATTAATAAATTCCAGACTTTTGCAAGAGGCTCGATAGTTATTTCACAAATGCTCAGGTTTAATTAACGGTGAATTCTGTTCCATTTTTTTAATGGCAGTATAATTTATTATATCTATGTTAATTAAATATGAATGAATTGTTAGGATTGTGTTAAGATGCGCCGTACGGATTATTCATAGCACGCAGGGGGATTCTCATTGGCAGGGAAACCATTCAGTCATAGTTTTAATCGATTTTGGGCAGGTAAATCCTTAAGACAGCCCCCTGTCCGATGCGGCTCTCAGCTTCGACTCTCCCATTATGGGCGAGGACTATATGCTTGACAATTGAAAGCCCCAGTCCGGCGCCTCCGGTTTTTCGGTTTCGGTCGGATTCTACGCGGTAGAAGCGCTCGAAAATTCGCTCGAGGTGCTCCACTTCGATTCCCCATCCGAAATCTTGCACATATATTGCGATTTCCTCTTTCTTCACTTCCGTCCCAATCTTGATTTCACTCTCCGGTTCGCTGAATTTCACCGCATTGTCGATGAGGTTCACAATAGCCTGTTCGAGCAGCGGGGGGTTAATTTTTGCTTTGAGTTCCCCTGGAGTATCCATTATAAGTCGAACATTTTTATCCATCAACACCTTTTTGCAGCTTTCCGCCGCAGCGGATAACACCGCCGTCACATCTCCGACTTCAAGTTTGATCGATTTGGTTTCCACATCCCTTTCGATTTTAGAGAGACTCAGCAGGCTTTGGGTCATTTCCGTCAGCCGGTCAATGTGCTGACAGGTAATTTTCAGGAATTTCGCCGCCGATTCCGGGTCTTCAACCGCTCCGTCGAGCAATGTCTCCACAAACCCTTTGATGGCGGTTATGGGGGTTCTTAGTTCATGTGAGACGTTAGCGACAAACTCGCTTCTCATTTTCTCCATTTTTTTAATGGAGGTAATATCGTGTAGTACGATAAGCGCGCCGACATCGCTGCCTTGAGCGTCTCGAAGTTTATTCCCGTGCGCTTGGAGGTAAAGCATACCATTCTTCATCACGATTTCCCGCTCCAGACTTTCAGGTTCTTTCAGGACTTCGATGACAAACTCGCGCAGGTCGGGATTTCTTACAGTCTCCTGCAGCAATCTTCCCATGGAATCACTCTTGTCAATTTCTAAGATGTCAGCGGCGGCCTGGTTAAGACTGAGCAGGCGCGCTTCCAAATCGAAGCTGAGCACTCCTTCAGCCATAGCGGCGAGGACGCTGTCCAGTTCGTTTCGCTGCCTGGTGACGGTTTCGATTCGGAGGCTAAGCTGTGAAGCCATTTGGTTAAGCGCATCAGCCAGGCTTGCCAGCTCTGTAATGTTTGATATGGGGACTTTATTGTCGAAGCTGCCCAGTGCAAAACTCTCAGCGCCGCGCCTCATTTCTTCCACCCTTGAGGCGATACCGCGCGATATTTTATAACTGACAACCACCGCCAACACCGCGATAATGAGACCTGCTACAATAGTCCACAGATATACTTCGCGCAAAGCATGGCCAATGTCAGCGATAGCCACAGAAACTCTGACTGTCCCTACCATTTCACCTTCCTGCACCAGGGGGATGGCATAGTAGAGCATCAGTTTATCCAGCGTGGGGCTCATTCGAGTCGATATTCCCTCTCCTTGGGCGATTGCGTTCTTTATTTCCGGTCGGTCAGCATGGTTTTCCATATTCTGGGGATTTTCATGCGAATCCCCCAACACCATTCCGGAACGGTGGATAAAGGTAATCCTGGATTTTGAGACTTCTCCTAAGACTTTGCAGACAGAATCCAGTTGGGAACAGTATTCCGGTTGGAAATCGACCGCAATCTGCCGCATCACCAATCCGGCAATGGCTTCAAGGTCAAGCGAGGCGCGCGCCAGATAGGAGCTGCGCACCTTGAGCGCTGTGAGCAGACCTATCAGCATAATCGCAGCCAGTATGACAGCGACATAGGTTAAGAAGAGTGTGCGATGGAGGCTTTTTCGTTTCATAGCGTTTAAATAATGATTATCTTGTATAATTCACATTAATCGATACGTATTTATTAACCTGAATTATTCATAACTTAATTAAAATAGACAGGATTAACAAGATTTACAGGATTCTAATTTAAAAATAAATTTCTGTAACACTTAACCGATTTGAAACGTAAATATCATCAGCCGTACGGCTGATCCCTCTCTTTCGAAAAGTATTCCGGCAGCATCGGAATGACTATCTTGGGTAGTGAACAAAGAACTAAGTAATTACATCGATACGAATAGATCACACAGCTTTATCAGAGAAGCGATATCCGACACCTCTCACCGTGTCAATTTCTTTTCCGTATTTTCCCAGTTTCTTTCTCAAGGAGACGATATGAACATCCACCGACCTGTCGGTTACGGGGTAGTCCTCCCCTCTGGCGGCATCGACAATCTGCGCCCGGCTGAAAACCCAGCCAGGTTTTCCGGCAAGCAGCCAGAGGATATTGAATTCGGTGGCTGTCAAATCCACTCTTTTCTCCTCAACAAGAACTTCTCTGCGCTCCGCGCTGATTTGAAGGTCATGGAAACGGAGGACAGTTTTTTCTTTTTCTGTTAGTTCGGTTTTGCGTCTGCGGAGCAGCGCTTTTACTCTGGCGATGAGCACTTTGGGGCTGAATGGTTTGACCATATAGTCTTCGGCGCCCAGTTCGAGTCCGATGACGATGTCTGACTCTTCACCCTTAGCGGTCAACATCAGCAGGGGGATTTCTTTAGTCGCGGGATCGTTTTTCAATAATTTGCAGACTTCCAATCCATCCATTCCAGGGAGCATAAGGTCGAGTATGATGAGGTCGGGCGACTCTTTTCGGGCGAGCTTCACCGCTTCTTCGCCGGAGGAGGCTGGAATTACACCGTATCCCTCTTTATCGAGGTTATACTTAATCAACTCCTGAATGTCTTCCTCGTCATCTACCGCCAGTATGCTTGCTTTCATTACTGAATTCAACGGATTTCCTTAACTCTACAAATTCATTGAGTGGATCATCTTTACTATGGAAATGTACAAAACAATTTACCAAAATCAAGATACAACGCTAAGGAATATTATCGTCATTTGAAACTCCTGTAACTTTTTATTACCTTATGAAGTCCTTATGGCAGGGATTATTATATAGTTTCTGTTGCAAAATTCACCAATTTGTCATTTCGAATCCGCCGTACGGGTGATGAAGCAATCTTTAAAGAGTTATATAACAAATAGATTGCTTCGTTGCTTCGCTTCCTCGCATGACAATTTCAGAGT
>CAYQZD010000173.1:0-6017 GCA_964421875.1 uncultured bacterium
TAACCGCGGAAGATATAAGACTATAAATAAATCAAAACATTTGGGAAACAGATCCAAAAAAAGATTGTCCTATAATCTGTCATTCCCGCGAAAGCGGGAGTCCAGTATCTCATACAAATACAAGAAGATGGATTCTTGCTTGCCAGACTATTCGAGAATACCTGATATAGTATGATGTCATTCTGAACGAAGTGAAGAATCTCTTGTTTATAAATGATTTACTAAAATGCAGATGCTTCGCTTCGCTCAGCATGACATATTGTCGGACAGACTGTTGCGCAGGAATGACATCATTTTTTCTATCATTCTTTCCAAGAATGACTGTAACGGATTTTAACTGAACTGATATCGATATAAGGATATGATTATCTTGAGGATGAAATATCATATTCTATCATCCGCATTTGTGGTCGTGTTAATGCTTCTCCTGTATGCTCTCGTCGCCAGTGCGCAAACCAATGATGAATCCCCTGACACTCAAATTATTGAGGAGAAAATGGTGAAGGTCGATACCGCTAAAAGCAACAAACTGAACTTCTTCAAACGGCTTTTGGGTAAATGTATCACCCAACCCCCTTCGGACCCCGGCTGCTGGAAATTCGAAGAGGGTAAAGTGGTGATTGAACTGCAGCGAGCCCCCGAACTATCCCAAGAAAACGGAGCCCTCCGCCTCGAAAATGATAAGCTGCCGGTGAAACTGCTGGTGATTCGCGGCGATGATGGCGCCTACTACGCCTTCCAGAATAAATGCACTCACGGAGGCCGGCGGCTCGATCCTGTCCCCGGAGGGGGAACTGTCCAGTGTTGCAGCGTGGGTAAGTCAACCTTCGATTACGAGGGAAAAGTCCTTGCCGGCTCAGCCAAGGAAGGAATCAAGGTCCTTCCCCTGGTTCTGGAGGACGGAAAGCTGATTGTAAGTGTCGATTAATTTTATTATTACAGCTTAAACTCCGGCGGATATCATTGGTAATATTATGAGCCGCAGAAAGAAAATACTCCTGGTCGACGATGAAGCAGGGATGCGGCAGATTATGAAGCAGATTCTGAAGGAACTTGGAGATTTCGAATTCTATGAAGCCGCAAACGGCGTCAGCGCGGTAACGGAAGCTCTGCGTGCAAAACCCGATATAATCTTTCTGGATGTTTTAATGCCGGTTCTTGACGGCGTGGAAACCCTGAAGCAAATTAAGGAAGAAGATGACATTAAGAACATCCCCGTGATTATGGTGACTTCGGAAAGCAGTTTAAAAGTAGTGCGGGAAGTGATAAAGCAGGGAGCCGCCGATTACATTGTAAAACCATTTGAACTTAAAACCTTGCAGGAAAAAGCCCAAAAATGGCTCTGAAATCAGCTCGTCCGGATGAAAAAATCTACACTTCGCATCCACCGTCAACCATCCCCGCCTTACTCCTTAAAAAGTCAAGATTGCTTATCCAAATCGCACTATACTCAAGCATTACTAAGCCCGGAAACGACACTAATTCCACTATTTTGAATATTGACAATGCGTGTTTATCATAACCGGAGGCGTTGTATGACCAGCAGATATTTATACATATTCTTAACGCTCGTTCTCATTATCACCTTTTCCGCCGCCTGCGGAGCCGCGATTGCGCAGGAACACCAGACCGACACCGCCGTCGCGCTCCCTCAAAATCCTGAAATTGAAACCCAGCATCAGGCTGAACACCACGGCGAAGAAGCCGCCCATCACGAAACCGGCATTGGCAAAAAACTCGGACTCTTCACCATCATTCCCTTCGTCGGAATCCTGTTGTCCATTGCGCTTTTTCCACTGTTCGCACCTAAATTTTGGGAACATCATTATCCCAAGGTTTCAGCCTTCTGGGCGCTGCTATTCGCTGTGCCCTTTCTGATTTTCTACGGCGGGGATGCGTTTTACGAAATCCTCCACATCTACCTCGTCGATTATTTTCCCTTTATCATACTGTTATGGGGACTCTTCACCGTTTCCGGAGGCATATTACTGAGGGGGACCTTAAAGGGAACTCCCACGGTAAACACTCTTATCCTTGTAATCGGCGCCGCCCTCGCTTCCTGGATGGGAACCACCGGAGCCGCGATGCTTTTGATTCGACCCATCATCCGCGCCAACGCCCACCGCAAAAACAAGATGCACATAATTATCTTCTTTATTTTCCTTGTCGCTAACATCGGCGGCTCCTTGACCCCGCTGGGAGACCCGCCCCTCTTCTTAGGATTCCTGCACGGCGTCCCCTTCTTCTGGACCTTCAACATCTTTCCCCATATGCTTTTTATGGTGGTTTGTCTGCTGGTGATTTTCTTCATACTGGACACCATAATGTATAAACGGGAGAAAGCGGCTCCCGATCCCCAGGAAAAAGTCCCCTTAAAACTCGAAGGACTGCACAATTTCATCTTCCTCGCCGGCATTTTAGGCGCGGTGCTGATGTCCGGTAAATGGCGTCCCGGAGGCTTCTATCTCTTCGATGTCCACGTTCAGTTTCAGAACCTCTCCCGCGATATAATCATCATCGCGATGGGCCTTCTCTCCCTCATTACCACCGCTAAAATCACCCGTAAAGACAACAAATTTACCTGGGAGCCCATCCGCGAAGTGGCTTACCTCTTCGCCGGTATCTTTATGACCATTGTTCCCGCGCTCGCCCTCCTTAGAGCCGGTTCCGAAGGAAAACTCGCTTTCATAATGGAAACCGTCAAAGACCCCTGGCACTACTTCTGGGTTACCGGGATACTCTCCAGTTTCCTGGACAACGCCCCGACCTATCTAACCTTCTTCAACTCCGCCCTGGGGAGCCTCAATCTAACCGAGCCTCAGGTTCATTCGATACTCACCGGCGCAGTGCATTCGCCTGTCGGAAACGAGTTTGTTTTTCTCCTCAAAGCTATCTCCGCCGGAGCCGTGTTCTTCGGCGCTAATACCTATATCGGGAACGCCCCCAACTTTATGGTTCGCTCCATCGCCGAGGAAAACAAAATCAAGATGCCCAGCTTCTTCGGTTATATGATTTGGTCGGTTGGTATTCTGGGACCGCTTTTTGTCGCTGTTACCTTTGTTTTCTTTAAATAGTTTCTGTTGAAAAAGTCCTTTATCTGTCATTGCGAACGAAGTGAAGCAATCTTTAAGCTATTATATAACAATAGATTGCTTCGTCGCTTCGCTTCCTCGCAATGAAAATTTCAGAGTTTTGCAATAAGCACTAAATAATACCCAGGAACTTCTCCTCCTGTCTGTACGAGGAGAACTTTGTTTTGTGTTATTATGGTTTCCGCCTGGTACACGAAGATATTTTTAGCGGGATTCTTGGCAGTCTTCATCCTGTTTGGGATACTTTCTATTCAACCATCCCCGGCACAGGTCACCGCCGCGGATATCGTCTGGGACTTCGAAGCCGCCAGCCTGGATACCGCCATCACCCAGACCGTCAACGACGTCCTGCTCCGGCTGCGAGCCGACCCCACGCCCGGCGACCTCTATGGCTGGTACTGCTTCAAAATCGCGCAGAACGCCGCCGGACAGACCGTGAACTTCACCATCGACAATCCCGACAACTGGGTCTCGGAAAACCACAAACCGGTATATTCCTACGACGGTGAAAACTGGGCGAGAATCGAAAACGTCTGGATGCACTGGAGCACTCAATGCTTTTTCCAGAATTTCACTGCAGACAGCGTCTACATCGCTCAGGGATTTCCTTATACTTATTCCGATTTGATGGAAGAACTTGACGCCCGCTCTATTTCGCCCTGTTTCCAATACGAAATTATCGGGCAAAGCGTCCACAACCGGGGCATTCCGCTTGTCACCATCGACCGTCCGGATTATCCCCAATCAGAGAAACAGACCTGCTGGATAATATCACGCCAGCACCCGATGGAGTCCCAGACAAGTTTCGTCATCAGCGGACTGATGGAATTTCTGCTGGCGACTCAAATCGGCGCGGAAATCCTGCAGTACATCTCCTTCAAAATCGTCCCGATGGTCAACGTCGACGGCGTCGCCGAAGGCATTTCCCGCCAGAACGCCAATGGAATCAACCTCAACCGCTGCTGGGCATACGATACCACTTACGCAGGTGAAGAGCCTGAAGTCAACGCCGTTCACCGCGCCATCGACCAGTGGATTGCCGGCGGGGGGCGAGTGGACCTTTTTCTCGATATGCACGCCGCCCCCGACCTCTACGATTTTGGTTTCAAGCTCGCCGCTTCCTACGCTTACCTGCAGTATTGGGAGGACGTCAACACTTTTGTCCATCACTTGGACCGCAACGATCCTTATCAAAGTTTCGACCGCTGGCGTGACCAGACCCAAAGCTACGGTTCCGGTCTGTCAAAAATGGCGATGTACCAGCAACACGGTATTCCCGGCGTATCAAGCGAAAATTCCTGGGGACGCCGCTGGAACGGAAGTCCTTTGACCATCCCCGGTTTGACCTTCGAAGGGCAGTTCTACTCTAAAGCCGTCTTCGACTATTTACATCCGCTCGATTTTACCGATTCTCTAGGCAATCGAGTCGATACTGTAATCTCCGGCGAATCCATTCATATTACAGTCTGCGACCTGGATGAGGATTGGCGTCAAACGATAAGGGACGTGATATACGTCGGTCTAATCTCCTCCGCCGGAGACAGTGAAACGGTGTTTCTCCTTGAGACCGGAGTTTCTACCGGGTTGTTTCAAAGCGCAGGCGGCATTACCTTGATAGAGGGTACACCCGCGCCTGGAAACGGCTTCCTCGAAGTCGTCCCCCCGGAACGGATAACCGCCGTCTATGTCGATGACGACTTCCCCCGCGATTCCAGTTGGACCTACGCCTGGGCGCTGCCCTCGCAATCGGTTCAGTATCACCCTTGGATGGCGTCGCCAACACTTGAAATTTCTGTGTTTCCCAATCCTTTCAATCAGATGACTCGAATAGCCTTTAACCTCCTCCGTTCCAGCTATGCGATTCTGTCCGTTTATGATATTCAGGGCAGGGAAGTCGCGCGGCTCAATGACGGTATCCTTCAAGCCGGGGCGCATACTATGGAGTGGCAGGCGGCGTCGGCGCCGTCGGGGGTGTACTTCGCCAGGATGGTGAATTCCGGTAATGTTGTGTGTGTGAGGAAAATCATCCTGGAAAAATAAAAATACCGATATAAACAACAGGTAAAGTTCTATGTTCAAAAAAATAGTCTGCCCGCTGGATTTCAGCGATAATTCCCTGAAAGCTTTGAAAACGGCTGCGGAATTAGCTAACCTTTGCCAATCCGGCTTGGTATTGCTGCATGTTGAAGAATCTTTTATGTCAGAGGAAGAGATGATGATGCTTCGCGTAAGTCCTGAACATTATCAGGAGGTGCAGAAGCAGAAGGCGCTGGAGGCGAAACGTCAGATGAGCGAGGCTGCCGAAGGGCTGGAACTGAAGGATGTCGATGTCGAATTCGTCCTGCGGGAAGGCTCGCCCCGCCGGGATATCCCTGATACAGCCCGGGAAATCGGGGCTGACCTCATCGTCCTTTCCAGCACCGGCAGGGACACCCTAATGGAAAAAATCATCGGCTCCACCGCCGAAGCCGTAGTCCGCCAATCCAAAATCCCGGTGATGATTGTATATAGCTGAATCTATCGCCTGAATTCCAAATCACCGCGCTCTCAATCGGTCTCTATCTACTTTCACTATTGTTTTGGTATCACTTTACTTATCTGAAGTTGTACCCCCCAGATTCTGTGTCATACGATTAAAACATTCACCCAAAGGGTGAATTATTTCTTTCTGAGTCTATTAGTGTTTATTATTACGATTAGGACTCAAATATTTGTTTTAATTGATTATGTATCGGTGAAATCAGCGTAAATCAGTGTTAATCAGTGATTCAGAGAATTTTTAACACAGAATCTGGGTACCAATTATTACATTGCTATGTGATTGTTATATAGTAGAATAGGATAATATAATCTGCTTAATCTGCTGTGAATCGTATTTCATAATAATCAAATACTTGTAAATATCCGCTTCAGAACAGTAAACTG
>CAYQZD010000174.1:0-6007 GCA_964421875.1 uncultured bacterium
TGAAACCGACATACTTTTTAACATACCATCTAGCTTGTCGGGAATCTGACAGCAGAAATATTTTTAGTTTCAGATTCCCTACGCGCTTTCAGCCGTACGGCTGACGGGAATGACAAAATTAGCAGAGCGCTTCATTGGATAAAAATGATACAAGCAATTCAACGTTAGGTTTAAAGTACTTTAAAAACAGAGCGCAAAGCAACGGAGATATATCAAATGAAAACACATAGGTTTAAGGTATTCGGCCATGAATACGAAGCTAAGGTGGTTCGCCGCGAAGACAATCTTATGGTGATTACGGTGAATGGTCAGGAATACGAGGTCGAACTTCAACCGACCAAACGAAGTCAAATCGTCAAGCCTACCGCTAAAGTGGTGAGGCCCTCGGCAGCGCCGGGGGAAGCTACCAAGGTTACAGCCAAACCTACCGAAGCCAAGGGAGCCGGGGTGGTCAAAGCTCCGATGCCGGGATTGATAGTCAAAGTCAATGTGAGACCGGGCGATGCGGTGAAGTCCGGCCAGACCGTAATTATAATGGAAGCGATGAAGATGCAGAACAACATTCAAGCGAGTGTGGACGGGACTGTGTCTAAAATAATGGTCACCGAAGGTGATTCGGTGATCGAGAGTCAAGAACTGATGATTGTGAATGGCAGCTGAGACGACACTGTTTCAGGTTCGGTAACAGTTTACCGATGTGAAGTGTAAGTGTCATTCTGGCCGCGAAGCGTGCCAGAATCCTTCTTTTCCAGAGGGATTCCGGCTGCGCCGGAATGACTATCCTGTCTGCGACTTTATTTAGCCATATTGTTACCAGGTTCGAATTAGTCAATTTCAAACCAATATATTTCAGTATCTTATCGAAATGGATATTTTCTATAAATTCATAACATACACCGGTTTTGTCCAGCCCGGGGTATGGAAAAACTTGATAATGATTGCGGTGGGGCTGTTTTTCCTCTACCTGGCGATTAAGAAGGACTATGAACCGTTGTTATTGGTGCCGATAGGTTTCGGGATCATTATCGGCAATATCCCCTTCAATCTCGATGCAAACTTAAGAATCGGCATCTACGAACAGGGTTCGGTGTTGAACTACCTCTATTTTGGTGTTAGGCAGGGGATTTATCCTCCCTTGATATTTCTCGGTATCGGGGCTTTGACCGACTTTTCAGCCTTGCTATCGAATCCCAAGTTGGTGCTTTTAGGGGCGGCGGCTCAGGTGGGGATATTTCTCACGCTGCTGGGAGCTTTAGCTTTGGGATTCAGCCCCCACGAAGCGGCGGCAATCGGTATCATCGGCGGCGCTGATGGGCCGACAGCGATTTTCACCTCTTCGATGCTGGCGCCGCATTTGATGGGAGCGATCGCCATCGCAGCATATTCATATATGGCGTTGGTGCCGGTAATCCAGCCGCCGATAATGAAACTGCTCACCACCGAAAAAGAGCGGTTAATCAGGATGAGACCTTCCCGGAGTGTTCCCCGGAACGAAAAAGTTATATTCCCCGTGTTAGCGCTGCTGGCGACCTGTTTCATCGCGCCGGGAGCACTGCCGCTGCTGGGGATGCTGTTCTTCGGGAATATCCTGAAGGAGAGCGGAGTCACCGAAAGACTGGCTAAGACGGCGGGAACGGCTTTAGTGGATATCGTGACCATACTGTTAGGATTGACAGTTGGCGCATCGACCCAGGCGCAGTATTTTCTGACCTCCCAGTCGATTATGATTTTCGCTTTGGGGGCTCTGAGTTTCTGTATCGCTACCGCCGGAGGTGTGCTTTTCGCCAAGCTGCTGAACCTGTTCCTGAAGGAGAAGATAAATCCGCTGATTGGGGCTGCCGGAGTCAGCGCGGTTCCGGACAGCGCCCGCGTGGTGCAGAACGTGGGACGGCTTTACGACGGCGACAACTATTTGTTAATGCACGCGATGGGTCCCAATGTCGCCGGTGTTATCGGTTCAGCCACTGCGGCAGGGATTCTCCTGTCCTATTTTCTGGGGAAATAGTCTTCACACAATAAATATTCCCAGAATAGAATGTCGTTTGTAGGGGCGAACGGCCGTTCGCCCCTACCTAAACCTATCGTGATGTCGGGTCCCCGCACCCGACACCAATCCCAAGTGGCGCAGGGTCTCTACACCCTGCATCATATAATTAATACTCAAAGACTTGCAACAGGGTGCGGAGACCCTGTTGCACTAATAACACGCCCTTAGGTAGAAAAGGCGGCTTCTATTTGAAGCCGCCTTCTATTTTTTTAAAATCACCGGAGCTACTTCAACAACACAATTTTCCTGGTCTGGCTGAAAGCGCCTGCGGACATTCTGCAGAAATAAATCCCCGATGACAGGGATGAACCATTGAAGCGTATGCGATGGCGTCCGGCTTCCTTCCAGCCATCCTCTAGTACCGCTGTCTCTCTGCCGTTGATATCGTATACTGCAATTTTCAGGCGCCCCGCCCTTGGCAGGGTGTATTCAATCCTGGCCTCGGCGTTGAAAGGATTGGGGTGAATGCCGGTTATGGAGTAATCCAGCGGTAATGACGCTGGCATACTGACATCATCGCCGAACCATCCGCTCACCTCCCAACCCTCAATCCCCAGGCTGGCGCCCTCACCGGCGAGGATTTCGAAGGGGATTTCAGCGAAGCCTTCGACAAAACCGGGGTGGTCTCCAACCTTGATCACGTATATATAATTTCCCGGAGGCGCTACTCCGGGGACATACTGCCCCGCTGTGCGCTGAAGGGAACCGTTACCGGGGATAACCAAGCCTGTCCGCAGCACCAGCGGCCCAAAAACCATTCCATTAGGAAACCTCACATCGGACCAGGCGTCGAAGGCGGTTGCGCTGTCAGCCAGGTTTATTATCTCCACATCGAAACGGAAACTTCCTCCGCCCAGTGGTATGGTAACAGGAGGATTATGCGGGGTCAGGTTGACCTGGAGCAGGCTGGTTTCATCGCAGCCGATGCAGGGAGTGGCGCCGCTGCGAGGCTCGCCGTCAAAATCCGTCAACACATCAGGGATGGGAATTCCGGCGTGGACGCAGGGCGATAGGGGTTCAAGGTGTAAATCTCCGGCGGCGCGAAACAGCGGATCAGCGCAGATGCTGTGGGCGTCCAATCCGGTGGCGGCGCGGAATTCAGCCATAGTTTGCCGCGGGGCGAAATTGGCGTAACCCACATTGCAGTCAGGCGCATAGAAGCAGTTATAGTCAGACTCGGTGGGGTGTTCCAGATAATAGGCGGCGACCCCGGTGGTTCCATAGTTATAGACGATATTGTTTTTCACCATCGAAGTGTAGCTGGAGGGGCCGGCGATATACAGAGTCCGGCTGTCTTCGATTGAACCGGGACTGTAAATTGAGTTGAAAAGATACTCGGACCTGGCGACTTCATAGGTATAAATGCCGTACCGCTCCTGGCCGTAGAACATATTGTTCACCACTCTGGAATCCGAAGAATACCTGATACGCATCCCGTGGGTGGCGCCGTTGAATTCGTTGCCTTCGACCAGCGCATCGTAATTGCGGTATAAGTATAACTGCGCATAGGCGGCGGCTTGAGCGTTGAAGTAGTTATTTCTAATGGTGATGTGAGTCGCCGAATCTGAAGAGCTGTAACCGTATCTGGCTCTTATGGCGCTATAGTCGCATTCGCGGAAATCGAATCCTTGAATAGTGATATAATCGACTCCCCGTAGCAGGAAACCGTTTCCGGAATCGCTTCCGGTTCCCGTAGTGTTCATTATTACGGGTAAATCACCGGTGGGACCGGGGACACCAGTGAAGGTGACGGTATTGATATGGCTGGTATAGTAAATACTGCTCAAGGTAACCTGACCGTCATAAATCCCCGGATACACGTTGAACTCCACCGGCCCGTTGACGCCGATACCGTTGATGGTCCTGACCGCGGAGATGAGGTCGGGGAAATTGTTGTTCCCGCCTCCAATATCGAAACTGCCTGAAGGCACATAACCGGCGTAAACCCAGGGGGCGGTTCCCCGCTCGCCGATGCCGGTTGAGTTGTAATAAGCCACTCGGTAGAGATACCATCCCGCCACTGCGGGGGAATCGACAAAAGCGGTGGCAGTTCCCGTAATGTCCGCGATTTCATCATTGTTACGGTAGATTTTAATGCCGTCCCAGGCGCCGTAGTACCAATATCCCCCGTGAGCGCTCCTGGTCGGCGGGTCCCAGGTAATGGTGCACACCAACGCGCCGCTGGTATCGGACTGTGAAACCATATTTTCCGGGGGCCCCGGTGTATCCAATCCAATCCAGGCGCTGTCCTCCACCGACAATCCGTCTCCCGCCGAGTTGAAGGGTATTAACGTGTAATAATGCATTCCCGGCTCCGTAAATGCAGTATCCTGGTAAACCGAGGGCTGACCAATCTGGACGTTGGTGACCTGGGTCAGGCTGAGGGAATCGCGAAATATCCTGACGCCCGAAAGCTGCAGCAATTGATGCCCGCCGACGGTAGTGGAGGGATTAACCCAGGACAGTGTGGCTCTCAATTCGGCGTTATTGTGGCTCACTTCGAAACTGTCCGGCGACCAGGGCGCATTGGGATTGGCGGGATAGCCGGTTACGATACACTGATGATACGCCTGAATTCCGGTATTGTTGTTTTCGATGCTGGCGGCGGGGGGCACTCCGGCGAAAACACTCGAAATACCGGTCTGAAAGCTACCAAAGGAACAGGGCACAGGCGGAACCGGTCCCCCTCTGGAGTATTGAATATGCCCTATCCAGGATAATCCCATGAGATAATACAATCCCGCCCGGAGTTCGAAATTCCTCACCCCGGAGGAATAAAAATCCTCCCCCACCCCCAATGAATCGTAATAGACCGAATCAACCAGGTGGTAGGTTCCGGTAAGCTGCGCCCCCTGGTAGATGAAAAAGCAGACCGGTGTGTGATTGGCGATTTCCAGGTGCATCCGATGTTCCCAGAGGTTGACGGTGGTATTGATGCAGAAGATGTTGCCTCTGGTGGCGTCGAGCGCCGCATTGGTGCACAGATAGGCGCCGAAATACTCTTCCGTGAGTTCGTCGGTGTTCCAGGAGGATAAGACGGTCTTTCTTGAATCGACAGCAGGGATTGGGTCGGAACTGATATCGCCGATTTGCGAGGGTTCAATCGTAATCTGTGATTCCAGCCGGGGGAATTGAGCGGATGATTTCAGGGGGGAAGCAACGATAGACAGAATCAGGATGAGCAGCGCGGTGAAGGCTTCATTTCGAATTAGCATCGCCGGGCGAGGTAGCTTCATCTGAGTATCACCACTTCCGAAACTCGCTTCCGCCGCTGAATTCACTGATACTAAGTTGTGCATCATACCCGCCGATTTGCATTTGGATTCATCGTAGCAATATAGCTATTTGAAGCAACCGCCCAGATTTTCATTCCCGCAAGTGAACGAAGTGAAGAGTCGGGAATCCGAACCTAATATTTACTGCTGTCAGATTCCAGACGAGCTGGAATGACAGCAATATTGTGTCTAACTTCAGATAGCTAAAGTCACACGATTCGTTATCTATAGGGCGCTACTGTAAATCGAGGTTCTGTTATTGACGATGATAAACGGGTGTATAACAGAATTAACCGAAATTTCACCTGTTAATAATAAGACATTTTTAAAATTAAGTCAAATGTTTGCTACTATTTTTTTGGATTTACTTTTTTATCATTTCGATTTATTAGAAAAGGGAGAAATGTCAAGTAGTACCTCACCGCCGCCCCCGGCATTTTTAAAAGCCCCCTCTCAGGTAATTTACCATAATGCTGAACAAATGTAAAGTTTTTCGAGCGACAAAATAATTTTATACTTAGGGCTTATACTTGGCAGGCCCGGGTGGATTTGTAAAACGGCATCTGCGGCAGGGTGAATATCGGGTCTCCGCTGCGCTAAAGACCTGACATAACATTAATGCAGCAGAGCCCGAACACGGCGAGCAACCCGCGGCCTCGTTCGATCCGCTGCCCTATGGCGACCT
>CAYQZD010000175.1:0-5919 GCA_964421875.1 uncultured bacterium
TCGAAAGCTAAACCAGCAAATCTTTTTATTATACTATCTCGCGAAAGCGGGAATCCATCTTCTTGTATTTCTTTGTATTACTGGACTCCCGCTTTCGCGGGAATGACAGAACATTGGACAATCTTTTTAAAATCAGTATAACGCCAATTCACAGACAACCGGCAACTATCCACTAACCATACATAAAAAGGGCGGGGAAAATCCCCGCCCTTTAATGCTTTGATCCAGCGTAACACTAAAAAGGTAATTGTTTAGTTCTTTGAACATTACCCCTAAAAAGTCATTCTGTCAAGCGAAGCGCAGACAGAATCCCTCTGGGTTTTTATCGTCCTTACAACGTTAAAGAAGGATTCTGGCTTCGCCAGAATGACCATAATGGTGTTTACTCGGACAACCTAATAAACCCTCATGCGAGGATTTCTTTCGCAACCTCGTACAACTTAAGATGTAAATTCACGGCTCTCATATTGAAGCTGCCGCTATTTTCAAAGCAAACACCTAAAAAGTAAACGCAGTCTCTATCGTGGTGATACGGTTGGGCTCGCCATTATAATAAATAGTCTTGTTGTCCATTATCAGCGACACGCCGCCGGAGAGCCCTATCCCCACGCGGTAACCCATCACTGTGCCGTCAGCCTCGGTGTCGAAAATGTCCTCCGCATTAGGCTGGTTGTAATAGGCTTCGGCCAATGTGACCTTGGGAATGAACTTGGTGTTCAAACTGCCTTTGCCGTAAACAGACTGATAATCGGGACCCTCATCGATACTCATCGACTGTAATGCGCCGTAAACTTCAAATAGATTGAAGAAGTTGAATCCCAGGTCGGCGAAATAGCCCTTGGAAGTTTTCTGGATACTCTTCAATTTAGCCTTCTTAGTGACGTATGCGTTGAACTCATCGTCATACACCACCCGCTCGGCTTCATAGGAAAGGTCGAAAAACTCCCCCAGAAACTCCTTTTCAAACTGGCGGTACTCGATGCCGGCGGTCAAAGGCCCCAGATTGAAACGAGCCCCAGGAGCGCCCATACCCCAGCCATGACCGTCGACCTTGGCAAACTGCCCGTAAAGCCACAAGTTCATATTCTTACGACGCATCAAGGGAATGCCCATATCCAAGCCCCACTCCATCACGCTCTCAGTGGAATCGCTGAAATTGGGAGCGGGATTGTTGATGTCGGGCAAATCCCCCCAGGCAATAAGTTGGTCGATGACTGAATCCGGTATCAGGCTCTGAAGCTCGGCGATGTGGTGGTAATCGTCCCTGCCCGGGAACATGTCCCAATTATCCGGAGCGCCGTCCCCATCCTCGTCGTCGATTCCTAAATACTGATTGCCGTCGTAAACCAATGTGCCCCCGAAAATCACCGGAAGAACTAACTTGGTCTCAAAGGTGAGCCTCCCGCCCACCAAGCCAGGAGTGTCCAGTTCATTGAAATTGTTTATCAATCCCTCAAAACCGAACTTACCCTTTTTTATCGACGTCTGCAAACCCACACGCCGCACCTGAGGCCATTCGATGGCGTTGGTGTAGCGCCGCATTATCAAACCGTAGCCGAAAGTGATGGGCGATAGCGCCCCGCCACGAATATAAAAATTATCCTCCGGCTTCCCATAGCGCAGGTAAAATATCTTATCCACAACATCGCCGGCGTCGTCCCAATCCTCCTCGCGCAAATTGCCTTCGCTGTCGAAATAGAAGGGCAGGTCGAGCCCAATACCAAACTTCCAGATGGAAAAGTCCGGCCGCAAGCTGATGAACTGATAATTCACCCCGTCAAGAGAAGAAACGCCCGCAGCGCCGTCGATACCCAATCCCACTCCTCCGCCTTCCGAGGGCTCAATCCCCCCCGGCGGAGTCACCGTGGGAGCGGTAGTCCCGGGTTCGCCTTCCTCCTCCGGCTCCTCGCCCTGCTGCGGCATACCCTCAGGCTCTATCCCCTCCTCCGGATTAACCTCGATCACATTCATCGAACCGTCCATACCAGCTAAACACATCTGACCCGCAGGAACGAATAACTGCTGCCCCGTGAGGTTGTTTATCATCTGCACCAGCCCCTCCAGACACAGCAGCCGCGTATCGCCGCTGGGACTGACCAAAACCCAGAAACTGGTGCCCTTGACCGATGCAACCGCTGAAGGAGTCTTGACCTCCATCCCTATGTCAGAACGCACAATCTTGGCCCAGATATCCCCAAATTTGACATTGACCCCGCGCTTACCGCCGGCGGAATCCGGCGTGATCAATTCTACTGCGGAATTGCCGGAAAGCTTGACTAAACTGCCATCCTCAAAAAATAGTATCCCCAGCAAGCCTCCGGCATTGGTTTTTAAGGAATCCCCCCAGCTAATACCCTCCTTCGCCGCGGGAATATGAAAAGAATCGGCGCCAACCTCCATCCTGAGGGCGGGTTCCTTCAAAGCGTTGATTACACCGATAGGATCAGCGTATGCGGTTACGGCGATTAGAAGAAAAGGCAATAACAACTTTTTCATATGTTTCCTCCAAAATTCTCCATGAAACCCTCATCCGAGGATTTCTATCGCGACCTCGTGCCTCGAAGGTCGACAATGATGACTTACGAATATTAGTTAGCTATTTTCAAAATAAATATAGGAATTCGAAAAATAAAAAGCAAACGGAAATTCGGAAATAATATGAAATAATCAACCTGACGTAATTGTCCTGAATTATTCAGAACCGTAGGATGGGTTGTAATCCGCCAATTATGCGTTATGGCAGGTCTTTAGCGAAGCGGAAATCTGACATTTTCACTCCGCGCCGTCATTCCGGCGACCTGGGCGCCGTACGGTGTAAGCCGGAATCCTTCTTTCCACAGCACCCGCGCTCAAACGCACACAACATCCTGTCATTCCCGCGAAAGCGGGAATCCAGAGCATGGCTCCAGGGGCGGACTTGATACTTGATACTTGTTACTCATTCTCCACCCATTCTTCCCAATGCCCCAGGAAATATTCCTTTGCCGCCTCGTATTCATTGGGAATAATCCCCTCCAATATCGCTTCCTCGATAATTTTCTTGATTTTTCCCACCAAGGGCCCCGGAGGAATATTCAGTGTCGCCATAATCTCATCACCCCGAACCGGAGACTGGAAAGCACGCATCTCATCTTTTTCCCTAACCTCCCCCATCCGCGCCACCATACCGTCGAAATTCTCCAAATAACGCTTCACTTTGCGAGGATTGCCTGAAGTGATATCCGCCCGGCAGAGAATCAACAGGAGGTCAAGGTCTTCACCAGCCTGAGTCATCAAACGCCGGATTCCCGAATCCGTAACCTCCTGACCCGCTAAATTCACCGGACGCATATGCAAACCGGTCAGCTTAGCCGCCAGTTTCGCAGTATCCCGCGAATAACGCAGACGCTCCGCGATACGCTTAACCATCCGGCTCCCCAAATCTTCGTGGCCGTGAAAAGTGAAACCGTCCACCGGATCGAAACGCTTGGTAAGAGGCTTGGCGACATCGTGCACCAACGCGGCGAAACGGGTGACCGTATCCCCGCCGGAAGAAGCCACATTATCAAGCACTTTGAAGGAATGCAGCAGGATGTCCTTGTGGTTGAACTTGCCACGCTTCTCCACCCCCGACAAACGAGACGCCTCAGGAAGAAACACACCGAAAGCCCCCACCGCAAACAGCGTCTTCAACGCTCGAGAAGGGCGCGGAAGTTCCAATATCTTCCAGAGTTCCATCCCCAGCCGTTCCGCCGCTACCCGCTGCAATCCCCCCAAACCGTCACGCATCGCTTCCATTAAGCCTGGAACCATCCGCAGGTTGAATCCGGCCGCGAAACGCGCCGCACGCATAATCCGGATAGGGTCGTCACCGAAAGTCCGCTCCGGAAGCAAAGGCGTGCGTAATATCCGCCTCTGTAAATCCTCCACCCCCCCGCAAGGATCCGAAATCTCCAGCGTGTCGACTTCAGAATTCAGCCGGGCGGCGGCGGCGTTGATGGTGAAATCCCGGCCCCGCAAATCCCCCGCCACCCAGTCCGCCTCGGATAAACCCTGCTCCGGAACCCGGGGCTCGCTGAACTCCAGTTTCCGGTTTTCATAAGCGAAAAAAGCGGTCTTGAATTTGGGAAATTTGACCACCTTCCCCCCGCCAAGCTCGGTCCGAACCCGCTCCGCCACTGTGTGAGCCGGACCCAATACCAGAAAATCCAGGTCCGTCGCTGCCCGATTAAGCAGTATGTCGCGCACCGCGCCCCCCGCAAGGTAAACCGGAATCTTTACCCGCTCCGCCACCCCCGCAATGCGCCGCATAAGCGCTGTATTTCGTATTGTTGACTTCAACTGTATCCTATATTTAAGTAGGGTGAGTTTCAACCCACAACCCGTCATTCCACCCCACCCGGAATCCTTCTTTTGTAAGGGCGAACCGCCGTTCGCACCTACCGGCAACCGGCGGGTCTGAATGACCTGCCCTACATCTTGCGGGAGATTACCCCCCCCCGCCTACCAAATATAGCCGTAATAGCCAGTGAATCTCTCCGTCGAACAACGCGATTGCTTCGTCCGGCGGTTGCCGGACTCGCAATGACAGATAAGTGGTATGCATTCCCACGCAGGAGCGTGGGAACGAGGAAATGATTGGTGGGTTAAGAACCCACCCTACGACTCACGGCAATTGACGTGCCCGCCGGATCCCCGCACCCGGCGGAATAAGATTCCGCCCTACAAATTATATCTTATATCATATATCTTATATCTTATATCCATCCTATTTAACCAACAAAACCTTCCTCACTCCCCGCATCCCCCTTTCATCTCCCAGCGAAATAAAATAGACTCCCGAACCATGTCGAGCGCCATCCCACATAATCCGATGCTCGCCTTTTGCCATTTCCCCTTCAAACAGCGTCTCCACCCGCTGCCCCAGCTGATTATACACCGCCACACGCACCGGAAGCGTCCGCTCCAGCGTCAAGGGAATGGTGGTAACCGCATTGCTTATCTCATTGTTCCGCCAAAAACTGACGCCGCCAGGACCATCGCCAACAAACAAGTCCAAATCCCCGTCTCCATCCAAATCGCCGAAAGTGGGGCGGCTCTGATAATTGGCAGCTATGTTTTGAAATCTTTCATCGGTTAAAGAAAAAATCGGATTTACATAAATTCCAATATCGGAAAAATAATTTATATTACCATCCGTATCCCCTAAAAACATATCCTTCAATCCGTCGCAATTTATATCAGCATAGGATGGATAAGGGGACATACCAATGTCAATCCCAATAAAATTCTGCGTCACCAATTCAAACACCGCCGAATCCGGTCGGCCAATATTCTCATAAAAGTCTATATCTCCATGCCGATTGTCTTCTCCCCAGCTCCTTTCTCCCACGAATAAATCGTAATCCCCATCATCATCAATGTCGCAGAAAGCCGGTGATGCGATGCGCCCCACATTGATACCCTGATATTGTTGGGAAACAAGCGTGAAATTGTATTGTTGCGGCGTCCCATCGTTGCGATAATAATGAATATTACCATCCTCATCACCAAGAAACATATCATAATCGCCGTCAGCGTTGATGTCGCAGAAGGCAGGATTACATCTCATCCCTAAGTCAATATTCATAAAATAATTAGTAACTAATACCATAATAGCCGAATCAGGAGTCCCGTCATTTCTGTAGAACATTAATTCGTCCGGAACTTGCCGTTGCACCAACATTCAAGCCTAAAAACAAATCAAAATCCCCATCTCTATCAATATCACAGAAGGTCGGATTCAAATAATTATACCCCGTAGTCCAGGGAACTTGACATTTTACGCTGTCGAAATATACCGGTATAGTATTCCTCTCCTGCGTAAAATCCCAAGCGAAGACCGTAACCGGAACCGCCAATATGATTAAAATCCATCTCATGGCGCACCTTGATTTGTCT
>CAYQZD010000176.1:0-5890 GCA_964421875.1 uncultured bacterium
AACCTATCCTTTCTATTAGTACGTATCACCAACCTTGTTGAATCTAATTCAGATGCATACCGCCAATTACATCTTAGTAAAATACTCTTAAGTTTAAGGTCGTAAACGGGCCCGCCATTATTAACCACTTTCCAATACAAATAACCTTTTTCATCATCGAATTTGAAACCAGTTGGAACATATACTCTGACTGCAGGAGCATTTGTAACGATAAACTGCTTAAAGGCAAGGTTCCTTTGCATCTTGACCTCATTCCAGGAATAGAAAGCAAAAATCGTTAGAACAATTGTAGTTATCAAAGAACCGATGGCTGTAAATGCGATTATTGTCGTGCTATTGCGGTTAAGCCAACTTTCATTTTGTAGTGGTTTAGAGATTTCCGAAGAAGTTTCTTTTTGCTCTTCTTCTTTAGACAATTCTTCTTGAATCATCCTCTGAGACCTTAATTTTTTAATGATTCGCCTCGTTCCCACGCTCCTGCGGGGGAATGCATACCACAACTTGTCATTGCCAATCCGCCAAAACCGGATAAACTTCCTCACGGTAGCGATATCTGCGTTTACTGCAAGCGTTACCTAACCGTAAACCTATATTCCTTCTCTGAAGTGTTCCCCATCTTATCCGACACCGAGATATGGACTCGATGTTCGCCGGAATTCAGCGGCTCCCGCAGGCTGACATAAACCGCATCCCGGGGCGGATCATACTCCGCCAGCGCCCATTCACCGTCAACCGTAACCACAATGGTCTCGTCATCTACTCCGGACAATTCGTCCAAAACGGCGAATCGAAATTCCGGACGACGGACTTTCAAAACCGCCCCTGATTCAGGTTTCACAAGCTGCACTGAAGGCGGGCGGCGGTCGTATATCATAACGAAAGTCTCAAGGTTGAGGCAGGAACCCCTGACCTCTCCCGCGCTTCGAGAATCGCTTAACAGCGCGGGTTCACCCTTGTCAAAGAAAAATATCCCGCTTGAAGTGTCCGGCGAAGCACCGAACCACACCAATTCCGCGCTCCTGCGCAACGGAACCCACTGCGGTTCGAACCGATACTCGTAGCTGGAAGCGTATTCGTATCCCCCCGGCAGCGCGGACACCGCTGACTGCTGAACAGACACCACCAGTGTATCATAAACTCCGCCGGGCGGGAAGGTTACCTTGAAGTAGTTATCGGGAGATAGAGCAGTCCCCCCCTCCTCCGGAGTTATCGGATAATAACGCCAGGATTCCAAAACCTCCATATCGGGTGAACAGATATAAGTAAAACCTGATGAACCCGGAGGAGGTCTCAAGCGGATACGGTTTCGCCCCCCCTGAAGAGTATAAGTCACAATCGCGCCCCCTCCAACTCTCCACAACAACGCTGGGAAGGTGGAGTCGATTTCCACCCTGAAATAGTCCTGGAAAAAATCGAGTGTGTGCCGGGTGTGCGTCGTTGAAACCGAACCGTCCGCCGCCCACTGAGTATCGAAGGGATTAGCCTCGATAGGGAATGTCATCTCCGGGGAGTCCAGCGCTAAAAATGCGCCCCTCAACTCCGACTCGTTGCCAAAATAGTCCGCGCAGCGGATAATGAAATTGTACGCCCCGGACGCCATTTCGCGCGTATCGATAATCCCTTCGCCGCGATAGAAGGGCATCGCATTGCCCGGCGCGACATACAATCGCTGGTATTTCCCCGCGCCAAGACGACGCAAATAAGGATCGCGGTCCAAATCCATCATCAGGTTGCGGTAATAGTCGCAACTGTCGATTTGAACCGTAAACCGCTCCTCACCATCGAGTATTAGCGTCGTTCGATAAGCGCTTAAAGCCTGAGGCGCGCCGTCGCTCCAATCCTGGCATTTAATCGCAAAACCCACCCGGCCGTACACCCCAGGCCGCTCCCTAAGCTGGTACCGGCCACCTCGCCCGGCGACTGCGGGATAAACTGCAGGTCTGCAATCACCATCAACTTCGGATTCGTTATCCAGAGGAATCAACGCTGCCCCTCTGAGAGTAGGACGCTTATTATCTCCTAACGTCAATCCCTGAGTAAACGGATTGTAAGCCCATGCTTCTCGCCGGATTTCGAAATGGAGATGAGGATGTTTGGTGCCGCTTTGTCCGCTATAGCAGACTACCTGGCCCTGGGTGAATTCGAACCTGCCGGGCTCAGGATATAAATCCTGCGAAAATCTGCGCTCTGACCACTGGCGCTCCAAAACGTACTTTTGAACCGGTGAGGCAAAGGACTCAAGGTGAGCGTAAACTGCGGTCCGACCATCCGCCAGGGTCAAATACAGAGCCTTGCCATACCCCCCCGGTCTGACCTTAATCCGAGATACATAGCCATCGGCGATTGCACGGACGGGGATGCCGGTGACGCCGGGAGTGCGGATGTCGATTCCCATATGCACTCTCCCCGGACGATACTCCCCGAATGAAGAGGAAATGGTCCTGTACTTTTTCAAAGGCCAGATTAAATCGCCGGAGGGACTATCCTGGCAGAAAAGAGGATAACTCAGGACTATCAGAATAGTTGACAAAACTGCCAACCCTATCCAGAGACGGTGTAGAAGCATACTTTATCGTGTATTACTAAGTATTACCGGAAACAAGAGCTAATAAAAATTGCGAGTGTCTGTAGGCAGCAACTTCCCTCGTTCCCACGCTCCAGCGTGGGAATGCATACAAATTCATATTGTCATTGATATGTGGTGTCGAGTCTCCGCACTCGACACCAACTGACTGTTATTTTTATATATTCTGTCAACTAAAGACAGGCTGTCTGAAAATGTCATTGGAGCGAAGCGAAGTAATCTTACCGTTATGTCAGGTCTAAAGCGAAGCGGAGACCTGTCATTGCTAATGTGCAGCCGGGTCCCCGCACCCGGCGGAATTGTAGGTCGGAACCTTGTTCCGACAATCCTTAAATCAACCGGTTGTAGTGTGGATTCTCTAACCCACCACCCGTCATTCCGGTACAGCCGGAATCCGGTGCGGGATTCTTCATTAGGCGGACTTGTACACCTGAACACTTTTATACTTGTACACCGCTCCGTGTAATCCGAGCGTCTGTGTTAAGAATATAACCTAAATTGACTTAGAAGACTGTAAAATCGGCTTACAACTTACTCAATTCCCTGCGGCTGACAGCGACATATCTGCTTCCCGGATAATGAGAAATAAGCCGGGTCAATTCGCGCCGAGCCCGCGCTTTATCGCCCAAACGAATATAGCACAGACCAATCTTGAGCTGGGCGTCTTCAGCCTTATTGGTCCGGGGAAAAGTGAAAACCTTGCAAAACTCGATAACTGCCTTCCGATAATCCTTCAGCCCGAAATAGCATTCTCCTATCCAATACTGGCAATTATCGGAAAGCCTGTGGCTAGGATTACTCTTAATCAGAGCTTGGAACATCCCGCAGGCTCGAGTGTAATTCCCCTGAAGATGAACATCGAGCGCCCTCTGATATTCTGCCTCAAAACCCTGCGTTGAGCTCGAACCCTCGTCGGAGAACGACACTGAAACTGTTAAGTAACTCGTAGCAAAAACCAACATTAGCGCGATAAAAATCGCTGACGGCTGGAATAACTTCATTACTGACAACTCTTACCAATAATGATAATGGTGTTATTTTGGAGGGGATAACTAATCGGATTATCAAATATTTACCGGGGCGGGACTTAAGTGAGCCCGCAATAATACAAATATACCCTTTAACCGCCCCATTGTCAAATTTAACCAAAAAATAACGGTAATACTAAGGTGTATTGTCATTGCGAGCGTAGCGAAGCAATCTTCCCGTTATGTCAGGTCTTTGGTGAAACGGAGACCTAACATAGTCACTGTGCGCCAGAGTCCACCGTACATTGTCATTCTGAAACCGGCGTAGCCGGAGTGAAGAATCTCTCCCTCGTCCCCATCCTCCGGCCTTGACTATCCACCAACCACTAAACACTAATCACCAAACACCGACCACCGGAAAAACAAAAATAATATACCATTATAATATACTGTAAATTATATACTTACAAAATAATCAAAATTTCTCCCAAAAAAACTTGACATTTGTTCAGCATTTTCGCATATTACCTGAGAGGGGGCTATTGATAAAAACGCCCGCACCGACAAGATTAAAACACTTCGCCTTCATCATCTTCATCATTATCATCATCATTATGATTTCAGCGTGAATAATATCCAATGCGGCAACCTCCGTAACCTCCTGGTCATCAGTACTGCTTCCAACGCATCGATAAACCAACCATAATCCCCGCCAGTGTCATATTGAGCAGCATCGCCGAACCGCCATAGCTCATAAACGGCAGCGGCAAACCGGTCACTGGCAGCAACCCGGTGGTCATTCCGATGTTAATCAGCGCGTGGACAGTGAAATGGAATGCGCCTCCCACTATCACCAGCCCGCTGAAACGGCTGCGGCAATGATCGGCGTTGAGCAATCCCCGGTAAACCAGGATGAAGAATGCTAAGACTACCAGCGCCGCCCCGGCGAAACCGCGTTCCTCGCAGTAGATGGAGAATATGAAATCGGTGTGCCCCGCGGGCAGGAACCGCAGGTATCCTTGAGTCCCCTTTAAATATCCTTTGCCCCATAGCCCGCCCGAACCGACCGCCACCTTCGATTGGATTACCTGATAACCTGCGCCGTGCGGGTCAGCTTCCGGATTCACAAAGGACAATATCCGCTTCTGCTGATAAGGGTGGAGACTATTCCACAGCTTTGGCCCGGAGAAACCGATAATTAGGTTTATTATAAGTAGAACCGTAATCAGAAAAGGCTTTACTCGAGACTTCACCAATATCAAGCCGAAAATCAGAATCAACGGTATGAGACAGTAAATCGAGAAACTGGCGAGCAGCACCGCAACCGGCATTGCCACTATCAGCAGATGCAAGAGGCTGACGCCGCCCATTATCATCATAGGAATTGTGATGGCGGGGAACACCGCCGCTGTGCCCAAATCCGGTTCAATGATCACCAGCACCGCCGGTAATAACGCTATCAGCAGCGCTCGAACCGTAACCGAAATACTGCCAATCGCCATCTTCTTTTCATCCAGGAACCTCGCTAAGGCTAAGATTACGGCAAGTTTGGCAATTTCGGAGGGTTGCAGATTGAACAGGCCCAGGTCGAACCAGCGGGCTGGCCCGCCGCCTGAACTCGCCGCCAGCACCAATCCCAGCAGCAATAACGCTGCAATGTAAATAAGATAAGATATGGCATAGAAGAATCTGTGCGGGGGAATGACAGCGGTTATGAATAAAACCAAACCAAAAGCGGAAATTATTAGCTGTTTTTCATACAGTTGGGCGATGTCTCCACCGGCGCGAGAAGTGGCGCTGTAAACGGAGGTTAGACCCGCCGCTAATAGTAACAGGACTGCTGTGATTTGCAGGTAGTCTATATCTCGTAAAAATGCCGGGCGAAACATATTATATTCAACGCGTTATGATAGTTGAAGCGTTTCTGTATTATATTGTTATTATTGTAACTAAATGTTATTATTTATGGCTCTTCCGGATAATGAGTAGGTGACTTTCTCACATTCTATGTATACTTAGTATATTCAAGCACCAGCGTCGATTTCCGAAAGGACCTTTGGTTAACACTTTACTTACAGATCTTATAGTTGTCAAGGCCGAACCTGAAAGGTTCGCTTGTATAGCCTTGACAACAACTTAGATATATCTTGAAGACTGGGCTATGATGAAGCTGAAAGATTCATCAAAGCCGTTGACTACGTGTTTTTATTTGAGTTATCTTAACTACCCATTTTCCGGATGAACCACCTATATTGATACTAATGACGCAAGACTTTAGGTTTCTGAAGTTAGAATTGTGTATGTATTTGTTTATTAGGAGCATATATTCACAACGAAT
>CAYQZD010000177.1:0-5863 GCA_964421875.1 uncultured bacterium
CCGGGAAAATGCTAATTATTATAGCAAAAATGAAAGATATTTGTCAACACTCTCTGTATAATTTATAGGTAGCATTATCAATTTCTGCTTTTCTATAAGAACAATAAATCCAGAAACTATATGTTTGATATTCTTTAAAATTACATCAGGTTTTTCAGATCAATTGTTCAATTCTAATCACCCTCCCGAGCCAAAATGTCGGCCAAGTGTCGGCCAAAAGTAAAAGAGGCTTGCAAAATTACACTAATAAGTATCCTGCAAGCCTTTATTTATCTTATAGTAGCGCCAAGGGGAATCGAACCCCTGTTACCGGCGTGAGAGGCCGGCGTCCTAACCGCTAGACGATGGCGCCAATATTTTTATAAATTAACTAATATTAAGCGAAAAATCAAATCTGCGCACGCTTAAATCCGCCCTGATATTCTACAACATTTTCAGATTGTATGGATTTTATCCCGGAAAATCAGCAATTTCTAGAATACTACTTGACAATTACGGAAAATTTATCTATTATATATACGCTTGTTCAGCCTGCTTTGCTGCCTCATCTTTCCGGATCCGGCGGTGTCAATATCTATCCTGCTTCTGATTTACTCCCATCGCCTCATACATTGCTCCCATATATTCTAAATATCATCTATTCAATTTCAAATTTATCCGGAGGACCACTACAATGCGTTTGTCATTGACCGTAATGGTCATATTCCTGCTTTTGACTGCGGGAGCTGTTTTTGGGAGTGACGGGACGATGGAAGGGGCGGTAAAGCCCTATAACTCAAGCCCCGAATCCCGCGGAGGTCTTATCCACCAGACCGACAGCACCTACGTTCTCACTCCTATCGAAAGCGCTACCGTCAGCGCCAGCAATGTCTGGCGCGACAACCGGCACCGCGCTTATTACAACACCAGCACCGGCTGGGCTAACGGCTGCCTGCTGTTCGATGTATCGATGATTCCCGACAATGAGGAAATCACCAGTATGACCTTGAGGTGTTATCTGGAGGATGCCTACAGCTCCCCTAGAAACAATCCGGTGGTGGATGTTTACTGGGCGGCGAATGATAACTGGACCAGAAGCAGTGTGCAGGCTGGGGCGGTGACCACTGACACCCTGCTGGTGGACAGCATCCCATTCAGCGTCTATACCCAGTATTATGATTTTGTCATCGACGTCAGCGCCCACGATTGGTCGATCGACCTGTTGGACAACTACATAACTCTTATCTTCAAAAACGATGTAACCTACTACAGTTATGTCTATTTCTTCGGCGCTTACGGCACGCCGACCGGCAGCCCTCCAGAATTGACTATCGTCACCGGACCGGGCTCGGATTTGGTGGTGACTCTCACTCCGCATAACACCCCGATTGTGATACCATCAGGCGGCGGCAGTTTCACCTTCGACGCTCAAATCGAAAACACCACCAACAACGCCATAAGCTTCGACGCCTGGACCGATGTAATACTTCCCAACGGCGCGACTTACGGTCCGATAATTCTCCGCACCGGTTTGAACGCGCCCGGAGGCGCCACAATTTCCCGGACGAATTTACTGCAGGTGGTTCCCGGTGGAGCGCCGGGCGGCGCCTATACTTATGTAGGCAATGTGGGAACCCATCCCGGAACTGTAATAGACTCCGACGGCTTCGATTTCTCAAAACTGATGAGGGACGGCGGCTCGGTTAACCAAGGCCAGGGATGGACCTTATACGGCTGGGATGATGAAACTGGCTCAGCTAATCTGCCTGTAAGCTATGACGCGCTGTCCGCTAGCCCCAATCCCTTCAACCCGGAGACAGTCCTCAGCTTCGAGCTTCAAAATGCGGGCATGGTAAACCTCGCGGTTTACGATGTCAAGGGACGGAATGTCGCCACACTCGCCCAAAGCTGGATGTCCGCGGGCGCGCATCAGGTTTTGTGGAGCGCATCAGAGATACCCAGCGGCGTCTATTTCGCCCGGCTTAACGCCGCGGGGAAGGTTCATACCTGTAAACTGTTGCTATTGAAGTAGATTATTATTTACTAAGACGTAAAAGCCGGGATTCAACCGAATCCTGGCTTTTTTATAATATTGTGCTGTCGACTCTCCGCAGTCGACAGCAACTAATTGATTTATAGGTATATGGCGCAGGATGCGGGTAGATTGTCTGAAAATGTCATTCTGAGTCCGATGCGAAGCATCGGAGCGAAGAATCTCCAATTATAATAACTTATAAATACTATGTTTATGCTAATTGGAGATGCTTCACTTCGTTCAGCATGACATTTCTTAGGTTTATTCTCGGACAAACTGCGGAGACCCTGCGCCACAATGAGTCGCACCGGCGGCGTATTCTGTCTTCCCCCTTGCCGCGCCTTATAGCACCCAGTGAATTATCCCCTCGAAACTCAACACGAATATTGCGGCGGCGATTGCCGAGCCTAAGATGATAGTCCAATAGAAGTCGGTTCGTTTAAGCGCCAGTATCTGCGATAAAATCGCCCCGGACCATACTCCCCCGGCGCAGGGGATTGACACCACCAACACCACCCCTATTTTGCCTAAATTCTGGAAACTGGCAAGTTTACTGCGCTTGACTTTGAGTTCGTGCGCTGTAAGCCGGTCCCGGTATTTCTTCAGTATCTTCAGTCTGGAGGAGTTTTCTATCAGCGTCCTAACCATAATCGCTAACAGGATATCGCAGCCCAGCGCCACAAAGCCCACCGTTATCGGCGACGTCCCCATAATCACGCCGTAGGGAAAAGAGCATTTTTTCCCCAGCGTAAACTGGATACAGACCAGGGTGATGAGGATGGCGGCTTCCCGCAGCAGGCTTTCGGAATCGGTCAGCATAGCGGCCGCTTTCCTGATAATGCGCTAAATCCGGGAAATCCTAAAATCCGCTTGGATATATCAGGCAAATGTATCCCTTATCATTTTCCCCGTGAATTCGGCTTCCCCCATCGAAACATTGAGGTGGCAGACCGCGCGCATCCTGCCCCCGCCAATATCCAGCGCTAAGATACCCGCGCTTTTTAGCCTATTAATCACCGCAGCCGCGGTTATCCCGCCGGGCTTGACCCGCCAGATGATAATATTGGTCTGCACCGTGTCCAGGTCTATTTCGAAGGTATCGCATTCTTTTATCGCTTCGGCGATGAGCCGGGCTTTTTTATGGTCTTCCGTCACTCTTTCCCGGTTATTTTTCACTGCATAGAGCGCGGCGGCGGCGATAATGCCCGCCTGCCGCATCCCCCCGCCGAACATCTTACGGAAGCGGTGGGCGCGGGTGATGAACTCTTCCGTCCCCAGCAGCATCGACCCCACCGGCGCTCCCAGCCCCTTGGAAAAACAGACCGAGACCGATTCGAAATACCGCGCGTATTCTGTCAGCGGTATCCCGCTGGCGGCGGAGGCGTTCCATAACCGCGCGCCGTCTAAGTGCATCGGCAAACCGTGCCGGTCCGCGACTTCCCGAATGCGTTTAATCTCCTCCAGCGGGAAAATCGTCCCCCCGGCGCGGTTGTGGGTGTTTTCGATTTCAATCAAGGCGGTCTGGGGGCAATGATACTCTCGCGGCCGGATGAGTTCTTCCACCTGCTCGGCGGTATAGGTCCCGTTCACGCCTCTAACGAAACGGACAAGCACGCCTGAAAGTAAACCCGGCGCGCCCGATTCGAAGTTGACGATGTGGCACCCCTCCTCGGCGATAACCTCGTCGCCGGGCTGAGTGTGGGTCTTGAGCGCCACCTGATTGGACATTGTCCCGGAGGCGACATAAAGCCCGCGCGGTTTACCTAACAGCTTCGCTACTGTCTCTTGCAGACGGTTTACCGTTGGGTCTTCGCCGAAAACATCATCCCCCACTTCAGCCTCCGCCATCGCCCGTCGCATTTCCGGCGAAGGACGGGTAACAGTGTCGGAGCGCAAATCTATAATCTTAGTCTCAAGTTTCAAGTTCAAGTTCCAAGTTTCGGTTTTCAAGGGTTCGCTTAGCATCTCATTTCACCAGGAGAATCTTCCTGGTAACGGATGTTTTATTAAACATCAATCTACAGAAATATACTCCCGAAGGGAAGTCCTCCGCATTCCATCGCGCCTGGATTATCCCCGCGGGCTGCCATCCTTCGATTAACCGCGCCGCCTCGCGCCCGCCCGCATCATATGTTACCAACGAAACCCGCCCCGGTTCCTGGAGTTCGAAACCGATGACCGTCTCCGCATTGAAAGGATTGGGAGAAACGGTAACGAGCGGGACGCCCCTATCCGTTGCAGCTTTTAACCCTTCGAATCCCTCGCCCCAGGTGATATTCCAGTCTTCGACCGGTCCGCCTTCACCTGCCGCCAGTTTTTCAAAGGACAAACACCTATGGTGGTAAACCGAATCGGGATAGATTCCCGCAAACACATTATAGGTGTAATCTCCTGCGGGGGCTCGGGCGGGAATATAATACTGCATTGGTCGACTAATGTTTCTTAAAGGTCCTATAAGCTGAGTATAAGGGACATTCAGATGCAGCGCCCCCGGTCCGATTACGCTGCTGTCGGGCAGGATCATCATATCCCAGATATCGGTGTCCAGAGTAAATCCGATGGGAAAATACATATAGACTCTGAACTCAAACCAGCCGCCGGCCGCCGGAATCGTTCCCTGAGGATTGTGCCGGGAAAGAATAATATTTAGATGGTTGTATGGTATCCCGTACATTTCAAAACCCCCGGCGCAATCCGGTGTTCCCTGTATTACAACCATCAACGTGGAGTATTCCGGGTTCCACCCCCGGATATATTCGCACCCGCCCGCAATTTCGCCCATTCCAATATTGCTTAAGCGCCTCACATAACCGGTTAGCTGGCCGGCGACCGGGTCGAACTGCATCATCGGCAGATAAGCAGATGATTGACTGAAAATCCAAATCCAAGGACCGTCGGGAGCGTCGTAGTCGTAAGCCAGCCCGTAAGCGGCTGGCCCCGGCCCTAATTGGCGTAGCAGGTACCCGTTAGTGTCTATCTCATACATTTCGCTGGAGAAATTGGCGCAGAAAAAACTTCCCTGCCCGTTGTTGCCGATGGGGCAGTAGCAGCTGCCGCGGGGGAAATCCAGATTGGGCGGGAAAGGTATGGTGCGGACGATGGCGGCGGGTTGGGCGGGCAATGGAGAAGGGTCGTACTGGATGATACCTTCCTCCCAGCCCCCGTAGATATAAACTCCGTCAGTGCAAAGGTCCCGCACTCCCCAGGCTGAATTTGAACCCGCGGGAAAGCTGGTGATGAGCGAATCGCCGTCGTGGTTGACGATATATATCATATTAGGATTGGGCGATACTCCCCTTCCCGATATCCAGATAAACCTCCCGTCCCAGCAGGTCCCGATGATGCCGTTGTCCCCGGTGAGCGCTTCAGCGCTAAAATTAAAATGTAAACTCCACATTAAATCGGACTGATTCCCCGCCGCGCCCGAAAACGCTTCCGGCGCAGTATCCGCGTCAGGGGGGAAGCCATTCCCCGGCGCTGAATTCACTCCGAGGAATACGAGGAAAACAACAAAACAAAACTTTTTCATTTTCTCCTCCAGGTTTGTTGTTTAAACCGATATACTACTTTCAATATATTAATAAACCGCCTGAATGTCAATAGTCTTACATCTGAAACCATTTAGGCGGCGGAGGCTTCTTTTGCGGAGGGTATTAACCATGCTGTGATATGTATTTGTCATTGCGAATCCGCCAACCGGTGGATGAAGCAATCGGGTGGTAGTTGTGATTATCCTCCGATTGCTTCGGCGCTGTGCGCCTCGCAATGACTGCGAAATTATTGCAGTAGTAATTTATACTCAGATTCTGTGTTAACTTGAACGATGTGGTATCGACTTGTTCAAAATGA
>CAYQZD010000178.1:0-5843 GCA_964421875.1 uncultured bacterium
TGAAGTTAGAATTGTGTATGTATTTGTTTATTAGGAGCATATATTCACAACGAATTAAACGGATTAAACGAATTTCAGAAAGGTATATTTATAATATATAAGAATATAGATTTGTTATAGTTTGATCAACTTCACATCAGTAAAGTGTTACCTGCAGACTTATTTTCAAGATAAATCGTTTGATAAATATCAACATAAACATACATTAAACTCAATCAGGAGGAATTAATGGAAAACGCACTGCTGGAAACCAGAGACAGCATCGCTTACATCACCATAAACCGCCCTGAGAAGCTGAACGCGTTGAACGCTACCACAATGACCGACCTGATGAACGCCTTCTCTTTGGTATCAGCGGAACCTCAGGTTCGAGCCGTTATCCTCACCGGCGCGGGCGACCGTTCCTTCGTAGCGGGCGCGGACATTGAAGAATTATCGGAACTGGACCCTATCGGCGGTAAACGTTTCAGTGAGCGTGGACAGGAAATCCTGAATTTCATTGAGCGGCTGAACAAACCTGTAATCGCGGCCATCAACGGCTTCGCCCTGGGTGGGGGCTGCGAGCTGGCGATGGCTTGTCACATCCGCATCGCCTCTGCAAACGCGAAACTGGGGCAGCCCGAAGTCAGTTTGGGGCTGATCCCCGGCTACGGCGGCACCCAGCGGCTGCCCCGCTTGGTTGGTAAAGGCAGGGCACTGGAAATCATCCTCAGCGGGAAGATGATAGACGCTGAAGAGGCTTATAGAATCGGTTTGGTCAATAAGGTAGTGCCCTTTGCCGGTTTCAAGGAAATCGAGAAGGACGGGAAGAAGAAGCAAGTTCCCGATTTGGCCGGCACCAAGCAAGCTCTGCTCGATGAAGCCGCCGCCTTCGCTAAATCCATCATTGCTCAAGCCCCAATCGCGGTTGAACTGGCGCTGGAATCGGTCAACCGGGGGCTGGAGATGACATTAGCTGAAGGGGAGCTGGTGGAATGCGACCTGTTCGGACTGGTGACCACCACCGAGGATTTCGGCGAAGGCACCGGCGCTTTCCTTAACAAGCGTAATGCTGAATGGAAGGGAAAGTAGCGGGAAGGTTGTTTCGCCGGATAAAGTTGGTAAACCGCCTCTCGCGGGCAGACCGAAATAAAGAACCCGGCACTATGAAGCAGCGCCGGGTAAGGAGAACACCATGAAACCTTGTCATCGATTACGATGACAATTGTATCAATATATATATTATTATAAACAAATACAAATCTCATCTGAAAAATAATCGTTTCCAGTGCCTTATTCCCTGAAAACCGAGCTGAATATTGGCGAATACCGTAACCGTTTGTTATTCGGTGACAATCGAGATATTCTGCCTCGTTTGCCCGACAATTCGATAGATTTGGTGGTGACCGACCCGCCCTACAAGAATTATCAAAGCAACCGCCCTAAGGTCAATCCCAAGCAGAAGCGAATCGAAGAGAGCGACTTCGACCTCGAGTTCTTGGTGGAACAGTGTCATCGGGTTTTGAAACCGAGCCGGCATTTTTATTGTTTTTGCGACCACCACACCTTCGCGCTGGTAAAACCTGCCGTGGAACAATACTTCACCTATAAAAACTGCCTGGTCTGGGTAAAAAACAACCACGGCTCCGGCGACCTCAAGGGCAATTGGGCTCCTCAGCACGAGTTCATCATTTACGCCTCCAAGGGTAAACGCCGCCCTCTTAATCCCCCCCGCCCCTCCAATGTTATGCGCTACTCGAAAGTCCCCAATGAAAAATATTCTCACGGCACTGCTAAGCCGGTGGAACTTCTTAAACACATTATCGAGGTCTCGAGCAATGCGGGAGAATTGGCGCTCGACCCTTACGCCGGGGTGATGTCCACCGCTGCAGCCTGTATTGAGACGGGGCGTGATTATCTAATGATAGAAAAAGACGAGGATTTTTACCGCCGGGGCGAAGAACGGATTAATCAGTTGTTAGCTAAAAATCGATAGGAGCGGTCAAGGCTGATACATTATGCGAACCGCTAAGATATTATGGCTTAAGTTCAGGGGCCAGTTTTTTTTACTGTTGTCGGTTTGGATGGTTGGCGTCATTGGTTACTCTATCATAGAGCAATGGTCCTTCTTCGAATCGCTTTATATGACTGTTATAACTATCACCACCGTCGGCTTCAGTGAAGTGCATCAATTATCGTTAGGGGGGAGGATTTTTACCATTTTCTTAGTAGGCTCGGGGGTTACTGCGGGCGCCTACGCTGTCGGCAATATCGCCTCTTTCCTCACCGGGGGAGAAGCGAGGAGGATATTTATGGAAGGTATGCTGGACAAGAGACTGTCGAAATTGAAAGACCACATCATACTGCTGGGATTCGGTAAATTCGGTTGGGAGGTATCTCAAGAAGTCTCCAGGAAGAAAACTCCCCTAATCATCATCGAGAAAAACGAGGAGCGGGTCAGAACCGCCGCAGATATGGGCTACAGGGTTTTGAAAGGGAGCGGAACGGATGAACACCTGCTGGAAAAAGTGGGAGTTAAGCGGGCTAAAGGATTGGTGGCGGCGATGTCTGACGAAGCGGACAATGTTTTCGCTGTGCTCACCGCCAGAGTGCTGAATCCCGGTCTTACTATCGTCTCCCGGGGCGAGGAGGAGGAATCAGAGAAAAAGCTGCGGCGCGCCGGCGCCAACCGGGTCATCCTTCCTTATCAGATTGGGGGTCGCAGGATGGCGGCGGTGGTTATGCAGCCTGCGATTCTGGACTTCCTCGACGTAATTTTCTGCGGTGACGAATTGGCGTTGGAGCTGATGGAGGTGCATCTGGTAAAGGATTCAAGCCTGGTGGGTAAGACTTTGAATGACAGCGACATCCGCGCCAAGACCGGCGGCGCCCTCATCTTAGGCGTCAAATCCGCCTCGGGTGAACTGACGGCCAATCCCGACCGTTTCACTATCTTACACCCGGAAGACATTCTCATCGCTATGGGCAGCGCTGAACAGTTGGCCAAATGTCAGGAACTGGCGAAGAATTGATGCCTCAGGAAAACCTGATATACGGCCGCCGGGTTGTGCTTGAAGAGCTTAAGGCGGGCTCGCACATCGACAGGATAGCGCTTCGGGTTGGCGCAGGGGGGGAAATCATCAGAGAAATCCTCAGGACCGCCAAAGCTTCCGGGGTTCGGGTGGATCGCCTTCCAGCGGATATATTCGACCGTAAAATCGGGAGGATAAAGGGCGCCGGGGGTATCGCCGCCTACACCTCCGCGGTTAAGACTTACGATCTATTGCAAATTCTCGATAACGCCGATAGGGCACACTTTATAACCGTGCTGGACGGGATTGAAGACCCTCAGAACCTGGGAGCTATCGCCCGCTCCGCCGAGGCTGCGGGATGCACGGGAATGGTAATTTCCCGTCGCCGGTCGGCTCCGCTGAGCGATGCGGCGATGAAAGCCTCAGCGGGAGCGCTGGCTCACATTTCGGTGGCTCGGGTGACGAATATCGCTGTCAGTCTGGACATACTGAAAAAACGGGGGATTTGGGTTTACGGAGCGGAAATGTCGGGAATCGATTATCGGAAGGTGGATTACGCCGCTGATGCAGCATTGGTGGTCGGTTCGGAGGGGAAGGGGATTTCGCGGCTGGTGAAGGAGAAATGCGACCAGCTAATAGCCATCCCGCTCAAAGGTAAAATCGCCTCCTTGAACGCCAGCGTCTCCGCCGGGATACTATTGTTTCATATTGCGGGGGCGAGGGAGATAAATACTATATGATTATATTAGAAGAGATTAAAAATGTCTGAAAAGAAAGTAGCATCGGTTGAGTGTGATATCCCAGGAGGGCTATCTGAATATATCGATATCAATTCAGATGCATCCCTCTTGGATTGGGACATTATTCTTTTCCACCCAAACATTTACTCATTAGTAGGTCGCAATGAAACCTATAAGGGTAAACCCGCATTATCCCACAACAATTCATATCATTTACGTGAGTACATGAAGCATTGGCGACGAGAATTAATAGATGCATTGCAAGTAGGGAAAACAATTATCGTTTTTGTTGCTGAGCTTTATGAAGTATATATTGATACTGGTGAAAATGAGTATGGCGTTATTGGACGTAAATATAAGACCACAAATGAGGTTGAATTATTCAATAACTACAAGTGTCTGCCCTTTGATATAAAAATGACAAAATCCAAGGGTTCTGCTATGCGACTCGCCAAAGGAGGTGAAATATTAGCAAGTTATTGGTCTAAGTTCAGTGAGTATTCATCATACAAAGTACTTATAGAAGGTCAGAATATCAAGCCTTTGGTTACGACAGAAACCGGCGAGAAAACCGTAGGTGCGTTAGTTAGTCTCGAAGATTTCTCTGGGACACTATTATTGCTCCCCTATCTAAATATAGATTCCGATGAATTCGAAGAAGAGGATGAAGACGGAGACTTTATATGGACAAAGAAAGGCAAACAGTTTGGTAGGCAACTCCTTGGAGCTATTATAGAAATCGATAGGGCGCTTAAGGAATCAAAGGCAGTTACTCCCACACCTGAATGGGCAAAGGTATCAGAATACGATCTACCAAAAGAAGCGAAGTTGCGGGAAGAGTCACTCAAAATAGATGAAAGAATAATGAAATTACAACAGGAAAAACAATTGATCAAAGAAAAACTTGTAAATGAGGGACTGTTAAAGCGATTACTTTTTGAAAAAGGAAAACCATTAGAGGAAGCAATTCTTCTCACCTTGAAGTTGATGGATTTTACAGCTGATAACTATAGTGATGGTGAATCAGAATTTGACGCTGTTTTTGAAAGCCCCGAAGGTCGTTTTTTAGGTGAAGCTGAGGGCAAAGATAATAAGGCGATTGGAATAGATAAGCTGCGTCAACTTGAAATGAATATACAAGAGGACTTCGCACGTGAAGAAGTGGATGAGTATGCTACAGGTGTTCTTTTTAGTAATGCCTTTCGATTATTACCTGTTAATGATAGAAATGCGTTCTTTACTGAAAAGTGTTTAAAATCGGCCAAGAGAAGCGGTACAATACTCGTACAAACACCAGATCTGTTTAGAGTTGCACAATATCTTTCAGATAAAACTAACAATATTTATGCTAAAGAATGTCGTAAATCAATGTTGGAATCAAAAGGCGAAATCGTTATGTTTCCAGAACCGCCTCTTGAAACCACAAGCAGAGTAAAAATAAAAGAAAACACGAAAAATTCTATTAAATAAATGAAGAAAATGAAGATGAGTCGACTGCGGAGAGTCAACTGCACATATAGTCACACCCGCCTGCGGCGCGCAAGACCTGCCGGAACAGTTTAAAATACCTGTAGGGGCGGATCCCCATAAGCATTTCGATAAGCGGAATTGAATGCTCTAGTAGGGGCGAAGCATTTTGGGTTATCAATAAAAATATTAATCACTTGCAAAAAATGCTTCGCCCCTACATTCCATAAAAAATACCTTAATAAAGCACTTATGGGGCGGGTTTCTGTATCCGCCCTTTGTTTGCTATTATTACGGGGCAGATATGGAAATCTGCCCCTACTGATTAATAAGATAAAGGGCTCTTCCGGATAATGAGTAGGTGACTTTCTCACATTCTATGTAAACTTAGTATATTCAAGCACCAGCGTCGATTTCCGAAAGGACCTTTGGTTAACACTTTACTTACAGATCTTATAGTTGTCAAGGCCGAACCTGAAAGGTTCGCTTGTATAGCCTTGACAACAACTTAGATATATCTTGAAGACTGGGCTATGATGAAGCTGAAAGATTCATCAAAGCCGTTGACTACGTGTTTTTATTTGAGTTATCTTAACTACCCATTTTCCGGATGAACCAGATAAAG
>CAYQZD010000179.1:0-5768 GCA_964421875.1 uncultured bacterium
TATCATTTTGAACAAGTCGATACCACATCGTTCAAGTTAACACAGAATCTGAGAAGCTATCTCACATTTCTAAGAATCTACAAGCCATAATTGAATGGAAATAAGCCAACTAAAAGAACTCTATTATATCACACCGATTAGCAACCTTCAGTCTATCTTGAAGAATGGGATTTTGTCATATAATCTCGCTAAGAGAATTCATCATGTCTCATTAGCGCATAAAGATGTTCAAAATCGCCGGGAAAACAAGAGACTCCCAAACGGCAAGCCCCTGCATGATTACGCGAATCTATATATATGCGCCAGAAATCCAATGTTATTCTATTTGTCCAAAAATGAAAATCTCGCCGAAGTGTGCGTGCTCGGTATCAGTATAGATGTGATAATGCTGAAGGATGTCGTGATTTCAGATAGAAACGCTGCTAGAATGGAAGCTCGTTTCGCCCCGGCGCCTGATGGTCTTAAAATCGTTGATAATGAAAAAACCTTCGCCAAATATTGGACAAACGAAGATTATTTAATCGCACAGGATTTGAAAGCAAGAAAATGCGCCGAGGTGTTAGTCCCATATAAAATTAAATCAGAATTCATCACAGAAATTTATGTTTCCTGCGAAAAAGCAAAGGCAACGTTGAAAAGTCAAGGATTCAATATGCCGATAAAAATAGACGATTTTCTATTCTTTAATCGGAGTCAATAATGGTTGAGAAGGTACTTATCGGAAATATTCTGGAATCCAGCGCTCATACCCTAATCAACACTGTCAATTGTGTCGGTATTATGGGTAAAGGAATAGCCCTTGAATTTAAAAAGAAATTCCCTGATATGTACAAGGATTATCTCTCAAGATGCGAAAAAGGCGAAGTTAAACTGGGAAAACCATATCTATATAAAAGAGCAGTTCCACCCTGGATTCTAAATTTCCCTACTAAAGACCACTGGCGTTCTATATCCCACTTTGAAGATATTATCGAAGGATTAAAATACCTAGCGGAAAACTATCGGAAGTGGGGAATCACTTCCTTAGCTGTACCCCCTCTTGGAATGGGAAGCGGTAAACTAAAATGGGAACATACAGCGCCGATTATTTATGAATTTCTGAACAAACTGGACATCTCCATTGAGTTTTACGCGCCTTTCAATACACCAAAAGAACAATTGACAAAAGAATTTTTGGCGAGAGAGCATGAAATTAAAATAAACCCAGGATTGGTTGCTTTAGTTGAAATTATAAAACGAATATTTGACAACAAATATCATATACCGGTTAGTAAAACTAAATTTCAGAAAATAGCATATTTAGCTACAATAATGGGCATTCCTACAGGGCTGCATTTCAGAAAAGGAACATATGGTCCCTATGAACCTAAACTTGATGAAAAAAAGGCACAGTTGATTAACCTTCGTATATTATCCGAAGTCCAGAAGGGTAATGGATTCTACCAAGAAATTGGTGATAATTTCGCTAAATATCGTGAAAGGTATGCCAGCTACTTTGAAGAATGGGATTCCTCAATAGAAAAAGTAGCGGACCTCTTTTTAAGACTTGATGCAAAGCAATCTGAAATCGTGGGAACAGTAATATTTTCGTTTAAAAATCTACCTGAGAATACTCATGAAAAAATTACTGAAATAAATGTATTTAATGATGTTATGGCTTGGAAGAAACGACACAAACCACCCCTCATAGAAAGCGAAGTCGCTGATTCAATAAGAAGTTTGGCAATATTAGACTGGCTGAATGTCGAATACAGCCCGGAATTACCCGTATCAGACGCCTTCAGCGATTTTTAAAGGGACACCTTGAGTCTTTTCAGTATGGGCGGGAGCAATAGCAGGGCTAACAGTATTTGCGGAACCACATAGATTCCATTATATATTAATGAATAGAGCCAGATCGGGGTCCCTTCCGGCGCGAAGGCTCCAAAAAACACCACCCCTGAGATGAAGTGCGAGGCGAACCTGCCGGCGCCGCCGATTGTCACGCCCCAATAAACATTGCGCGAGAACAGACTCGCCAGCCCCACCATCATATGCGGAATCGGGTAATCCAACAGAAACTGAACCGGATGCACCACCATCGGGTCCAAGATTAACAGCAACAAACCCAGTGTAAGTCCCGCCAGAGCGCCAACCTTCCACCCCCATCTGAAAGAAAGGAAATAAATCGGCAGCATCTCCAGCGACAGCTTCCCCGCGTAAGGCATGCGGAGGAAACTCAACATATACAGCGCCGCCGCCAGCCCCACCATCACTCCAGCCTCCGTCAACGCGCGAACCGTCCTGCCGTCTTCCCTATTCATCATCCCTCAGAATTGCGCTCACCGGCCTTATTATCAACAGCATTCCCGCCTTAAAACTGATGCTGAAACTGGAGCCGGCAGTCTGATTCGAAACGCTCTCCAGCCGCCCGGAACTCATATCGTCCTTGAAAAGCGGATATAGCAGACCGCGCGTGGTAACCTCCTCCGTTATCCCCTCTCCCCAGGGGATAAAGGATATACGCTCACCCGGCGCGCATTCGAACTCCTGTGGACTCCAGAGCAGACGAATGACGTCGGTGTCATCGATTATTTCCAGCGAGGCAGAATGCCGGTATTTGACTAACAGCCCCAAAGCGTGCAGGAAATGGTCGCTGCGCAGTCCGGTGATGCAGGTTATGGTGATTTGCTTTGCGCCCCAGCGCAGAGCGAGCTTAATCGACTTCTCCAGGTCGGTGGTATCCTGCTCGAACAAGGGAACCACATCGACTCCTTCCCCGCGGAAAAATCCCAGGGTTTCCTGCGTAATCGAATCCAGGTCTCCCACCAGCGAAGTGGGAGTAATATTCAGGCGCTTCAAGACCTCCCCCCCGGAATCGGCGGCGATGATTCGCTCTGCCGCATCCACCAGTTTCCGCAGGATATTCGGCTCCACCGGGGCTCCCCCGGCGACAATTAAGACCTTCATCCTATGCTGTCTCCCTTAATTCGCGGGCGAAAATCCAACCCGCAATTCCGCATAATCCTCCGCCGATACCTATGACCAGGAACACATTGGGCGCGCCGTAGGCCTGCAGGGCAAATCCCGCCAGCCCCGAAGAAACCGCCGACATACCCACCACCGCCATATTTATCATTGCGAACACCCTTCCCGTCATTTCCGGAGGAACCAGTTTCTGTATCAGCGAAGCTCTTGGAACCATCAGCAAAGGTATAGCAAACGAATGCACCACAATCGCCAGCCACAGCAGCGGCAGCGACTTCACAAAATAAAGAGGTATGAAAGTGAATCCGTCCATCACCATCCCCGTGAGAAGTATCCGGCCTTTCTTGAAGCGGTCGCCGAGCGCCATCAGCGCCGCGGTTCCGATAAGCATACCGACGGCGTAGGATATCTGAGTGGTGGCGTAGGCTCCCGCTCCCATTCCCAGCACCTCCCTCACAAAAACCGGAGCCCCTACAATCGCCGGTCCCATTATTAGGATGTTGTCGGCGACAGTCAAGAGCAGCAGGGGTAGAATAACTTTGTGCCGGAGCGCGAAGGCCAGTCCCTCCTTGACCTCCCCCCAACCAAATCCCTTCCGTGGAGTTTCGACTTTCCGTGCCGCCGGTTTAATCATCAGGACAAACAGGAAGGAGATGAAATATGCGGCGGAAACCGAAGTAAAGAGGTGGATTTTACCCACTAATTCCAACAGCAGTCCCGCCAGCGCCGGACCTATGAGCAGGGCAAAATGCCAGGAGGATTGAATCAACGAATTGGCGCGGAGCAGCCCTTCAGCGGGGACCAGTTGCGGGATAATCGAGTCCCGCGAAGGATTGAAAAAGGTGAAACCAATCGAAACCGTAAAAGCGTTCACCGCCAGCAGGGTCGGATTCAGAACCTTGAAAAAGAACGCAACCGGCACCAGCAGCACCACCAGCATCCGAAATATATCCGCACTGAGCATTATCCGCCGCCGGTCCGCCCGGTCAGCGATAACACCCGCGAAGAGCGCTAACAGCACCGAAGGAAGATAAGCCGAAGTTGCCACCAGTCCGGTGACCGCCTCGGAATTCGAAAGCTCCAGAGCCAGCCACAGCAGTCCGATTTGGTAGATGGAGTCCCCGCTGACGCTGACCACCTGCCCCACCCAGAGGAAGGTCAGGTCACGGGTTTGGAAAATGTTCTTCAGTCTCAAATCCGGCGGTGGTAATCCAAATTCAATCGAGGTAAATATATTGAGTTAGACAATGTCAAGCTGAAATTTACAGAAAAGGGGGGACAAATTCAACTGAAGAAGGATGGAAGGATAAAAAAATACCGGACACTATGACAGTGTCCGGTATTCTTATGGTGAGTATGCGGATTGTTCTTAGATTTGCATAAAGCGCTTCTGTATCATATTCTATCCCAGGATTTGCGCTACGGTGGAGGGAATCATATTTGCCTGGGACAACATCGAGAGCCCGGTCTGCAGTAGGATTTGGCGTTTGGTAAAGTCCATCATCGCTATCGCCATATCGGTGTCGCGGATGCTCGACTCGGAAGCGGTGGCGGACTCCTGACTTATCTGCAGATTGAGGATGGTGTTTTGCAGTCGTTCCACCATCGAGCCGATAAAAGCGCGCTCCACATCCTTGGAGGATATAGCCTCGTCGATGGCGCCTATGGCATTCTGGGCTGATTCCACATTGCAGATGTCGGAGTTAGCGATGCCCAATGCGGAGGCGGTCATACTTCCCAGGTTGACATAGTAGTAATCCTGCGCCTGAACATTGTTGGGTCCGATATGGAATTTCAGGCTGTTTTCAGAAGCGGTGCCTGCATTATTGAATCCCAGCGCCAGGCAGGTTCCACTCTGAACATCCACAGCAGAGAAGGAGCCGTCAATCAGGTTCAGGTTATTGTAAGAAGTGGTAAGCGCTATTCTGCTGATTTCGCTTTTAAGCTGCTGGAACTCAACGTTGGCGACCATTCTGTCAGTGGAGGTCAAGGCCCCGTTGGAGGCTTGAATAGCGATAGCCCTCATCCGGAGCAGTTTTTCATCGATAACCGACAGCGCGCCGTCCGCGGTGGCCAGAAGGTTGACATTGGAGTTTGCGTTCCGCTCAGCTTCCACCATCCCCGCGATCTGAGCGCGGAATCTTTCGGAGACTCCCAGGTTGGTGGGGTCATCCCAGGAACTGTTAATACGGAGACCAGAAGACAGTGATTGGATAGTTGAATCAAGTTGGTTCTGGTTGACCATCAGGTTCCGGTAGATGGTCATTGCCGTAACGTTGTGATTGATTCGCAGGCCCATTTTCGCCCTCTATTAAAAATTTTTAGAAATTGTTTTCAGAACTGCTTTCAATCTTGTTATCGGCAGATTAAAGAAGAACTTTAACTTTTTTTAAATAAAAAATAGAAATAAATTGTAACTAACGCTTTATGCAATTTTAAATCAATAATTATAATATACTTCTATTGACACTCAAAGTTTACGGTGATTTTTGGTATAAGGTGAGATTTTAGTCGGTTAGTGGAAGCAAGGAGAGCCGGGAACCGTTTACCACGATTCCCTCCCCCACTTCATCGAAGGAGGATTTTAACACTGCGGGGAAGAGTATATTGACTGATTCCAGGAAAGGGGGATTACACTTTACCGAAGTACATCGCCACGCCAATCGCTACAAAAACCAGCGCAGCGACTTTTTTGATAATATCCGGGGAGATAAATCGATGCAGCAAGATACCCAAAGTGACCGCTACGATGGAGGAGACGGTGAATCCCAATACCGCCCCCAGCAGCGCGGGGAAGGCTT
>CAYQZD010000180.1:0-5724 GCA_964421875.1 uncultured bacterium
CTACAGAACCAGCGGCTCCTGTATAACGGAATGGCATAATAGACCTGATGAACGGCTCACTGAATACTTGAATACTGGGATACTTCTTTATATATTCTTCAATGAGGTCATCAATTCCCTCCGTTCTTTTCTTATATTTATTCTTAAAACGCGGATCCTCCAGACCTAAATTCATCAAAATTGCGTGGAAACAATAATTGTGAAAACAGATGAAACTCGGCGGCTTAGTGACCCTGTATGTTGTAATAATAGTTTTGGTGAGCGCCCCGATATCTTCTATCTCATCTCTATATAAGATTTCCCGCTGCGCCGGGAAATAGAACAATTCTAAATGCAGCGCACAGATAATTTGATTACACACCGGGCAGACCATTTTATCGCGCAGTTTTAAATCGAATTTTTTCCATCTGGCTTCCTTCCTGCCGCAGGGACATATAAATTCATTCTTGTTACTGCTGATTTCATCTGTATGCAGGAGTGTTCCTTTGATAATGCCAAATTGTTTAGCGCCCCTACTCCAAGGTGTTCCGATAATCGAGATAATAATAGCTACCGCAAGCCATAAAAGAACACCAGTTATCGTGAAAGGACCAGCAAGTTCACCGTCTGTTAAGTCATTTAACAGCCCGCCAATTATAAGGATATTAATGAATGCCACTACTATGATCAGACAAATGCCGTTAATATTCGACAACGCCCAAGCAGCGTTCCGTTTGATGGATTTTTTTATTGTTTTCTGCTTTAAGGTGAATTTGTGGCGATCTAATTTGGGAAGAAACAATAAAATAATGAATGTTGCGGCGCCAATAAAAGGCATTATTCCATAGTATGCCCACAAAGCGCCAAGCCTGTTCTTCTTATTGGCGATTATCAATGAAGCGACACCTAATGGAAACGCCAAAACTACAAAGATAAAGGCTATAAACATGATAGTACCCTAAGATTATTATTAGGTAAAGCTTTATCGTCTGAAGTTGATATTTACAGGTATTTTATTATTAAGAACAAAGATTTACAGCAGATTAAAGGATTATTGTTTCATCGTTTCCGCTTTATGTAATCCTTCGCGGTATTGTCGAAATATCAGATACTTGTATAGTATATCCGGGAGAATTCCCCCTTTTAGAAACGCTTTCACCGCTTGGTAAATCGGCGCTGTACAAACCGCCGAGATAGCCAAATCACGCGGCGTTCTGATACGGTCGTGGTCAAGTTTAAGTTCCTGCCTTAACCAGGGATGAAGTTGGAACAATCGTGGCAGCGAGAACTCGCCGTAGCCGCGCACCATCTCCAGGAATTCATCCAATTCACGATGATGGAGATGGTATCCGACTGCTTCGGGCAGGGAATACACCGGCAGTTCCCGCGCCAGCTTCACTCCCAGTTCTAAATCCTCCCCGCCGTAATGAAGGAAACCTTCATCGAAACCGCCCGCCTTGCCCAGAGCTTTCAGCGGCGCGGAAGCGTTGCCGGAGATGAAGTACCTGCCCGGTATTTCCCGGCTGACGTTCGATTTCGCCGCGCCCCGTCCTTCGAGGTAACGCATCAATCCGCTTTTGGGCAGTGAAGGGTGAAAAACCACTTTACCCACATAGACCGCTTCCCGGCGGCTTTGCGCTTCGAGGTGAATCCTGATGAAATTAGCGGGGACTTCGATGTCGGCATCGAGGAAGATTACGGTTTGGTTCCGAGCCGCTGCGATTCCCCGGTTACGGGATTTTGCCCGCCCCAGGTTTTTCGAATTGAACAAGGGTTGGAGATTCAGTGCGCCGGAATAGTTCCGTAAGAAGTCATCGGTTCCGTCACTGCAGCCGTCGTCGATGACCACCACTTCAAATTCGTGCAGTGGTAAATCCTGTTTTTCCAGCGAAGCGAGAACGGTTTCAAGGCGCTCCCGGCAGTTGTAGGCGGGTATGATGACACTGACTTTCACTTTCTCTCCAGGTCCGCCGAGATTATGGCCTCGATTTTATCCGCAGTCCGCTCCCAGGTGAATTCCTGCGCGGCGCGGAGAGCATTTCCCGCCAGGCGGGCGGTCAATTCCTTATCGTTCAACAATCTCGCAACCGCTTCCGCCAATTTCGCCGGATTCCGGGGAGGAGTCAACAAACAGTTTTCGCCATCCGCCGCATATTCCCTTATCCCCCCCGAATCGGTAGCGACCACCGGCGTTCCGCAAGCCATAGCTTCCAGCGCGGGCAGGTAGAAACCTTCGTGCCAGGAGGCGCTCATAAAAAGGCCGCACCGGCAAAGCCTCAACGCCAGTTCGCTATCGCTCACCGGATTGACTACCTCTGCCGGGAAACGCGTTTGAGGCAATGTCAGTTTCTCCCGCGTGAACACATCGAGGCGGAATTCCACATCCTTGACTGCCAGTATATTCAGCGCGGTGATAAGGTCTGCCATACCTTTCATTTTCGCCCGCCGGCCCACTATACCGATTAGCCTTAGGTCTTTTTTCACTCCCTCGACCGGTTTGAAAATCTCGGTATCGACACCGGGAGACACGATTTCCGCCGGTTTGTTAGTATGTTCTTGGAAGCGCTTCATAGTCCATTTCGAATTGCACCAGTATTTCAAGGGGAGGCGGCAGCTAAGTTGCGCTGAGATTTTATACAATTTCAACGCGGCGGGCGAACGCATCAGCACACCGTCGTCGAAAAGGCGATAATCGTCCGAATGTATCCAGTGGTAATGCAGACGGGCGTCGTACCGCAGCAGATTCAGGAAACTCATTAAAGGCATACTGCTGATAATCACATCCTGCCGGCCGATAACTGCGGGCATAAAGGGGAGCGCGGAGACAATGGACAGAGAGGGAGAGGCGATTCGCGGACCCGCCTCTATGATTTTCACTCCGTCGATGACGGTTCCCTGAGACCTTCCTGTGGGGACGACGACAGTCACCCGGTGTCCGCGCTCTGATAGTATCCGGGAGATTTCGCGGCAGACCCGCTGCCCTCCGCCGGGATTTAAATCCTGATAGAACCACCCTATGCGCAAAGGCTTCATATAATTCCCGCTTTGCGATAATATTCGTAGAGTCTATCCATCACCGCTTCAATGTCGTGCGTCTTAACTACCCATTCCCGGCCCTTGCGGGCGGTTCCTTCCCGATAATCAGCGTCCTCAACCAACCTTGTCAATTCAGCCTCAAGATTGTCATAATTCACATTGACAAAGGGGTGGTTCGGGAGAAATTCCAGATACCGGGGATTGAGGTAGGTGCAGGTCGCCAGCCCCTGCGCCAGGCTCTCCACCGAACTCATTCCGTAGCCCCAGCCTCCCCGGTCGGCAATCTGGTCGATATAGATATCGCAGGCGGCTTTCAGCCGCATACATTCATCGTGAGGACGGTTTTCGATGAAGACCAGTTCCACCGGCAGTCTCTTTTCCAGGCGGCGGACGGTGTCGATGATGAAATTCGACCCTTTGTTAGAGCGCCTGCGGGCGGCGTGAGCGATTTTTACCTTTTCCCCCTTTTTTATTTGAGCCGGTTTAACTTCGGAAGTGTTAATCGGCAGGAATAAATATCTCATTCCCGGGTATTTGTCCATTATGTCGAGTTCGCTGGTGAGGTTGAGGTCGGAGATACGGTGTATTACCGGCAGAACTCCCCGGTTGCGGACATCGGTGCCGTGATAAAAGCAGACTATTTCTTTCTCCCGCCGCTTCATTTCCAGCATCACTCGAGAATCCCGAAAAAATCCCATTCCCTGTTCAAGGTGAAACACATCATAATCCCATATCCCGTGTTCCTCCAGAAAATCGAAGACCCGTTGTTTAATCACCCTATCGCGGAGTTTGAAAAACGCCGCTTCCGGCGCACCGCCGGGTTTCCATAAGGGGGGCGAGCCTTCAAGCTCCCGGTCGGGAGGGGTTTTTCGGAGCAGATTGATTAACTGCCTGCCGCGGAAAATCCAGTTCCGGTCGGGGTGCAGGGGGAGTTTCAATTCCAAGTCCTCCGGGAAACCGAAGCGGCTGGGAAAAAGCGTGACATAGCGGGCGTCGTTCCCCCGGTTCCGATGCCCTTCGCAGAAAAGCGGCAGCGTTCCGCTGATATGTTCCGGTGAAATATAGAGTATCTTCACCGCGAAATACCTATGTAATGTTTGAAGCGCCCGATTTCGCTTTTATGGAAAAAGCCGGTCACAGCCAACAGAGGCGGCATTAACGCCAGGACCAGTAACCTCCACCAGAATCCGCCGGGATGGAGATAGAACAGCGCCAACAGCGCTCCTATCACCAGCGCAGCCCGCAATACCCTGCCCCATTCGTAGGGGATGCGGTACTGCGATTGGGTATAGAGATGCATTAGAGCAGCCATCAGTATGAACGATCCCAGCGTAGTCCAAGCCGCAGCGATGTAACCGAATCGGGGGATGAGCAGAAGGTTAGCGCCCAGGTTGAAAGCCGCCGCCGCTCCGGTTATCAGCGGCACCACCTTGGTCTTTTTCCTGACGTAAATACCTACGGTGAAATTAGCGTAGAGACCGTCGAAAAAATGCGCCAGCAGGATAATGGGGAAAACCGACATCCCCGCCCAATACTCCCGCTCCAGCAGGTTGATATTCAGTATGGGCAGGCGCATCATCACGAAATCCCCGGCGAATAGTACGAAGACCATAAAGAGAAATCCGGAGACTGCAAAGAAATAGGTAAAGACTCTGGCGAAAGTGCTCTGCGCCCCCTCGTTTTTAGCTTCAGCTAAAAAAAACGGCTGCCAGGCGAACCTGAAGGCGACGCTTACGATAGCCATAAACATCCCCATTTTGTAGCCCGCGCTGTACAGTCCCGCCTCCTCCAGTCCCCGGTAAACCTCGATGATTTTACGGTCGCTGAACTCGATAATATAGAGGAAAAACAGCGCCGGTATATTAGGCAGACCGAATCGCCAGAGTTCTTTCAAGAGGTTTAAGTTGAACGATACCTTCAATATCTGCAATATGATGGGAATCAGCAGTAACAATGTCAGGGCAGAGGCGATAAGGTTGCCGTACATTGCGCCGGTGACGCCCATCCGGCACACCGCCACCAGGAGGATGTTAGCGCCGATGTTGGTCAGCACATTGAGCAGCTTGAAAGTAGTGAATTGAACCGGCTTGTTTTCCGCCCTCAAGCGCAGAAACGGCACCACCGCTACCGTATCCAGCAACAATATCCCGCAGGAAATCCTGACCCACAAATCCGCCGCACCGGGGTCGGTATTAAACAACACCGAGGATACAATTTCGGGAAAAATGAAGAAAAATGCGCTGATGACCGCGCCGATTGAAGCAATCGCAAGAATACAGTTGGAGAACACTCTCCGCTTCACATCGTCAGATTCCGCGACATAGAACCGGAGGAAAGCGATATCCAGCCCGCCGACATAAATCACCTGAAACACGGCGATGAACATATAGAGGAACACCAGCGCGCCGTAATCCTCCGGCGGGATGAAATGGCTGTAGAACGGCAGCAGCAGGAAGGAGATGGAGCGGGAGAGGATGTGCCCCGCTCCATATATCGCCGACTGCTTCGACAGCGCCTTTATTTTGTCGAATAGAGGAATGGATTCGCCGCTTGTTTTTAATATATCTTGAAAATATAATTCCAATTCTTCACATTATCAAAAAAAATCACTCCATAAATCACAAAAGGAGAGTGTTAATCAGGTAATGATTATAACCTTAATTCTGTGTTAAAACAAAATACCTGTTGAGTTTCTCCTGGTATCTTGTT
>CAYQZD010000181.1:0-5662 GCA_964421875.1 uncultured bacterium
GCCCTGAATCCTCAATCGTGATTGTCATTACCCATACAATTCAGCGAAGAGCCTCAATTCACTTACCGTTACTCCCTCATTTTTCTATTTATAAGAAGGAGTAAAAATGAAGATTCCCATCTTTACGCTTTCGGCGCTGCTTGTATTCTCCCTGTCATCCTCAGGAGGGGTGGTTCACGTTCCCGGAGACTTTCTCACCATACAGGGGGGAATCGACGCAGCGAGTGCGGGCGATGTGGTGCTGGTGGCGGATGGAATTTACACCGGTTCGGATAATGTGAATCTCGATTTCCGCGGTAAAGCGATAACCCTGAGGTCGTTGAGCGGCCCCCACAATTGCATCATCGACTGTAACAACTCCGGCCGAGGCTTCAATTTCCATTCCGGCGAAACCAGCGCATCCGTGGTCGAAGGATTTTCCATCATCAACGGGCATTTTGCCGGCGGCGGCGGTGTTTGTTTAGTGGGTTCCAGTCCCATTTTCAGGTGTTGCATCATTGCCGCGTGCAATACATCCTCAAACGGTGGAGCCGTTTACATCTCCGGCGGCTTCCCGACCTTTATCAACTGCACAATGTACGGCAACACTGCTCACAGTGGCGGGGCGATCTACTCCAACTGCTCGAACTTTACCCTTAATTCCTGCATCGTTGCCGATAATCGGGCAACTTGAGGTTGAGGCCCTCATGGAAGCAGTGGGGTTCACTGCTACGGTGGAATTTTAACTGTTGTTTACAGTGATTTCTATAACTTTGGCGGCAGTTTTTACGGCAGCGCTGTCCCTCCTGGCGCAGGAGTCAACACCACCGTCAACGCCAACGGCGATTCCTGCGACATCTATAACAACATCACTCTTGATCCTCTCTTAGTCAGTCCCTCCACCGGGAACTATGAATTGCTTGGTAATTCTCCTTGTATCGACGCCGGCGATCCGGCGCTTCCCCGCGACAACAATGGAACCGTCACCGATATGGGAGCGCAATATTACTACCAGCGCCTCCTTTTCGTAAATTTAGTTCCTCATAATCCCAACATTTACATTCCTTTGAACGGCGGCAGATTCAGCTTCGACCTCACGGTCGAAAGCGTTTATTCCGAGCCTTATGTTTTCGACTTTTGGACTGAAGCCATTATGCCAGGCGGCGCGGTTCACGGCCCTATCTTTTACCGCGCTGATTTGACCATTCCGGCAGGTCATACATATCAGAGGTCTTTGATTCAATGTGTGCCTGCCTCAGCGCCCGGCGGATTTTACGAGTACGTGGCAAAAGTGGGATTTTACCCGGACAACATCCTCGATTCGGATGAATTCTCCTTCGCCAAGCTCTATGGCGGAGACGGCGGGAATCAGCAGAGCGGCTGGAATGTGTACGGTAGGGATGATTTGGAGCGTTCTGTTGCTGTGATTGAAGCTGGGGGACATTCTCGGCTTTCCGCCTCACCTAATCCTTTTAATCAGAGTTCACAGGTCTCTTTCACTCTTGAACATGATGGGGATGCGGAACTCTTGATATACGACATGAATGGCCGATTGGTGGACACATTAATGAAAGGCTGGACGCCTTCAGGAATGCATCAGGTTTCCTTCAATGCCGCAAGCCTGCCTTCCGGTGTGTATTTCGCGCGGTTGACAGCGCCTGGCGCTCAGAAAACAATGAAGCTATTATATGTGAAATAGAACGAGACAAATCGAAGCGTTCAATCCCCGGAATGAATTTCCGGGGATTTTTTTTGTTTATCCCCGCTTGCATTTTAATGCGGTGAGTCTTATCTTATAGACAACAACCACTCCGACACCTACACTCCGACTCCAATTATCAGTCCTATTTTCGTTATAAGGGACACAATGAAACACATCTCATCTATATAACGCCCCCGTTTCATTCTTGATAAAACCGAAAGCGGATTTATGTGCTGTCGACTCTCCGCAGTCGACAGCAATCACCTGTATTATAGCTACATAGCGCAGGGTGCGGAGACCCTGCGCCACGATAATAGGATTTGGGTAACATACCCTTTGGGAATTGCTATAAATCGGCTTTCATCACAGGAGGAACCTGCTATGAAGAACTTACTGACTATCTTAACCGCGCTGATTTTCCTGTCGTCGGCGCTGCAAGCGCGCACCCTCCGCGTCCCCTCCCAATACCCCACCATCCAGGCGGGGATAGACTCCTCGGTGGACGGGGACACGGTGCTGGTGGCGGACGGGACTTATATCGGTGAGGGGAACCGTAATATACGGTTCAACGGGCGGATTATCGTGGTGAGGTCGGAAAACGGTCCCGAAAGCTGTATCATCGATGGCGAAAACGCCAATGGAGGTTTCGTGTTTACCTGGGGGGACAGCAGTCTCGCAGCCATGGTGGAGGGATTTAAAATAATCAATGGGAGAGGACACGGTTCGGATGGCGGGGGAATCTACTGCAATCACGGCTGCGCTACTATTAGGAACTGCATCGTTGTGAACTGCCGCGCTATTTACGGCGGGGGGATTTACATCGATGGTTCAAGCCCTGTCTTCGAGGATTGCATTATCCGGGATAATGTATCATTTGGTTATTGCGGAGGAATACACTGCGACGCATCTCCTGGAGCAGTCTTCAATCGCTGCTTGATAACGGGGAATGTGAGTAATAATATTCGTAGTTATCAGAGCGCCGGGATATGGTGTCGTTATTCCAATCCCGTAATCAGCAATTGCACCATCAGCGGAAATACCATCAACGGAACAACCCTCGATAACGGCGCCGGGATTTTTCTGGGGGGTTGTGAGGCGGAGATAGTCAACACTATCGTAGAAGGGAACATCGGAGGAGGAGGTGTGTTTCTGATTGACTCTCCAAATTCTACGATTTCTTATTGCGATTTTCACAATAATCATATCGGAAGTTTTATCGGAACCTCCATTCCCCCCGGTCTGGGTTTAATCGATACTGTCAACGCCAACCGCGATTCCTGCGACAGATATTTCAACATCTACCTCTATCCTGATTTCTATGCCTACACCGGCGACTCAGCCTATTATCTGTCCGTCAATTCTCCCGGCATCGACGCCGGAAACCCGGCATACCCCTTCGACCCGGACAGTACTATTAAGGACATCGGCGCCTATCACCGTCGCCAGGGACCTCCCACTATCAATGTAGTTTTGCTGAATCCTCCGGTGCGAATTCCAGCCGGCGGAGGATTGTTTAGTTACGATGTCATTATCCACAACACCAGCGCCAGCGCGGTTACATTTTTAGTGACCGAAGGATTGCTGCCGCCCGGCGGCGGGCATATTTATGGCCCCATTATATATCGTCCGGATTTAATCATTCAAGGGGGAGAAACTATACAGAGAAGGATTACTCAATGGGCGCCGAGCTTTGCTCCAGCCGGAACATTTTGGTTCGTAGCTGAGGTGGGGATTGAATACGGGCGGCCTGTGGATGACTTCTGGTTTCCGGTGGAGAAGTTAGCGGGTGACGGTTTGTCGAACCACAACCAGGGCTGGGCTTGTTACGGCTGGGACGATGAAAAATCGCATATCACAAATCACAAATCAAAAATCACAAATCTTGCCGTTTCCCCCAATCCCTTCAATCCAACCACAGATATCAGCTTCAAGCTTCGAGCTGCCAGCAATTTAAAACTGGCGGTTTACGATGTTTCCGGACGGGAAGTGGCACGGCTGGTTGACGGTTTCTATCCCGCCGGAACGCATCAGGTCCTATGGGATGCGTCGATGATGGCGAGCGGGGTGTATTTCGCGCGGTTGGAGACAGGAGCAGAGATTAAGACTGAAAAACTGCTGCTGGTGAAGTAAACTTAAAGTCTCAAGTCTCAGGCCTCAAGTCTCGAGTTTAAAAACCCCCGGAATCGGGGGCTTTTTTTATTTCAGTTATTAGAAATAGTTTTCCATAAATCTTGACTCTTAAATATTTTTCTCTTAATTATAGATAATTTACTTCCCTCCGCTAAGGCATTTCCCACTCGCCTTAGTTAAGATACAGGTCGTTATCGGATAATTAATCATTGTCCGTAATTGCGGATTCGATATCCCATATTGGGGGCAATGCGCCTTATTCACTAATGTACCTGTAGGAGGGTTCTATAATGAACCGATTCAAAATTCCTTCCCTTCTTCTCATCCTTATCCTCACCTCTTCGATTGCCCTGGGTCAAATTAACTGGACTGAAAACACCCTTGGGGTTGGACTCGGCTACGCCAACCATCTTTATCCGGTGGACCTTGACCAGGACGGGGATATGGACGTTGTCATTACCATCAGCGGCACTCCGGGAACCGTCGCCTGGTTCGAAAACAACGGTAGTATGAATTTCACCCTGAACGTGATCAACAACGCTTTCGACGGGGCTTGGACGGCGTTTGTCGGCGATATCGACAATGACAACGATTTGGATATAGTCTCCGCAGCCTCCAGCGACGATGAAATCAGCTGGTTCGAAAACAATGGCTCCCAAGTCTTCACCGAACACGTTCTGGTGACCGGTTTCAGCGTGCCGATATCGGTTCACGCTGAAGATATCGACCACGACGGGGATATGGATATCTTCGGAGCCGCCTTGATTGCCGATGAAATCCGTTGGTGGGAGAATAACGGGAGCCAGGTTTTCACCCAGCATTATGTTGCCCAATCATATAATGGCGCCAATTCGTGCCTCACTGTCGATATGGACGGCGATAACGACTTCGACGTCTTAGCCTGCGGGAGCAGCGGGGATATGATCGCCTGGTTTGAAAATGACGGCAATCAGAATTTTACCCAGCGGGTTATAGTGCCGTATTATAACGGCCCGCAGGACGCGGTCGCTATCGATATGGATAGCGACGGAGATATGGATGTGGTCTCCGCCGCAAGCTACGGCGACACAATCTCCTGGTTCGAAAACGATGGAAATATGAATTTCACCCAGCATGACATTGAAACGGGCTATGAATACCCCCGCACGCTATGCGTCACAGACATCGACCAGGACACGGACTTCGATATCGTGACCGCCGCCTATGACGACAGCTTGATAACCTGGTTCGAAAACGACGGCAGCCAAAATTTCACCCGGCACGACATCCGCTCCGAATACTATCGGGCAATGGGGGTAAACGCCGCGGATATGGACCTGGACGGCGATATGGACATTCTCGGCGTTTCCTTCGGCAGAGGCTCAGCCAACTGGTGGGCCAGCGACCTGGGACCCGTATCCGGCATTTTTCTCGACTTGACCCCGCATAATCCGCCCATCCAGATTCCCGGAAGCGGAGGCAGTTTCTCTATGGACGCCCTCATTCAGAATTTAACCACCGATCCCGTTAATTTCGACGCCTGGACTATGGTCGTTCTGCCCAGCGGAATACCCTTTGGGCCGCTAATCGAACGACGCGGATTGGTTATCCCGGCGGGCGCCACCATTATGCGGACGCTCACGCAAAACGTCCCCCTTGTCGCTCCTGCGGGGAATTACACTTACCAGGGTTATGTAATGACCCTGCCGGATTCGATTACTATCACCGATAATTTCCCCTTCAGCAAACTGGCAGGGGACGGCGCCCCGAATCACAATCAAGGCTGGGCTTGTTACGGCTGGGACGATGAAAAATCGCATATCACAAATCACAAATCAAAAATCACAAATCTTGCCGTTTCCCCCAATCCCT
>CAYQZD010000182.1:0-5456 GCA_964421875.1 uncultured bacterium
GAGGGATTTCATTCGCCTCGCCCTCATAATTGTCATTATCATAATCATCATCATCTGTGCGCATGCGTCCTCGCATCATCCTCCCGTCAATCCCAGCGGAAGATGTACGCCTCCTTGCTGTGATTGTGCCGGGGATTCATAAAGTGAAGCAGAGCGTCCACCAGGCTGGGCTTGATATGGTCCACCTGTTCTAACAAGCCCAGTTTGGTTTCAATCCTTTCGATATAGTGTTCCAGCGGCTTATGCGTGAATATCACCACGTAGTAATCCTCCTCGGGACGGGCGCGGCGTTCTTGAATTAAATGGGGCGCGATGCCGTCGAAAGCGTCCCAACTTCGTAATAAAGTAGTTTCGATTTCTCCATCTAAATAGAACCACGGCGGATTGACAGGATGGTCGGGGCTGAGGATGATGACTTTCGCGGCATCAGGGATTTTACCCAGCCTGACCAATGATTCCACCCGGGCTTTTTGGGAATAGTTGAAGGTTGTTATTATCAACAAAACCGTATTCACCGCCCAAAACCAAACCCATAATCCCCGCATCCATCTCTTGCCTTGTGTTATGCTGCCGGCGTAACCTATCATCCCCAGCGTCACCAACACCGGGAACAGGGGGAGGATGAAGCGCTCCTGCTTCTGAGGGATGAGGCTGTGGATGAGCAGGAACCCGAAAGCGGCCCAGAACATCACCGGGGCTTTGCGGGCGGCGCGGATTATAAACCAGACCATCAGAAAGCTGAAGGGCGGAATGAACGCCAGCAGAATGGTGGTGAAATGGGTGTAAACAGGATTTGTGACGTAGGACTGCACATGGCTCGCCTGGAAGCGGAGCAGGTTGAGGGGAGTGAACTGGAAACCGGAGTAGCTCAAGCCGTCGATAACGGCGAGGATGCCGGTCATAATCAGCGCGCCGAGGGTGAGGTAAGCTCCCGCCTTCCAGCGGCGTTTCAACGTTATGTATAGCAGCGCCGCAAGGGGGAAGACTACATTCTGATAGCGGAGGAGGAATCCCAGTCCCAGCAGGATTCCGGCAGCGAAGAATTTCTTAGCCAACCCCCGCTCATCTGCCCTAAGCGCACAATCCGCCAGAATCAATCCCGCCAGTATCGGCGGCTGGCAGAGCACTTCCGGGAGGTTGCGCACCGCCATAAAAGGCATAAGATAGAAAACAGCTCCGATGAGTCCTGCGGTGAAGGCGGTTTTCTCATCGGAAAACCGTTTGACAGCGTGATATATCAGGGGTATGGTGAGGAGCGACCAGAGAGCGTGCGTGAGGCGGATGAAGAACATCACCGTATCGGGGGCGGTGATTGTCAGTTGTTTCAGCGCCCACATCAAGGCGGTGACGGTATAGGGATAGAGAATCCCGCGCATCGGGATTTTGCCGGTGTACCAGGTGTTTTCCCCCTTCAACCAGGCGTCGGCGACTTCGATGGTGAGGAAGTGGTCGTCAGGGATCATAAAGCCCTTGGCGAAGAGGGCGGCGAGAATCCTGCAGAGCGCGGCGATAATCACCAGGGTCCAAACCGGGTGTCTTTTCAGCCAGACGGTTACGGGGGAATCGGGCGCATCGAGTATCGGGTCCAGGGCTTCAAATCTCTGGGAGGGAGTTTTCATCGAAAACACCGGTTGAAGTTAATTCAGCCAGTAATATAGGAAGGAGGCAGGGATAATTGCAAGAAAATCTTTACAAAGGATTTCGGTTTGGATTTCTATGAAGGATTGTTATAATGAAGTAACAGTAGGGGTATTCAATTAAACGCCAGTTTGTAGAACGGAGTTTTATTCCGCCGGGTGCTGGGACCCGGCGGGCACATCTAAGGAATGATGCGGGGGAATAAATCCCCCGCCTACCATTGTTTAGTGTCAAGTGTAAAGTATCAAGTTACAGGTCTGCCCTGGGATTCCTCCCTTCTGGATTCCGGCTGCGCCGGAATGACTTGTAAATTGGTGGATTAAGAACCCACACTACGATAAGATTGCTTCGCTTCGCTCGCAATGACAGAATTAGGCGGAATGAGATTCCGCCCTACTGCGGTCAGCTTTTAAGCAAGCGTCTTTCGGCTTTTTTCAGGGCTTTTTCATCGTCCACGTCGATCCAGAAGCCGCCTTCGATGTCGAAGGTGCGGGCTTTGGTTCGCTCAGCCAGGACACGCATTCCGCCGGAGAGGGAACCGTCGCCCTTGGTATCGATACTCGTTTCGATGGCATCGAAAATGGCGGGTGAACAGTAGAAGATACCGGTGTCATAGGCGTTATGCTCGGACAGATTCTTACCGATATTGACGATTTTATCGTCGGCGGTCAGCACCCGGGTGACATCGTCGAGGTCCACCAGGGTATTGGATTCGATGTTGTAATCCACCGCCAGCATCACTTCGCCGTCGTCGAGCCGTTCGCTCATCAGGCGCATCAGGATGTCGGCGTCGTAGATATGGTCTGCCATAGAGAGGATGAAGTTCTCCCGGAGGTGGCCCTTCGCTTTCAATACGGAGATACCGTTTTCCTTCTCCCATTCATCGTTGTAGATATATTCGATGTGGATGTCCCGTTCGCGGGTGAAATCCTCCAGGGCATGCTGCACCTTTTCAGCATTGTAGCCGGTGACCACATAGAATTCGGAGATACCGGCGCGGCGGGCGGTGAGGATAACGCGTTCGATAAGTTTCAATCCCAGGACTTCCACCAGGGGCTTTGATTCGCCCGCATTGGCGAGGCGGACACCTTTTCCAGCGGCTATGATGAGGCATTTCATTTTACTTTTCCTTCCCGAGGCTCGCATTATGAATTCGTTGGTCATCCTGAAGGCTTCGTCGTCGGTGAACTGTTTGGGCGGGTGTTTCATGAAATAAGCCGAGGGGGAATAGAGCACTCCTCCCACGCCGCGGTCGAGGGCGAGTTTGGCGATTCTGACAGCGTCGATAGCCACCCCGGCGGAATTGGGGGAATCCTCAACCGACAGGCGCAGTTCCAGGTTCATCGGAACATCGCCGAACAGAAGTCCCTCCATCCTGATGAAGCAGACCTTGTTGTCCTTCTGCCAGGGGACATAGTCGGATGGACCGACATGGATGTTTTCGTCCTCGAGGCGTTTGGCTAAAACGGACTGGACGGCTTCGGTCTTGGAGGTCTTCTTGGATTTCAATCGGGCGCGGTTGAGCATATTGAGGAAATCGGTGTTGCCGCCGGTGTTCAATTGATAGGTGCGTTCCAGCTTGACCCCGCGCTTCACGAAAAGGTTGGAGAGGGTTCGATGGGTGATGGTGGCGCCGAGCTGGGCTTTGATGTCGTCGCCGATGAGGGGGAGGCTGCGCTCTTCGAAGCGCTTGGCCCATTCCGGGTCGGAGGCGATGAAAACCGGCATACAGTTGATGAGGGCGACGCCGGCTTCGAGGGCGCATTCGGCGTAGAACCTGACTGCGGTTTCCGAGCCCACAGGGAGGTAGTTCAGCAGGATTTCCGCGCCGGAATCCTTGATGACCTGCACCACTTCCTCTTTGGACGGTTCCGGTTCATCGGCGGGGAGGAAGGTGTATTTATCCTCGTAGTCCCGCATATGTTCGGAAAATCCGTCCAGGATTTTCCCCATCCGGACTTCGACGCCGGTTGGGGGGACATCATTACAGAAGACGGCGGTGCAGTTGGGCAGTTCAAAGATGGCGTCAGACACATCTTTGCCGACCTTGCGCTTATCGATGTCGAAGGCGGCTGCGACTTCGATGTCGGAGGGTTTGAAGCCGCCGATTTCCCAGTGCATCAGTCCGCTGGCGTCTTCCGGGTCTTTGGAGCGGTAGTATTCGACGCCCTGGAGCAGGGAGCTGGCGCAGTTGCCGACGCCGATGAGGGCGATTTTTATTTTGGTCATAATTGGATTGGTTTTTTATTAATGGCGGAATAAGATTCCGCCCTACATTTATTATATAAACGTTGTATTCTTTCGTATTTGCAACAGGGTGCGGAGACCCTGTTGCACATTAATAATTATACATTTTCTTATTTCTATCCTTCATCAACACTCGTGCAACGATCGATTGTTATTTCTATCAGTTGCTCCAATTCCCGCATAATCATGTGGCCTTCCTTAGATCGCATCATAAATTCTTCCATGAAAGGACCGTGCATTGTAAACTTTACCGCGTTGCGAAACCGCGACAAAGCTTCCTTGGCTGCAGATTTCCGATTGCTCTGCGATGCTCTATAGACTTCCAAACCGAGTTCATATAGCCAGGGTATATCATCTCGAATATGGCTTGCTATAACGAGAATACCGATGTATGGATCAGCCTTCTTTGGTGAAATCATGTTCATCATCTCTTCAATCATCATCGGATGGAATCGCCGCATTCGCTTGCTGCGGGATAGGCCTATTCCATTGGAAAACCGTTCTTCGAGATTCGACGGCATATCTCGAAGCATAACTTTGATTTCTTCGAAAAGCTTTGCAGCAGATGACTCGGTGATTTCCATTGCTTCGTCAGAACCCTCATTCTCGTCACCAAGTTTTTCCAATATCTCGTCGACACTCTTCTTGAATGCCTGTACCTGTAGTATAACTGCTTCCTGATCCGGGTCCGTGTTTGGTATGCGATTTAAAAGCTGCATGATGAGACCGGTGAGACCCTCAATATCATCCTGGCAATTGTGGAATTGATAAAAAGGGCCGGTACTGACTTGCGAGAGCGGAACCCCTAGGGCAATCCCTTGAACAGGGATATCCAATTTACCTTTGGCGACTCCAGCCTCAAACAGTATCCAAGGTCTATTAAGGCTTCTTCTCGTGAAAAGACATACAACGTCGCTCGCGTCATTAAACTTCTCCATCAGTCGGTTATACCATTCGTCGCCGTACTGGATGCCTTCCGTTCCGGCCCTGTCGGATGAGCGAAACGCCTTAAGCGTGCCTGCGCTTACGCTTTTCAGAAGTTTACTGAAAGCCTCGGCCAGTTCGGCATCGCGGGCATCGTGACTTATGAAAACAAGAGGAGGTCTTTCATCCGACTGCTCACGATTTTCGGTTTTAACAGTGCTTTTCGATTCATCTGGTTCTACCATAATAATACTCTTAGGTTAATATTATGATTGAAATGACTTTTGTTGCTTTTGACTGGTCTGCATTCCCACGCGGGAGCGGGGGAACGGTTTCAGTCTATAAGATTGCTTTGCTTCGCTCGCAATGACAATGGTTGTTTTATTGTCAGACAAACTGCGGTATTCTGCGCGTATCTGCGATTCGGAAATAAGACTCACAGGCTATTACGGCTATTAAGGCTATTATGTTGTCAATGCGCCGGGTTGAAATTCGTTGTTACGGGGGAATAAATCCCCCGCCTACCGCTTGTACCGCAGACTGCGGGCAGTCTGTCTGAAAATAGGAAGAAACGAAAAATATTCGGTCTACTGAATATTATAACCTATTGATTATTTATGATTTCTGGATTCCCGCTTTCGCGGGAA
>CAYQZD010000183.1:0-5447 GCA_964421875.1 uncultured bacterium
CAAGATACCAGGAGAAACTCAACAGGTATTTTGTTTTAACACAGAATTAAGGTGGTTTTATTAATGAATAGAAATATTTCGGTTCTTGATTTGGATCAAAATACAGTTTCCAATTGAGCTTTAATTTCTTTGACATAATTGAACTCCCTTTTGAATATTATATTTAATAATGACTTGTAATAGTTGAGGATCTTTTTTATGAATACAATTATTAAACACATAAGACTGTTCTGCTGCGAATTAGTAATATAACAATCAATAACATATATAATTTACCTATACCCCATCCCCCCGGATAGAAGCTCCACCTCAGGGATATGGCTGATTTGCCCCGCCTTGACCAGAATAATCCGCAGCGCCAGCCCTCCTATCAAAATGAAAACCGGCGCGCTCCAGCGCGGCGCGTACCTCCCCAGGCTTTCTCTGATTTCCAGCCAGAGCGGGATAGTTATACCGACACCTATCACGAACACCCAGAAAACTGCAGTAAATTCTCCCCCCAGTAACAGCAATCCCGCACCCTGATGCCCCTCCCCACCGGTCAGCAGCCCGATAAGGAAAAGTATGAGAAAGAGGAATTCGACAATTAGCAGCCCAATATCCGTCCTGCCGAGCAGGTTCAGCTCCGTTTTAGTGGGTTTGAACAACATATTCCAGGCGGCGGCGGTGGAAAGTCCGCTGACCAGGAACAACGGTCCCAAAAGAGCCGAGTTCCAAAGCGGCCGGGCGGCGAAAGCTGAGAGTAATATCCCGGTATAAATGCCCAGCATCACCCCAAAGACTATATTCAAGGCGGCGGTGGTATTGGGAATCCGAGCGGCGAATTTCTTCAACCAATCCCAGATGGGATTGAGGAATCTGAGCGGCTTGCCGAACGATTCCAGCCCACCCGGCAGGGCAAGGGCGAGAATTTGGGCAGGGTAAACCAGCAGCAATATCCACGCACCCCAGGACATCGGCGACCCGAATTGAAATGTCATATAGAAGCGGTAAACGTGGACTTTGTATGACAGGTCTATCCAAAGGAAGAACATCCCAATCGAGAGCAGAATCGGCGCCCATATCGGCCCCAGGCGGACCGTGGAACTCGAATCCCCGCCCTTCCCGGTCAGCCTCCAGGCGCCGTTCAGTATCATCAAGCCGGCGACCATCCCGCCTAAGAACAGGTAGGCCGCTATGGGCCATTCCCAGATTTCGAGATGGGGGTCGATTAACGGCGTATCGCGGAATCGGGTAATTTCTACCATTTGAATTTACTCTTAAAATAGCGGCAGCGTCTATACGCGAGCCGTGAATTTTTCCGCTGTACAGCGGATTGCGCGAGGCCGCGATAGAGACCCTCGAATGAGGGTTTTGCCTCGATTAAAATCCTACTTCGTTATAATAAAAAGAAAATACGCGGCTTAGTACCGGCATCCGGTTTTAATACCCGGATAATTCTGCCTCGCATCAGCTTGTGCAGCTCGCTGCCGGGCTGGTCTAAATCGCCGAAGTTTATCGCCATAGTGGGACAGGTGGCGGCGCAACCGGGGATTAAACCGGCTTTAACCCGGTGCTCGCAGAAAGTGCACTTGTCGGCGTAGCCCTGAGGATTGATAAAGCGGGCGTCGTACGGACAGGCGGCAATACAAGCCTTGCACCCCGAGCATTTATCCTTGTCCACCAGCACAATACCGCTGTTCTCTTCTATATATGACGCGCCGCAGGGGCATACGAACACACAAGGCGGATTGTCGCAGTGGTTACACCGTTCGGAGCGGATTTCCATACGGAAATCGGGAGATTTTCCTGAAACCACCTCGGTAATCCAGTCCCTGGTGTATCCCGCAGGCACATTGTTTTCCATGAAACAAGATATAACGCAGGCGTGGCAGCCCACGCAGCGCTTGGTGTCGATTACCATTCCGTATCTTGCCATGATAAATAGGATTTCATTTATTGGTTATTATTAAAGTCTTATATCTGTCATTGCGAATCCGCTGTACAGCGGATGAAGCAATCTTTAAACTATTATATAACAAATAGATTGCTTCGTCGCTTCGCTTCCTCGCAATGACAATTTCAGAGTTTTACAACAAGCGCTAATTATAGCGGTTCTAAAAAGGGTGTCCTATAGTATGTCACTCCCGCGAAAGCGGGAGTCCTGTATCTTATATAAATACAAGAAGATGGATTCCGGCTTTCGCTCGGAATGACGATTTTCACCCGCAATTCTTTTCAAGAATTGCTATAACTTAACATTTCGTGCTTGTTCCTTTAAGATATTCACCGGCTATTATGGCTAATATGGTAATGTAAAATGGATGCTTATAGCCATCATTGCCATCATAGCCAGTGAATTTTCACGCTGTACAGCGGATTGTGCGAAGCCGCGAAAGAGACCATCGGATGATGGTTCACACCACGAAAAGCGGCAGCGTATCCCGCGAGCCGTGAATTTTTATTCTCCGTTGCGCGAAGCCGCGAAAGAGACCATCTATGATGGTTCACAGCACGAAAGTCACGAAATTGACATTCATCCCCGTCCCCCCCATAATCGGGTCGGTGTTGTATCTGGTCACCAGCGCAGCGTCGTCCGCCCCCCGCTTATTGCTCAAACCACGGGGCGTATGCCCGAATCCGTGGACGATGTAAACGCAGTCGGGGCGGATCCGCTCCGTCACTTTGACCGCGATATCGTTGGATTCGACCCCGTCCTGATTCCTGAGTTTTATCATTCTGCCGTTCTTTAGCCCCCATTCCGCGGCGATATTTTTGTTCACCCATACTTCATTGGTGTCGATAACCCGGTTCAGCGTCCGGTTGTTGGTAGTACGGCCGAAGGAATGCACCGGCGCTCTGCCGAAAAGCAGGCGGTAATACCCCTGAGGCGGGTCGCCGTTGTCCTGATAAACCGGAATAGGGTCTTGCCCGAAAGCCGCGAGGCGGGCGGAATAAAGCTCGATTTTCCCGGAATTGGTGAAAAAGTCCGGCTGAACGCCATCCTCGAAATACAGGGGCTGGCGGGGGAATACTTTAACCCCTTCACGCTTCAAATCGTTCAAATCGATTCCTATGGGAGCCAGCCGCATCCTGAGATACTGTTCGATATCGTCCCAGGGGAAATATTCCTCCACCCCCAGCCGCTTCGACAGCTCCTTCGCCACCCACCAGGGGGGGCGGGTATCATACATCGGCTCGATTACCGGCTGGCGCAGGGCGATGAAGGGGTCGCGGAAAGCCCCGATGTGGAGGTCGTCGTAGCGCTCAAGGAAAGTGGCGTCGGGAAGCACAACATCCGCCCAGCCCACAATCTCCATCGGCAAAACGTCGGACACCGCGATGAATTCCAGATGCTGGATAGCCTCCTTGGTCTGTTCCGGCTTGGGGAGGCTTAGCAGGAGGTTGGTCCCGTACACGAACCATCCCTTGAGCTGACATTTGGTTTGCGGCGCGGGGAAGGTGGCGTCGCACAACCCTGAAGCCAGCACGTTTCCCGCCAGCGGGTAGTCCTTAATCTGCAGGTCAGCGCGCTTCACGTTGGCCGGGGGGTAAGGAGGTATCTTAACTTCGGGAACTTCAACCTGACCGGGAAAGAAAAATCCCCCCTTCCTCCCCCAACTACCCAGCAGAGCGTTCAGGATGGCGATGGCTCTGGTGCGCTGGGTGTCGTCGCCGTACCAGGTGACATGCCGCCCCGGGTGGACCAGGACTGCCGGCTTTTGACGGCCCATTTCCCGGGCGGTGTCGCGGATGGTTTCGGGCTTGATGCCCGTGATAAGCCACACTTTTTCCGGAGTATAGGGCTGGACATGGCGCTTCAATTGTTCGAAGCCGATAGTGTATTTGTCCACATAATCGCGGTCATACAGCCCTTCATTGACTATTACATTCATCCAGGATAAAAGTAGAGCGGTGTCGGTCCCGGGCTTAATCGGCAGATACCAGTCAGCTTTCCCGGCGGCGACCGAATGGCGCGGGTCCACTACCACTAATTTCGCCCCGGCAGCCAAGGAGTCAGCGAACTCCTGCACCTGGGTATTGTGCATATTTTCCCCCAGGTGGCAGCCGATGAAGACCAGCATTTTAGAGTTAGCGATATCGGTGCGTTCAGGGGAGCCGACCTCTTCGCCGAAAGTGAGGTCGAAGCCCACTTCCCTGGGCCCGCGGCACTGAGCGTAGGAGGGGGCGGCGACACTGTTGGTTCCGTAAGCTCGCAAGAGGTGCTTGATGAAGGTGGCGCCGTAGCCGTGATTGAAGAGCGCCATACAGTCCGCGCCCCACCTTTCCTTGATATGCAGCATCTTCTCGGCGGTGTAGTCCAGGGCTTCTTCCCAGGAGGCTTCCCGGAAATATTCATCGCCGCGCTTTTTAGTTCGTATCAAAGGCTTTTTCAGGCGGTCAGGGTCGTAAGTCAAACCGGCGGCTCCGTTGCCTCGGGGGCACAATCTGCCGTTGGAGAGGGGGTGAACCGGGTGACCTTCCAGCTTGGCGATGCGTCCATCATAGACCTTGGCGTTAATACCGCACTTCCAGAAGCAGAGTTCACAGAAGGTGGGGACTATACTGTCATAGGAAGCGTCAGCGCCGGGGAGGCTGGCGCTGCGATAACCAGCTTTCAAATGGTGCGCGGATAGGGCGATTCCCGCGGTCCCCATTCCCGCGATTTTGATGAATTGGCGGCGATTTAGTTTAGTTGACATAACATTTAATTAGAAAGTTTGAAAGTTGGCAAGTTGACAAGTTCGTAAAAAAAAATCTTAACGCTCATATGTTAGGTTAGGTCTTTAGTGAAACGGAGACCTGACCTATTATCAACTATTACGACAAACTTATATAGGATGAAATGAATTAAGGAATCAGAGAATTAACCGGCGGCGGGGATTGATGCGCCTCTGGTTTCCCATGATTGCTTGAAGCGCTTCATTTTCTCATCCAACATTTCCAAGGTATTCATCAAGCCGTTCTTTTCCACATAGTCGAATTCTGACAGCAGTCTTCCGTACAAATCGACAACGAAACTCACGAATTCTTCAGCGATACGGGCTCCTTTTGGCGTTAGAATCACGGTGCAGATTCTGCGGTCGCTTTCATCCTCTCCCCTGACGATCAGTCCTTTCTTCACCAATCCATCGAGTATGCGGGTAATCCTGCTTTTTACTACGGGCAGAACTTCAGCCAATTCAACGATGGAATCGCAGGGATGAAGGTAAACCGCCTCCAGGCAGCGTGATTCGGCTGTGGTGAGATTGAAACGAGCTGCATGATGTTTCTCTTGCTCGCCGCAGCAATGGGCGATTTCGTTGAGAAGGGAATGGAGCCTGTAGGCTTGTGAATCCTGATGCATATTGTTTTATAATGTCAATTATTGATAGTGTCAAATAATATAACGGTTTTTCCCCTCAATGTCAAGTATTGTTATTTGTAACTTAAAAGTGAGCCACTATTGTAAAGTAAAATTGAGCCAC
>CAYQZD010000184.1:0-3603 GCA_964421875.1 uncultured bacterium
AAGGCCTTGTGTAAATCCAAAGAATATTACAGGTCAACGCTCTAAAGTACAAAAAGTTCTAAACTTTGTCAAGAATTTAACTCTAGAGGGATTATGATTTTCCTCAAGCTAAAAACCATCTGGAAGCCATTTGCGATGCTTGTTCCGCATATATCGCGGCGGAAAAAAACAATCTGGTATTAACCTTGAAAGGAATCGATAAATGATCGACAAAAGACTCATCCTTGACCGGCAGCCTACCGGGAAGGTTTCGGAATTCTTCTCCTATGAGGAATTCACCCAATCGAACTACGGCAAGCCGGTATTCAACAAACTTAGTAAACACTTGTTGGAAATGCTCTGCCGGAATATCCTCGACTCCATCAGGCGGGAATTCGGGTATCCTATTTTAATGACCTCGGGAATCCGCGACATCAATGTGATGGCGGGATTGCGAAAAGCGGGATACCATCCCTCCCCCACTACCGACCATAGTTTTGGCGATCCTGATTTCAATCCCTTTGGAGTTGGCGCCGCCGACATCCGCCCTTATGGTCAAGGGACTTGTGAGGCTATTTTCAACATTGTAGTCAATCTCGCAAATAGCTCTCGTTACTTCTGGGTGGGACAGATACTATGGGAGCGGCAGGGCAGCCGGGAATGGGTGCACATCAGCAATGCCAAGACCATCCTGTTCCAGCCGGAAGTGGCGAGGATGATAGCCTCAAATCTGGTGATTGGGTATGGATTGGAGGGGAAGTATTTTGCGGAGAAGCCGTGGTAATTTATAACTGAAATGGTCGAAAATAATCTGAGGCTAGTCATTCTGAAAATAGGCGGTATGCGACCATTTTCATTGAGCCAACTTAGGCTGCAAATCGATGATTAAATTGCAGTTCAAGACAGCGGAAATCTTTAGCAGTGTCTGTAATGACAACCGCTCATAGTTGTTGCTCTCCAAGCGGGAGACCACCGATTGAGTGGTTCTTATGCGCTTCGCCAGTTCTCGCTGGGACAATCCGGCTTGTTTGCGCGCTTGACGGATTTTTTCTGCGATTCGGAGACGCTGCAACTCCTCTTCGACCAGGTTTGCCAATTCCGGGTCCTTTGACATCTCATGCTTTATCATTTCTATAGCATCGGTGGTTCGCATTATTTCTGCTCCTGAAAAGTATGTTTTAAGGGATCTTGTTCATATTCCCGCTTGTGCTTTAGAGCCAAGTCTAAATCAGCTTGAGGAATTTTATCTTCTTTAGTCAATCCATGAACTATGATTACAGCCTCTTTCTTATGAAAGAAATACAGAATTCGATAGTTGGTATTCTGAAATTTCCAGCGCAGTTCATAAATCCCTTTTTCCAAATAAGCGGCAAGTGGACGCTCCAATTTGTGGCCCCACTCACTTAAAAGCACAATGCGTGAATACGCTTTAGCTTTAATATTCTTTGGTAAGCTTTGCAGCCATTTCCGAACAGGTGATTTACCTTTATGGTCGGCATAAAAAATCACTTTGATTGACATAGTATAATATAGCATATTTGCGATTATCTGTCAAGTTTTTCAAGTAAAATTATGATTGAAATTATAGTTGGTACAATTATAAGCATCTTCCGCCACTTCGACAGCGGCTATCTCATTGCATCTATCGATCCCGGCGGGCACAAGGTAGTGTCGATAACAGCAGTCGCAAGGTCTGGGTCGACTTCAACAACGGAAGCAAACCCGCCGAAACGGTCGAGGAAACCTACCAATCGGTCTTAGATCGCCGTCCAGGGCGCACCCCTGCGCGAAATTCCTGCGGTTTAGAGGCGGTCGAGTATAAATCAGAGCAACTGAGCCAGTTGAAGCTATCTTACGCTATTTCCATCCACAAGTCCCAGGGCAGCGAATTTACTTGCGTGGTCATTCCTATTCATCGCTTGAATAAAATAATGTTGCAGCGGAATTTGCTTTATACAGCCATTTCAAGAGGAAAACAATATGTGGTGTTGGTAGGAACTGAAAAAGCGGTCGATTATGCTATTGAAAATGACCATCCAACGCAGCGATATACGCTTCTAAAGCGGTTTCTAAACCACAATAATTTGAATCGAACATACGATGCGCCGGACAGGACATGAGCCGATGGGATTCGGAATTACACCAGAAAACGGGAATCGACCTCGCCTTCATGACGCGCTATTCCCAGCTCTTTATCCTACGGTATGGCGTTCACGGTGAACAGAAAATCGGCAGGAACGGCAGGGTAAGATACCGTAATAACCTCCCCGGTTCAATTGATATTTTCCGCATCAGGCAGGCTTTATACGCAGAGCGCACTTACGCTTCTTATGGCTGCGACCGGCAGGGAAAATCCAAATGGTTAGTATTCGATCTGGACATTCCCCGGGACGTGCGCAAGGAAATCGAAGAGACCAGGGATGCCGATTTACGGGAAAAGCTGCAAGCGCACGCGTGGTGGATGATATACCTGATGGCGGATAGTCTGACGGCGGAAATCAGGCATCTCGGCTTGACGCCGGTGCCCATCTTCAGTGGTGCCAAAGGAATTCATATATATTTGCTCTTTGATAAATCAGTAGACACCGAACAGGCAGTCAAACTGGGCTTGCTGATAAAGTGGCTGGCGCACAGGACGCAGGAGTCGAGCGATTTACAGGGGATTATCGATTATATGGCGATAGAAAGCTATCCCTGCCAATCGGATTTGCGCGCCTTGAAAGGCGGCGGCGTACCGCATTTAGTCAAACTGCCATTGGTCAAACATCAGGGCACAGGCATGTTTTCCCGCTTCCTCGACCCGGATAATCCCCGTATTGACCAGCCCCTGCCCAATGCGCACTTGTGGAATCTGAAGCCCGATTCCCACGAACTCGTGTCGGATGCGCTGGAATCCTTTACTGGCGAATTAGAGGAAGCTCTCGCTCATTCCCGGCTGCACCCGGTCGAAGCGGAACCTACCATATTCCCCAACTCGCCTCACAACTACCAGAGCCGGGACTTATATAATAACCATGTCTTGCCGCCCATCTTTTTGCTGCATAGTAAAGTTGAATATTTCCGCAATTCAGACAAGTTTCCGCCATCACTTTATTACCCTTTTTATCCAATATTCTGACCAGTTCATCAATTATTTCTTCTCTCCCTAAGCAGATGAATGTATAAACCGCATTTTCTATCTTTCTTCCTTCATCTGAAATCATATCATTAAGTAATACTCGCTTGGTTTGTTCCCATTGGGAGAGCAAATTGTACTTATCTTTTGCGACTATCCAAGAATACACCTGTTCATCATCACTTTTTGGTAACCAATCCATTTTATTTAACGCTGAGCAAATTTCCTCATTAATATACCAATCAGACAATGCAGAGACCAAATGAGGAATGGCGTTTGTATCACCGATCTCACCTAGTGCCTCGGCGGCAGAGCGGCGCACCTTTGGGTATTCATTAAAAGCCTTCATGCGGGAAACCAAGGGCTTAACCGCATGGCTATCACCAATTTTGCCCAGCGCCTCAGCGGCAGAGCAACTTACTTCCGCAGCTAAGCCGTCCCCATGCCAGATTCCATCCTTCAGGCGGGAAATCAAGGGCTTAACCGCTCGACTATCACCGATCTCGCCC
>CAYQZD010000184.1:3703-5366 GCA_964421875.1 uncultured bacterium
CGGGAAATCAAGGGCTTAACCGCTCGACTATCACCGATCTCGCCCAGCGCCTCAGCGGCAGAGCCACGCACCTCCCAAACTCTATCCTTCAGGCGGGAAATCAAGGGCTTAACCGCTCGACTATCACCGATCTCGCCCAGCGCCTCAGTGGCAGAGCCACGCACCTCCCAAACTCTATCCTTCAGGCGGGAAATCAAGGGCTCAACCGCTCGACTATCACCGATCTCGCCCAGCGCCTCTACAGCAGAGCGACGCACCTTCCAAACTCTATCCTTCAGGCGGGAAATCAAGGGCTCAACCGCTCGACTATCACCGATCTCGCCCAGCGCCTCTACAGCAGAGCGACGCACCTCCCAAACTCTATCCTTCAGGCAGATAATTAAGGGTTCGACGGTACGGCTGTCGCCAATCTTACCCAGCGCCTCCGCAGCAGATTGGCGTACCTGCCATTCTTTATCCTGTAACTGCTTTATTAACATGTCAATATCATCTGCTTCAACCTTGTCGAAACCAGCAAACAATATTGCTATAATTGCCAAAGAAATGGCGCTTCGATTTAAGTTTATTAGTTTCATAATTTACCCCTTTTTTTATTCTCCGTTCCTTATTTTTATCGTTATTTAAGGATACGGTTATCAAGTTTGTTCAGGAATTATTATTGTATAATGGTGGATCGACTGAGATGTCGAATACTATCTTCCATTTTTTCTGAACCGCTGATTGAAGATGATTTACGCTGATTGCGCTGATTCCTTATCAGAGTAATCACTATTTCATCAGCGTCATCAGCGATTCTAATAAGGAACAATCTCCATAATATCTCATAGTTGCTGAATTAACTGGATAACCGATTTAAGGATAATATTTAGAGATCTTCTATCAATATAGTATTCAAAGATTACATTGTCAAGGAGAACGGACTTCATTCGTCTGGAAGCACAAGTCGATGACCTGGTGGAGTTGGAATACCAGCCCCGCCTGCAATCCGTCTCCATAAGGAAAGCCTGAAATGAATCGGTTTGACCTTGAATATGAAAAGACCAAATGGGAACACCCCTACCGGATTCAGGTGAGCAAACCGCTGCGGAAAGGGGAGGTCAAGTCGATTATTGAAGATTTAACCGCGCAGGGGATAAGATGCGCAGTTGAAAAGCGAGCCGGGATGTTCATCGTCTGGCGGGAGCCGGAACAGGGATGGGATGTTGATGATGCTTCGCTGGAATGGATTCAGGAATGGACCTCGCACAAGCCGCCGCTATAAATACTATCGGTACTCATTAGCTGTTCGCTGCCGTAAGAAACAGAGTATTTTTAGAAAAATATCTGATTTCATTATTTCATACAGATATCCAAGACCGCCGTAATAGCGATCACAGCTGTAAGAAACAACAATACAACTGTTAGGAACGCAGACATTCTCGATGATTTTTCTAATGAATTAGTCAATGAAGTGAGTGCTTTGGTCACTGATTGAACATTCCTACGCATTAATTCATGCTGCGCGGGCCTGTTTATTTCTGGTATTCCATTTGCTAAATCATCGTATAATTGTTCAAGATTTTTCGACGAGTAATCTTGGTAGACTCCCATTAGAAACCTCCGAAAATATTATCTTTTTTTATGAGTTGAATGAACTCGCTCTGTTTGTCGATATATTTTTCAC
>CAYQZD010000185.1:0-5365 GCA_964421875.1 uncultured bacterium
AAATATTTATATTAATAAATATTCAAATTCGAACCACAGATTCACAAAGACAACCAGATTAATAACATCTTGAATAATTACAGTTTTTTCGAATATATTGATTCTATTCTTAGAACAAATCGTAATCGAGCAAGGACGATGCTTTTCTCTGTAGATTTCTAATGGTAATCTTATTTTACGCATTTAATCATCTCTTTTAGCTAAAAGAAGTCTGCGGGGGGATAAATCCCCCGCTTACTATCGTATTCGCATACCGAGCCAAATGTATTGGATTTAGTTCACTTCCGCGATTTTTCCAATAAGGCTTTGCCGAACAGCGCCCCTCCCAGGGCTCCGGCGATTTGGGTGTCGTAATCCGATTTCAAGGCGGTGATGCCCAATTCCTCTTCGATGCGCTTCACCACTCCGATATTTTTGCCGATGCCGCCGGTGATGGCGAATTCTTTCTCCACGCCGATGCGGTCCAAAAGGGACACCACCCGGTGCGCCATCGCCCTGCAGTACGCCGCGATGACCCGCTCTTTGGGCCAACCTTTGCGCAATAGCGAGGAAGCCTCGGACTTGGCGAAGACCACGCAGGTTGAAGAGACCGGCGGCGGTTCTTCCTCCACGCGGAAAGACATATCGCCAACTTCCTCGATGGGCACGGACAACAGGTCGGCGAAGACTTCCATTCCCCTGCCGGTGCCGGCGGCGCATTTATCGTTCATCAGGAAGTTGGTGACTTTCCCCCGGGCGTCGCAGTGAATCGCTTTACAGTCCTGCCCGCCCATATCGAGGATGGTGCGTACTGAAGGCCCGTACATATAGTTTCCGCCGCGTGCGTGGCAGGCGATTTCCGTAATAGCGCGGTTGGCGAAGGGGACATTCACCCTGCCGTAACCGGTGCCCACCACATAATGGATGTTTTCCACCGTCATCCCGGTGTCCCTCAGCGCCCATTCCATCGCCTTTTTCGCGCTGTTAGGACTGTCGGAGCCGGTGCGGGTGGTGCAGAAGGCGTAAAGTTTACCATCCACCATTATCACCGTCTGGGAACTGACGGAGCCTACGTCCACGCCTGCGGTGATGGTGTCGCTCCCTTTCCAGTCGATGTTTTGGTCGTGCCAGTTGTATTCTTTCCAGCGCCAGAATTCTTTTTCGGACATTAATATCTCCAGTGATTTATGTTAGACTATGAAAATGCTTGAACTAATTCGTCATTCCGGCTTGTCCGGAATCCCTCCGGAAAAGAAGGATTCTGGCTTGCTTCACAGCCAGAATGACACTAATGCGCTGCAGGGTCTTCGTACCCCGTAGCAACGCTTTTAAATTGTCGCAGAGTGCGGGGACTCTGCGACACAAAGAAAACGCTGATATGCGCTGTCCGTCATTATTGCTGAACTAACCGGACAACCGGGTTAAACCGCATTAGTCGCTGTTCATCGCCGCCAGCGCCGCGCCGTAAGCCCCCACATACTCCGCCCCCTCCGGCACAATCACTTCACGCTCCAAGCCGCGTTTCAGCGAATCCACGAATCCCAGGTTGCGGGACACCGCGCCAATAAGCGCCACTTCCGGGTTCACGCCCACGCGCCGCGCCATCGAGATGATGCGGTCGGCGATAGCGTCGTGGACGGCGCGGGAGATGTCCTCCTTGGGAGTTTTTGCGTGCAGGAGCGACACCACTTCCGACTCGGCGAAGACTGCGCACTGCGCGTTCATGGGAATGGTCTTGGTTGATTTCAGGGAAAGCTGGCCAAACTCCGGCAGGCTGACTTCCAGCGCCCGCGCCATCGCTTCGGTGAAGGAGCCCGCTCCGGCGGCGCATTTTTCGTTGATGGCGAAGTCGATGACTTTTCCTGTTTCATCGACTTTGATGGCGCGTCCTTCTTCCGCGCCCACATCGATTACGGTGCGCGCCTGGGGGACCAGTTTCACCGCGCCCTTGGCGGCGGCGCCCACTTCGGTCACCGAATCGTGGGCGTGAGGGGCGGATTTTCGTCCGGCGCCGGTGGCGAAGATTTTTTCGATTTGGTCAAGTTTCATCCCGGCGGCTTTTAGCGCTTCGTTCAAAGCCGCTTCCGCGGATTCTTCGGTTTCGAAGCCTGCGAGCTTTTCTGCTCGAGCCACCACTTCGCCGTCTTTCAGAATCACCACCCGGATGTTCTTGGCTCCCATATCGATTCCGGCTGTTATCATTGATTTACCTCGATATTTTATGTTGAATTAAGCATTGATTGCGCAATGTAGGGCGGATTGTTAATCCGCCGGTTTGGATGTCGCAGAGTGCGGGGACTCTGCGACACAATTGATGGGATTAAATGACCTCCCTAGCTTTTTGTGCGAATACTCTGCGACACGAGGGATTTTTCAGTTGAAAACCATACCATTACACCAACACTATCAACGCCATTGTCAATTCTATTCCACCCGTTTGACACAGACGATGGTCAGGTCGTCTTCCAACTGACCTAAGCGGGCATAATCGACTACATCCCGATGCACCGCTTCGATTATTTCCTGCGCCGATAAATTCCGGCGGGTTTCGACCAGCTTAATCAGTCTCGCTTCGCCATACATCTCATCGTTCCCGCTTTCGGATTCGGTGACTCCGTCGGTGAACAGCAGCAGGACGTCGCCGACCTCTAATTCAACTCTCCGCAGGGTGTAATCGGCGCTTTCCATTATCCCCAGTATCAATCCGCCGGCCGCCAGCGTAATCACCTCGCCCGATTTTTTAAACAGATAAGGTGGATTGTGGCCGCAGTTGATGTATTCAAAGCTGTTTGCGGCGGTATTCAGGACGCCATAGAATCCCGTTACGAAAATATTATCGGCTGAGTTCAGATACAAATACTTGTTGAGTATTCTTACTGTCTCCGCAATAGACTGGTTCAGTTCGCTTAAGGAACGCAGCGCCGCTTGAGTCGTGGACATCGTTACCGCAGCGGGGATTCCCTTGCCGGAAACATCGGCGATCACCACACTCATACAGCCGTCAGGCAGTCTGATGAAATCATAGTAATCACCGCCAATCCACCTGCAGGGAATGCTCATACCGGCAATCCGGTATCCGTCTATCGCGGGGTTTTCTTTAGGCAGAAGCAGCTGCTGTATTTGACGGGCGACACTGAGTTCCTCCTCTAGGCGCCGCTTTTCCATTTCCTCTCGATGGAGGCGCGCGTTTTCCAAAGCTATGGCCGCCTGGCGAGCGAAACCTTCCATCAGTTGTATGTCGGTTTCATCGAAAGCGCCTTTGCCCTTCTTATTCAGCACCTGAGCCGTGCCGATAATCCTGTCTTGAATCTTCAAAGGAACGCAAAGATAAGAGCTGGTGTGAAAATCAGCCTGCTCCTGGACTCCGGAGTAAAACCTCGGATCGGCGCTGATATCGTCGGTGAGGACAGGCTCCCCATTTTCGGCTACCCAACCCGCCACACCCCATCCTTTCGGAAAACGGATTTTACCTTTGAAATCAGGGGGGAGATTGGTGCTTGCTTCCAGCGCTAATTCATCCGTTTTTCCATCGATGAGAAAGATGGAAGCCGCTTCGGTGTTTAAGAGTTCAGCGGCTTTGGTCATTACCAGATTCAACACTTCATCCAAATCCAGTGAAGATGTGACCGCTGCATTTGCCTCAAACAACCCTTCATACATCTGAAGCCTCTGTTTCGCTTCAGAGTGTGATAAATCATCCATAATCATCTCAGTTATAGCGCTATTTCCGCATATAGAACCAATAGTTATGGGAAATCTTCCTTGCCATACTGCAGCCGCAATCGCCCAATTTTCGCGCCCGGGGGCAATCCCCCGGCGGATTCTAATCCCCCCTGCCCCCCTTTATAAAAGGGGGAAAGATGAAGCGGTTCTCCGGCGGGTCTGAATCAGCCTATGGCTGACAAGTGCCCCTCCCTACATGCTCGTTCCTTTTGGCGGATTAAGAATCCGCCCTACATGTTCGCGTCTATTCTGTTTTCTTCAGCCCCAGCCGCTCCATAAAGGAATCGATGCGATCCATCGTCTTAGCTTCGTCGAATTCCCGCGAATCGCCCATATTCCCCTCAAAGGTCATCACCGGCACATCTTGATGGGTCAGTCCGTAATGGTTCTCCATAATGCCGCAGGAGAGCCCTTCGCAGCCGCGGTTCAAGTGCAGCATCACTCCGTCCAAATCCCATTCGTCGTAGATGCGCTTCATCATCTTGGTCTTAAGGGTGGGGTCATAGAAATGCTGCCATTCCGGCTTGGACAGGTTCCAGTCGGCTAAGACCCGCAAAGCCTGGTCGCGGGTATCGATTTTCACTCCCGCCTGCTGAGGGGTGGTGCGGGGTCCCCAGGTTCCGTCGGGCTTGTCTTCCCAGATGCCGATGAGCCCGAAGGTGTAGAGCGAACCCACCGACACCGCCCCAAATTTCTCCAAGTAACGGAATACACTGAGAAATCCCCAGGGGGGCTGAGTGTCGGAAATCAGGCGGCATCGTTCGTTGGGAACCGCAGCTATACCCCGGTCGATGCGGTCTTTCATTTCGTCCCGGACTTCTTCGTAAAAATCGGCGAACTCCTTTTTCGCTTTGGACAGCGTCCCGAACACATAGAGGGAATACATCGACTTTTCATCGAGAGGCGCGGGCTGATGGCGGTTAAGGCAGCAGATTTCCGCCCAGACCGAGGTCGAACGGCAGTCGTTCAGCACCGCTTCGATGAGCTTTTCATCGTTGTATTCACGTCCGGTGGTTTTTTCCAGAAATTCGATGGACTCGTGCATCTGTTCCACCACATACTGTAGTTTGTCCTCGTTCAGCGTTTCATAGGGCCCGACCGAGACATCGGTGCAGAAATAGGGGATACCCTTGTATTCCGCCACATGCTGATACCACTTGGCGTGGCTGCAGCAGATATGATCCTGAAAGGCGAAGTCCGGGTGGGGATATTCCCCGCCGAAGGCGAACTTGTTCAGGTACATCGACCCCCAGTAATTGCGCATATAGGCGCATAAGTCGCGCGCCCAACCTTTGGCTTCAGCCGCTTCCAGGCATTCCAGGGAAAAATCCTTCCGGAAGGCGATAGAGGCGGCGTAGGGCTCGCCGGTGATAGGGTAAACATCGTCCCCCAATCCGTAGGGGATGGCGTCGAAGGACCAGGCTCCGCCTGTCCAGCGGATTCCGCCGCGCTCGTGAGCGGCGGCGTAGTCTTGATAGTACTTATCTCGAAGCTCCTTAGCCTTTTCCCAGCATTTCAGGGGCTCTTTGCGGTATTGGGTCATTTGTATTGCTCCATTTGATTATAGACTAATATAGATACGAGATGCGAGATGCGAGGCGCGAGATGCGAGATGCGAGATGCGAGGCGCGAGATGCGAGATGCGAGATGCGAGGCGCGAGAT
>CAYQZD010000186.1:0-5323 GCA_964421875.1 uncultured bacterium
GCTGGGGGGGATTATATACAAATAGAGAAATCTAAATTTTCTCATAGATTACCTGTATTACCGAATCCAAATTATCGATTATATCCCTATTTGTGAATCTTAGCACTCTAATACCCATCTTTTCAAGATATTCGTTTCTTTTCATATCTTTAGCTTTACCTTCATCGGAGAAATGCTGACCACCATCCACTTCCAATGCTAATTTCGCTTTAGAACAATAAAAATCAAGAATATAATTCCCGATTATTCTCTGTCGGTAAAAACTCACCCCTTTCAATTGTTTCCCTCTTATTCTATGCCATAATAGCCTTTCATTAAATGTCATATTTCTACGGAGTTCTCTTGCTTTATCCTTAAGTTTCACATTGTAATATATCCACTGTTTTCTTGGCATAATAGAATCAAGTTCTGTATTTGATAATCCCCCTTAATCCCCCTTTAAAAAAGGAGGAAATAACGGCGTCCCCTTTAAACAAAGGGGAAATAATTGCTCCCCCCTTTCGTAAAGGGGGGCTGGGGGGGATTAAACTCATTCACTTCAGCGCCCACACTTCCTTAAAATAATCCCCGATATCCGACGACTCCTGGGGACCGACCATAATTTCCCAGCCGGGCATTTCCTCTTCAAGCTCCCCCTGCAGTGAAGCCACATAGCCGGGGATAATTATCTTGCGATGTTCAACCGTTTCCTCTAATCCCATTTCCTTCAATGCTTTAGCGATGATTTCCGCGGAAAATTTCCCCGCCGACCAGGCGGTCAGCACCGACATCCCCTCCGCCTCCACAATCGCTAGATGCGCGCCCACCCCTGAAGAATCGATTTCCGAAGAAACCATAAAGTAGGTCAGCGAGAAATTGGTGGTGACGATGACCGGCGAATCCTTGTCCGGCTCGCCTACCGGGTAGATTTTCCCCTCCACCTGCAACGGCTTCTGGGGGTCGGTGTAGATGTTCTGGCGCAGGGTCAGCAGTGAAATATAAATCTCATCCGGCGGAGATTCCAGCATAATCACCGCGGGATACTTGCAGATTGCGGCGGGCGCATAGAGCGGCGCGTCCTCCCCGCCGATAACTATCCCGGCAGGAAAACCGGCGCGGGGGTCGCTCCGGTCCAGCGCCATCCTGCGCAACATAGTCTGATGTTCCAGCATCGCACCCAGCGAAGCGCTACCAGGAGCGATAACGATGTTCTCCACCCCGGCGTTCTTCACTTCGTCCACCAGTTTCAGCGTCCCCTCCAGAGTCCCGTCTCCCCATACCATCATCGGGCAGCCGCTGTCCTTGGCGATACCCGCCAGCCGCAGGATTTGCTCAGCGCCGCCGGTGACCGCGAGTAATGGTTTCCTATCGGACACAAGGCTCAGCGCGGCTTCAATTTCGCCCGCGCTCCCGGCGATGAGAGCGATGGGCCGTTTCCAGTTTGCCGCTATAATTTCGACCGCCGCTTTGAATTTCACCTTATCTCCCGATACCGCCCTCACCCCCGCCATATCGACCTTGAGCAGTTCCCCAGCCCGTTCGAAATCCAGCGATTTCAGGTATTCGATTCGGGAAATCAAATCATCGCCGCTTATCGTGTCGGGGATGATTTCGCACACCGCCGGGTGATGGAAAAAGGTCTTGTCATGCCGAAAAAGGACGGTTTCCTCCCCCACTTCGATTTTATCTTCGCCCGCGCCGATTGTAACCAGCCTGATGGGAGGCGCCGAAGCCGCGCCTAAAGCGGCTTTGGCTTCTTTCGAGGCGTAGGGACACTTCTCCAAATCCTCCTTCTGCGAAGCCAGTTTCATCGCAAACGCCAGACAGGTGGGGTAACCGCACTCTTTGCAGTTGGTCTGAGGAAGGAGCTTGAATATCTGCAATCCGGTCAAAGCCATCTTAAGCCCCCTTCCCACTGGTCATAAACTCATTTATTGCTTTACGCGTCAGTATCGCCGATTCGGGATGCCTCAGCACTAAAATCTCCGCTCCCGCTAATAGCAGCGACACTGCGTTCGCCGTTTCCCAGTACACTCCACGGTTTGTCTTATTTCCCCAGGCGGGTTCGTCCATCTTGACCTCCTTCACCCGCCAGCTTTCGTCGCCGATAAAATTGATGAAGGGCATCACCATAAACTTATCGCCCTTCAGCGCCTGGATGCGGATGCGTTCCATTACAGAATAGGTGTATTCCAGCCCGTATCCCAGCCCTCCGGTCAAGGGGTCGATGACGATTTTTTCCGGAGGTAGATTCATCTCGGAAAGCAGGATATTGAGCTGCTTGGCGAGGTTGACATCGATGGGCGTTTCCGCCACCAGCGCGTGGTCGTAAGCGATAGCGGCGGCGGCGGCGGTCTTGTAGTGATTCTCGGTGGCGCTGGCTAACAATAGTCCTTCGCCGGCGGCGGCTTCGGCGCACTTAGCCAGGAAGTCATCCTGGAAATCGGACTCGCCCGATCCCTGAAGGATGACCGGCAGTTTCACCTCTGATAGGAAGTCCTTCACGAATCCCATCGACTTTTCCATTCCCCGCGACTGCGCGCCGCGCATATGCAGGCATATTGCATCGATAGGACAATTGGATGCTGCCCGTTTCGCCCATTCCACCGCGTTGTCGAGGACATCGATAAAGGGCTGCATTACCGCTTCCACCCAGTCCTCGGGAATCATATCGGTCACCTCCAGCGCAATCGCCGGCCGGTGGGAAATCTCCCCCTCGAATCGGTGCAGAGGCAGGCAGTTGGAACCTCCCACCTCAAGGGAATATTCCCGCGTTCCTCCTTCTTCTTTGGTTCGGCCTATTTTAACAGTTTTAATGGCGCCTTGCCATTTTTTCAGATTCGGATTCATAGTGATAGTCGTTTTTCCCTTCATGTTCTGGTTTTAACATCAGATTTTATGTTTTGTATAGAAGATTTATTTCTGTCTTCTGTTCTCCGTTATCTGTTCTCTGTGCTCTGTTTTCTGTCATCTTTTCCGAGCGAACGACAACTTGTAAAGCATATACACCAGCGCCCCATACACCACCAGCGCCGCTAAACTTCCCCATTCCCCCATATAATCGAAACCAACCCCCACTTGGTCAGCCTGTTTCTTTATCGCTAACAGTATCAATGCGATTACCACCGTAACTATCCCTTCACCGCCCACCAGTCCTGAAGCGAACAATATCCCCCGCTCGCGATTCTCCTTACGCGCCTCCTCACTGCGGGATTTGCGCTCCACAATCGACCGGGTAACACCTCCAACGAACACCCCCGCCATAGTCGATAGCGGCAGGTATATCCCCACCGCCAGCGGCAATGAGGGCAAGCCCAGAATCTCCATCACCACGCCAAACGCCACGCCGATGAATATCAGCCCCCAGGGAAGGTCGCCGCCGATGATTCCGTCCACCACGAACGACATTATGGTCGCCTGAGGCGCCGGCAGCGCTTCCGAACCGATGACATAGGTCTTGTGCAGAAGGATGATGGTGAAGCCGATAAAGATGGAGGAAGTCAGCACCCCTATCATCTCCCCCACCTGTTGGCGGAACGGAGTCGCGCCCACTAAAAAGCCGGTCTTCAAGTCCTGCGAAGTGTCCCCGGCGATGGCGGCGGCCATACAGACTACCGCCCCCACCGATATCGCGGCGATTTTCGCCGGGATCCCGGTCCAGCCCATCAACACGAAAATCAAGCTGGTGCCCAGCAAGGTGGCGATGGTCATCCCCGAAATCGGGTTGGAAGAACTGCCTATCAATCCCACAATCCGCGAGGAAACTGTGACGAAAAAGAAAGCGAAAATCACCACCAACAAGCCCCCTATTATCCCCACCGGAAGCTGCGGAACGAAAGCTATCAGCAGCGCTATCACCACCGCCGCAATCATCACCGGAACCAGCGGTAAATCGTGGTCGGTGCGGAGGCGCTTCACCAATCTCCCCGCCACCGACCGGGAAATTTCCCGCGCCCCCAGGCGGAACGATTCGATGATGGTGGGGATGGCTCTTATCAGCGTGATTATCCCTCCGAACGCCACCGCTCCCGCGCCGATATACCTAATGTAAAAATCCCAGATGTCGTAAGGTTCCATCTCGCTGATGAGGATGTCCCCCGGATACAGCGGCGCGGAAAGATGTTCCCCGACGATAGAGATAATCGGAATGAGCCCCAGCCAGCTTATCATCGCACCGCCCACCATAATCGCGCTTATCCGGTAACCTAAAATGTACCCCACCCCCAAAAGCGCCGGGGTAACATCCAGGCTCACCATCGCGTTCTTATAACCGGGAATCATACCTTCAGCCTCATTAGGCCAAAGCCTCAGCCCCCGTAGCAGCGCGGTGTAGAGCGCGCCGATTCCCAGCCCGGCGAACACCTGCCGCGCCTGAGAACCGCCGGTGTCGCCCGCCACCAGTACTTCGGCGCAGGCCGTACCTTCGGGATAAGGCAGATTGCCGTGCTCTTTCTTGATAAGGTAGCGGCGCAGGGGAATCATAAACAGCACCCCCAGCATCCCCCCTATCAGCGCGGTGATGAAAATCTGGAAGATAGTGATGGTGAATTCTTCCGGGGCGATAAAACTGGTGAGGAAGAAAGCCGGGATGGTGAAAATCACCCCCGCCGCTAAAGACTCTCCGGAGGAACCGATGGTCTGAACCAGGTTGTTCTCCAGAATCGTTCCCTTGCGGGCGCCGAACTTTTTCAACACGCCGAAAATCGCCACCGCCATCACCGCGATGGGGATGGAGGCGCTAATGGTGAGCCCCACCCTGAGTCCCACCGCCGCGTTCGCCGCGGCGAACAATATCCCCAAAATCGCTCCCACGATTATAGCGCGGATAGTGAACTCCGCCGGGGTTTTCAAGGGGGAGACGTAGGGCTGGTAGTTTTCCCCGCTCACGCCTTCATAGGCTCCGGGGGAAAGCCCTTTGGGCTGAGCCGATTCCGGGGAATCGGCTACGGTCGAATCCGATTTTTCTGGCATTGCTGTTGTCTGATAGTTGACGTTTGAAGTTTCGTAAGTATGTAAGGCGGGTCATTTAGACCCGCCTTTAACCGTCAAAGCTATAAGCAATACGGCTTTGAATAAGCCGACCTACAACTAATAGTTGCCGTTAGAAGTTTCTGTAAGATGTAAAGTTAAAATAAAAATAAGATTAAATCAAGAACGGCGGTTTAGGCGTGAGTCGCATACAATCAAATATCAGTTAAAATTACAACATACAATTGTTTAGAAAATCCCGTATAAACTTGAATTTCTGGTTTTTTTGCTTTATAGTACACTATTCCTATAATAAAAATAGGTTCATCGCTGTTTCGTGTGGGTAATTATTTAGGCGTATTATATTCCCTTTGAT
>CAYQZD010000187.1:0-5216 GCA_964421875.1 uncultured bacterium
CCTGCTTGCGCAGGAGTGACAAATCATAGGACAATCTTTTTTGGAATCGCTATATGTCAAATCTTTTGCGTAGCGGAGACCTGACATTTCCATACTTCCGGGTCCCCGCACCCGGCGGCATTCCTCGTTACCACCCTCCCGCGTGGGAAAGCAGATATTATTGTCATTGCGAGCGAAGCGAAGCAATCGCCTGGTTTACAGCGATGCAATCATAGTGTGGATTCTTATCCTACCAAAAAATGGGGAAAATATTCTTTCGTATCTTACTGTATTATATATGCTTACAAAATATCTAAAATTTCTCCCCAAAAAACTTGACATTTGTTCAGTTATTTCGCATATTACCTATAGAGGGGGCTATTGATAACGAGGGTAACGGCGCCGAGGGATTTAATCGCCCTCTTCATAATTGTCATTATTATAATCATCATCATCATCATCGCACCGCCCTGAAGCATAAGTCATAACTCACAAAAGAGAGGGCGAATCTTTGCTGCCGGACGTGTACACCTGTACACTTGTATACTTGTGCGCCGCATCTATTCATAGACAAAGGTCAACCAACCGTAAGGATCGTCCACCTTGCCTTCGATGATATCGAAAAACTTGCGCTGAATTTTTTCCGTGATAGGACCGCGCTTTCCCGGTCCGATGGGGATACGGTCGATGGAGCGGATGGGAGACACCTCCGCCGCGCTCCCGGTGAAGAACACCTCATCCGCGATGTAGAGCATTTCCCGCGGGATTATCTGCTCTATCACTTCGTAGCCAAGGTCATTAGCGATTCTAATAACGGAATCCCGGGTGATACCCGGCAGCACCGAGGCTCCCAGCGGCGGGGTAAAGAGCTTACCGTCCATTATCACGAAAATGTTCTCACCCGAACCTTCGGAGACATAACCGGCGGTGTCGAGGGCGATTCCTTCGACATAGCCGTCCGCCGCCGCCTCCAGCTTGATAAGCTGGGAATTCATATAGTTGGCGCCGCACTTGGCTAAGGCGGGGAAAGTGTTGGGAGCCATCCGAGTCCAGGATGATACCCGCACATCGACACCCTCGTTGATTGCTTCGTCGCCCAGGTATTTCCCCCAGGCCCAAGTGATGATGACGCATTCCACCGGGCAGTCGCCGGGATTCACCCCCAGAGAATCGTACCCCCTGAATACTATGGGACGGATGTAAGCTTCATGCTGTTGGTTTACCCTCAGGGTTTCCATACAGGAGTCGAAAACTACCTGCTCACTGAAGGGGATATCGATGCGGTAGATTTTAGCCGAATTGAAGAGGCGCTTGACATGTTCTCTGAGACGGAATACGGCGGCGCCCTTTGCGGTCTTGTAGCACCGGAGTCCTTCGAAGACCGCCGAGCCGTAGTGCACGACATGGGCGCATACATGCACAGTGGCGTCTTTCCAGTCGATGAATTTACCGCTGTACCAAATTTTTAAGGTTTCGTCAAATTTGGACATATCTGCTCCTTAATTTGAGGTGTTTTATTCTGATATAATGATAAATTACAGATTTACTTATTATATGACTGATTTTTCGCCTTTAAGGTTTACAACTCTGTTGTCGTTTATCCAACACTCCAGACGGTTCATAGCCCGCTTCAAATCTTTCATTGCTGTAGCGTATGAAATACGGAAGTATGCTTCGGCGTTGGAGCCGAAATCGATACCCGGGGTGACCGCTACTTTGGCTTCCCTCAGCAGCCGCTTCGACAGTTCCAATGAATCGCCGGATAGGCGCCTGGCGTTTATCAACAGATAGAATGCGCCGTCCGGCTCCGCCTCTATTTTGAATCCCAGCCGGCGTAGTTCCATCAGCAGGTAATCCCGCCTCAGTTTATATGTGTTGCGCATATCTTCGGTCGCTTCCCGGCAGTTTTTGAGCGCTTCCACCCCCGCTTTCTGGACAAAACCGGCCGCCGACAGGAAATAGTTCATATGCAGGTTCTTCATCGGCTGGATAAATTCCTGCGGCGCTATCACCCATCCCAGCCTCCACCCGGTCATCGCATAACGCTTGGAAAATCCTGACATTACGAAAGCCCGGTCGGTGTATTCCAGGATGCTCCTCGCCTTTTCGCCGTAGGTCAAGCCGTGATAGATCTCATCGCTGATGATGAATACCCCGGTTTGGCGGGAAAGTTCCGCTAATTGTTCCAGTGTCTCCGTTTTCTGCATCATTCCCGTGGGATTTGAAGGGGAGTTTACGATTATTCCCCGGGTGCGCGGGGTGATTTTATCCTTCACGGATTCGAGGTCGTAACTGAAACCTTCGCTTTCGTTAATGTTGAATTTCACCGGAACTCCGCCCAGGAAACTAATATTGTGGGGATAGGGCGGATAATGCGGATTGGGCAGGACAATCTCCTCTTCCGGATTGAGCAGCGTCCCGAACACCAGGAACATTGCCGGGGAGGAGCCCATAGTGACTATTATCCGTTCCGGACTGAGTTTGATGCCGTATTCTTCGTGATAATGCTCCACGACGGCTTCCCGCAGTTCCGGAATTCCCTGGGTGGGAGTGTAGGATGTGTAACCTTCGCGGACACCTCGCATCGCGGCTTCCACCACATTCTCCGGGGTGGGGAAGTCCGGCTCCCCCAATTCCAGGTGGACGATGTCCTTTCCCTCGGCTTCGAGTTTTCGGGACTGGTCCAGGATGTCCATTGCCAGGAAGGGGGGGATACTCCGCGCCCGGTGGGAAACGGCTATATTTTGCGTCAACATTACTGCGATGAATTAATATTCGCCTAAAACAGCTTTGGAAATCACCATCCGCTGGATTTCGGAAGTTCCTTCGTAGATTTCGGTGATACGGGCGTCCCGGAAAAACCTTTCGATGGGATAATCCTTGGTGTAACCGTATCCGCCGTGAATTTGCAGCGCCTGGTCGGCGCACCAGTTAGCGGCTTCGGAAGCCGCCAGTTTCGCCATCGCCGCCTGCTTGGTGAAGCGCATCCCCTGATCCTTCATAAAGCAGGCTCTGTGAGTGAGCAGCCTGGCGCTCTCCAGTCTCATCGCCATATCTGCTATCTTGAATTGAATCGCTTGGAAGGCAGCGATGGGCCGGCCGAACTGCTGTCGGACTTTGGAATATTTCACCGCCTCCTCCAGCGAGCCCTGGGCGATGCCCAGCGCCTGGGCTGCTATTCCCAGCCTTCCGGAATCCAGCGCGTTGAGCATTACTTTGAATCCACTGCCTTCCTCTCCCAGCCGGTTTTCTTTAGGGATACGCACCTCTTCCAGGGTCATCGATGAGGTGTCGCTGGAACGGATGCCCAGCTTTTTCTCCTTGGGGCCGTAGGTTATTCCTGGAGTGTTCCTTTCCAGGATGAATGCGGTTATCCCGCCTCGGGCGCCTTTGGATTTATCGGTTATGGCTCCGAAGACGAAGATGTCGGCGTTCAAGCCGGAGCTGATGAAATTTTTCTGGCCGTTCAGCACATAGTGGTCTCCATCGAGGACGGCGGTAGTCACCATTCCAGCGGCGTCGGAGCCTGAGCCCGGTTCGGTGAGGCAGAATCCTCCGAGGTATTTCCCCTGGGCGAGCGGGACCAGGTATTTTGTCTTCTGTTCCTCATTGCCGTATTTCCAGATGGGGTGCGCCGCCAGGGAATTGGTGACTGACAGCACCACTCCCACCGAGGCGTCCACTCTTGAGATTTCTTCGACCGAGATACAATAGGCGATGGTATCCATCCCTGCGCCCCCGTATTCTTCCGGGATGTATACTCCGAAGAATCCCAGCTCCCCCAGTTGTTTGAGTTCTTCCGGGAAGAACTTTTCCTCCCGGTCGCGCTCGGCGGCGGTTTTAGCGAGCACATTTTCCGCAAAATCCCGCGCGGTCTGGCGTATCATTTCATGTTCTTCGGTGTAAGCGAAGTTCATCGAACCTTCCTATGACATTTGGTTGATATATGTGATGGATGGGTTAATTATAGTTAGCAAGTTAGCAAGTTTGCAAGTCTGCAAGTCCGAAAGCCGGTAAGTTCTCCAGTTTTTAGTAATGACGATTTCATACAGGCTAATTGCAGTTTGCAGCATTACTATTCAATCCCGGTCGCAGGGTGCGGGGACCCTGCGACACGGGGGGTTGCCGGTAACCTGTAGGGACGGTTCGCGAACCGCCCTTACGAAAGAAGGATTCCGGCTTACGCCGTACGGCGCACAGGTCGCCGGAATGACCTGTAATTGGTGGGTTAAGAACCCACCCTATTGAATAAGTATCAAGTATCAAGTTTCAATTAATAAGTCCACCCTGAAATGAGCCCCGCTCAGTGTTATGGGTGGAACAGAAAGACTTTTAAATTGGTGGGTTAAGAATCCACCCTACAACTGTCAGGTCTCCACTGCGCTAAAGACCTGACAGAACGCAAATTGGTGGGTTAAGAACCCACCCTACAACTGAATTAATTATATTCGTAGAATCCTCTGCCGGATTTTCTCCCCAGAAATCCCGCCGCCACCATTTTACGGAGTAGGGGGCAGGGGCGGTATTTGGTATCTCCCAAGCCCTGGTGCAGCACTTCCATAATCGCGAGGCAGACATCCAGCCCTATCAGGTCCGCCAGGGTCAGCGGACCCATAGGATGCGCCGCGCCCAGTTTCATCACGGTGTCGATAGCTTCCCGGTCGCCTACTCCTTCCATCAGGCAGTAAACCGCTTCGTTAATCATCGGCATCAGAATGCGGTTGGCGATGAATCCGGGATAATCCTGCGCCAGCGCCGGGGTTTTGCCCAGTTTCTGCGCCAGGTCAATGGTGATTTTATAGGTTTCATCGGAAGTCGCCAGTCCCCGGATAATTTCCACCAGCTTCATCATCGGCACCGGGTTCATAAAGTGCATGCCGATAACTTTATCCGGCCTTCCGGTAACCGCGGCGATTTCGGTGATGGAGATGGAAGAGGTGTTTGTGGCGAGAATGACTTCCGGCAGACAGGTTTTATCGAAGGTTTTGAACAACTCGAGCTTGAGATTTCTGTCCTCGGTGGCGGCTTCGACCAGGAAATCCGCCGCGGCGATACTCTGAATGTCTGTGGTTGGAGTGATATTGGTCAGAGTTGCTTTCATCTCCGCTTCGCTGATTTTCTCTTTGCTAAGCTGCCGGTTTAGATTTTTCTCAATGGTTTTCATCGCGCGGGAAAGATATTCGTCCGAGACATCTATCAATGCAACCTTGATTCCCGCTGCCCCCATAACATGAGCG
>CAYQZD010000188.1:0-5197 GCA_964421875.1 uncultured bacterium
ATATTCAATAACTTGTAATGAACTTCCCAAAATTCTTTGGGACAATAGTGATTTATTATTATTGAATATGCTGTAGACTACGGAGAATCGACAGTACTTATATTACATTTGGGAAACTGCCCGTCTCAGAATCGCTGCAAAAAAATATCTACCCCAAAACTTGCAATTTATACCCCTATTTCCGAAATTTATGAATATCGCCTATTACAAGGCATTTAACCAGCAACCAGCAACGAGCAACGAGCAACCAGCAACGAGCAACGAGTAACCAGCAACCAGCAACGAGTAACCAGCAACCAGCAACGAGTAACGAGCACCGAGGAAATAAATTGACAAAGAAAACCGCGCTCTATGACAAACATGTGGAACACGGCGGGAAAATGGTGGAATTCGCCGGCTATTGGATGCCGGTGCAGTACCACAGCATCACCGAGGAACATCTTACCGTTAGAAACGCCGCCGGGCTCTTCGATGTCTCACATATGGGGGAATTCATCTTTGAAGGCGGTGACGCCCTGAGTTTTCTAAATCACCTCACCATCAATAATGTCAGCGACCTGAAAATCGGAGCCGCCCAGTACAGCGCGATGTGTTACCCGCACGGCGGCATCGTGGACGACCTCATCGTTTACCGCTTCCCTAATCACTATATGATGGTGGTCAACGCCGCCAACATCGAAAAAGATTTCAAGCATATCCAAGAGAATCTGATGGGAGATGTCCGACTAACTAACGTTTCCAACAAAACCTCCCTCCTGGCGCTTCAGGGTCCAAAAGCCGAAGAAATCCTTCAGCCTCTGACTGAAACCACCCTCGCTGACATTGAATTCTATCATTTCGCCCAAGGCGAAGTTGACGGCGTCGAAGCTGTCATTTCCCGCACCGGCTACACCGGAGAACCCGGTTTCGAGCTCTACATAGACAACGCCACCGCCGTAAAAATGTGGGAAACATTGATGAAAGCAGGCGCGCCCTACGGACTGAAACCCGCCGGACTCGGCGCCCGAGACTCCCTCCGCCTGGAAATGAAATACGCCCTCTACGGTAATGACATCTCCGCCGACACCCACCCCCTCGAAGCCGGACTGGGATGGATTACCAAGCTCGACAAGGACGATTTCATCGGACGTGAAGCGCTGCTTAAAGCTAAAGAAGCGGGAATCAAACGCCGATTGGTATGTTTCGAACTCGAAGGCAAAGCCTTCCCCCGGCCCCATTACCCGGTGTATATCGAAGGCGGAAAGGTCTCGGAAATCACCTCCGGCGCCTTCTCCCCAATGCTGAAAAAGGGCATCGGCCTTGCCTATCTGCCGGCAGGAAAACACAAAGCCGGTCAGAAAATCCAGGTCGAAATCCGAAAAAAACTCATCGACGGCAGGGTGGTAAAACCCCCCTTCTATAAGAAATAAAACAGACCTTAGTTAAGATATTTTTCATTGATACGAGGAACTGCTGAATTGCTGACTTGCCAACTCATTCTTAAGGTTAGAAGATGAAAGCGGATTTGGTCTTCACCCACCTCCCGGTTCCCAACGAAAAATGGAAGGACCGGATTGTAGTGATGGTGGATGTCCTCCGAACCTCCACCACTATCTGCGTCGCCCTGAGCAACGGCGCCAAAGAGGTCATTCCCTTCGACAATGTCGCCTCCGCAATGGAACTGGCGGGAAACCTCTCCCGAGACAATGTCCTTCTCTGCGGCGAAAGGGAAGGCAAGCTGATTGAAGGCTTCGACCTCGGCAATTCTCCTTTGGAGTACACCCACGAAACCATAACCGATAAATCGCTGATTTTCTGCAGCACCAACGGCTCCAGCGCCCTGGTCAAAGCGGGGCACGCCAAATCTGCCCTGGCCTGCGCCTTCATCAACCTCGCAGCCTGCCTTGAGCATATCCTGCAGGCAGATAACGACATCCTGGTGGTATGCGCCGGTAACGAAGGGCAGTTCGCCCTCGAAGACACCGTATGCGGAGGGATGCTGCTAAATCTTTTAGACCGAAAAATCGGTGGCGGACTGGAAACCAACGACGGAGCCGAAGCCGCCCTCATTCTGTACGATAAATACTCCGGGCACTACTTAAAGCTGCTGAGAAACTGCAGCCACGGACAATATCTCAGAAGCATCGGTTTTGAAAAAGACCTGAATGTCTGCTCTCGTATAGACGCCTTGAATGTCGTTCCCGTCTATAAAGATGGAACAGTTACTCCCGTCGAATACCCCGCAATACCAAAAGCGGAGCAGAAAGGACTGTTCTGAACCACTAATATTTCAGGACGCATTGCCAAAAAAAAACATAAACCGGCCCGATAAGGCACTGAGAATTCTGGGGATGCTCCTCATCGCCGGAGCAATCATAACCGCCGTAGCCCTATTAGGCTATAACCCCATCGACTGGCCCGCCGGATCCCATACCGCAGAAATCGAAAATCCCCTGAAAACCCTGGGCGCCGCCATCGCCTTCTTCCTGGCGAATTTCGTCTTCGGACGATGGGGAGGATTCGTGTTCCCGGTAATCCTCTTCATCTGGGCAGTCAGAGCCTTTACCGGCGGCGGAAGACCGGTCCGCAACACCCTCTCCCTCCTCGCCATAGGACTGCTCATCGGCTGGCTCCTCCACCTCTTCGCCCACTCCTTCAACCTAACCCTCGAAGAACACAATTGGGGCTTAATCGCAGGGGGATTGGCTGAAGCTCTGGTGAAATACGCCGGTTTCGCCGGCGCCTGGATTGTGACCATCGCAGCCCTGCTCGTTACCGCTGAAATAACCATCGGGATTAAACTCCCGGCGCTCAACCTGGAAGGAATCAAAGGATGGCTGCAGCAGCGCAAAATCAGACGCTTTAAAGCCCGCGCCGAAAAGAAAAAGCGCCGAATGGATAAACCGCGAACGAAAATCCGTAAAAAGAAAATCCCCGCGGCATCGTTAAAAGTCCGAAAACCTGAACCCCAAGACCTCGAGCTAATTGAACAAATCCCGGACAAAACCGAAACCACACAGGAAGAATTCACCCTCCCCTCAGTAGAACTGCTTACCAAAGCAGATAACGGTGAGGAGGTCACCGAGGAAGAACTCCGCGCCTCATCGATGGCGCTGGAAATGAGGCTGGCGGAATTCGGTGTGGAAGCAAAAGTGGTCGAAGTCCATCCCGGTCCCATCGTAACCCGCTTCGACCTCCAGCCCGCCCCAGGCGTTAAAGTCAACCGCATCGTCGCCCTCCAAGATGACCTCTCCCTCTCGATGCGCGCCAGAAGCCTCCGCATCCTCGCCCCCATCCCCGGACAAGCCGCTGTCGGAGTCGAAGTCCCCAACTCCGCCGCCCGAATCGTCAGACTCCGCACCGTTATCGAATCCAAAGCCTTCAAAGAAGCCCAATCCCTCCTCACCCTCGCCCTTGGAGTGGACACCGCCGGAGAACCCTATGTTGTCCCCCTCCAGGAAATGCCCCACCTCCTGGTCGCAGGAACCACCGGCTCCGGTAAATCCGTCTGCCTGAATGCAATCCTCGCCTCCATCATCTACCGCGCCCGCCCCGACCAGGTCCGATTCGCCCTCATCGACCCGAAAAAGCTTGAATTGTCCCTTTATGTCCCATTGGTCGAACATTTCCTCATCACTCCCCCCGGCGTCAAGGAGCCAGTGGTGACCGAACCCGACTCCGCCCTCAAGCTCCTCAAATCCCTCGAAATCGAAATGCACACCCGCATCGACAAGCTCTCCCAGTCCGGCTGCCGCACCCTTGAAGAATACAACAACGGACGCGCCGAAACCCGCCTCCCCCTGCTGGTGTTAGTGATTGACGAATTAGCTGACCTGATGTTATCCGCCGGAGGCGCGGTGGAATCCCCCATCGCCAGATTAGCGCAGATGGGCCGGGCTGTGGGTATTCACCTCATCGTCGCCACCCAAAGGCCCTCGGTGGACGTCATCACCGGAATAATTAAAGCCAACTTCCCCTGTAGAATCGCCTTCCAGGTCGCCACGAAAGTCGATTCCCGCACCATTATCGACGCCAACGGCGCCGAAACCCTCCTGGGAAAAGGCGATATGCTCTTCATCCCTCCCGGAGAAGGCCGCGCCCGAAGGCTCCACTGCTCCTACATCACCACCGAGGAAATCGAAGCTGTGGTCGAGCATGTCAGCCGCCAGCCCGTCCTTGAAGACCTCGCCGAACTTCCAGACCCCCTCCAGGATGAGCCCCGCGAACTCGACCTCTCGCCCGGCTCCCGAGATGAACTGTTCGAGGAAGCCGCCAAATTGATCGCCCTCCACCAGCAGGGCTCGGTGTCCCTGCTTCAGCGCAAGCTTAAAATCGGATACGCACGCGCCGCAAGGCTCATCGACCAGCTCGAAGCCGCCGGTGTGGTCGGTCCCTTCGACGGCTCCAAAGCCCGCAAAGTCCTGGTCGACGAAACCTGGCTCCCCGAAATGGGTACGGATAACGATATCTAACAAGTATCTACATCAAGTAAACTTGAGATGCGGATATGCAAATCCGCCTTCTTTCTCGTTCCCTCGTTCCCCCGCTCTCGCGGATGAACACATACAATGGAGTCTGTCATTGCGAGCGAAGCGAAGCAATCGGGTAATTTCTTTGTGCCGCGGAGTTGTAAGTCGACTCATTAAGAGCCGACATCTTATTCGTTATGTCAGGTCTTTAGCGCAGCGGAGACCTGACATTTTTGATCGTGCCGCAGAGTCCCCGCACTCTGCGGCAGTTCCTCCTCCCCCCGCTCCAGCCTTGGAATGCATTCCTATGTGCTGTCGAGTCTCCGCACTCGACAGCAATATCCCCCTGCATCTGTACTGTTTTATGTGCCCACTGGGTCTCCGCACCCAGCGGTAGCGGAAATTGTAGGATTGGTTCGTAACCCACCAATTTACAAGTTATTCCGGCGCAGCCGGAATCCCTTTTCGTAGGGGCGAACGGCGGTTCGCCCTACCGGCAATTTGCCACCGGAAATCCACTGTGCCGCAGAGTCCCCGCACTCTGCGCCATCTTTGTTGGCTTCGAACAATCCACCCCACAACATTAACTATCACATAAACTTGACTTTATATCCGGTTTTCACTATTATTCAAAATATGTTTCCATACATTTGAGGGGGAGTATATATTTTTGGTTCATCTCCAAATTAGCTGTATAATCTATTAATTTGCGGATTCAACGCTCGCTGCTCTGATGATTAATTCGGTTC
>CAYQZD010000189.1:0-5136 GCA_964421875.1 uncultured bacterium
ATCAAAGGGAATATAATACGCCTAAATAATTAACCACACGAAACAGCGATGAACCACTATTGCTCATTAAACTTAATAACTACTTTATTCTTTACATAGGTTAATCCAAACATCGACCGAAAAGAGTATTAAATCTTCTTCCAACGCGGTCCTTCAGAAGTGTCTTCCAGTTTGATTCCCATTTCCATGAGGCGGTCTCTGATTTGGTCAGCGGCGGCAAAGTCGCGTCTGGCCCGGGCGTCCTGCCTCTGCCCTATCAGTTCTTCTATCTCCGCGTCGATAGCATCCTCTGCGAAACTGAGGGTTCCAATCACGCTGTTCACCCGTTCCATAAAACTCAAGGCGGTCTGCGCCCCTATTGCTTTCATCTTCCCCCCGGCGATTAAGCGGTTAAGGTCCCGCACCATAGTGAAGACCGCTCCCAGAGCCGGGGCGATGTTCAAGTCGTCGTCCATATTGGCTTCAAATTCCCGGCGCGCCGTTTCGACAATCTCACCGGTCTGCTTATCTTCACCCTCAGCCTTCACCTGCTTCAGGGCGTGGATGAAATCCTTCAGCCGCTGTAACGCCGCGGCGGAAGCCTCCAATCCCTCCAGTGAAAAATTCAACTGCTGCCGGTAATGGGTGGAAATCAAGGTGTAGCGCACTGCAATAGGACTGAAACCACGTTCCAGCAAATCATTGAGAGTATAAAAATTTCCCAGGGATTTGGACATCTTGTTGCCCTCGACCAAGAGGTAGCCGCAATGCAGCCAATATCGGGCGAAAGGCTTTCCGGTGGCGGCTTCGGATTGCGCCTTTTCGTTCTCGTGATGGGGAAAAATGTTGTCCTCGCCCCCGGTATGGATGTCGAAAGTCTCGCCCAAATATTTCATCGACATCGCGGAGCATTCCAGGTGCCAGCCGGGGCGGCCCGGGCCAAATTCCGAATCCCAATAGACCTCGCCGTCCTCCTCTTTGCGAGCCTTCCAGAGAACGAAATCCCGGGCTTCTTCTTTCTCGTATTCATCCGCTTCGACCTGTCCACCAGACCTCAGGTCTGCCGCAGTAGCGCCTGACAACGACCCATAGGACTGAAAATCGGCGATGCGGAAATAAGTCGACCCCCCCGCCTCATAGGTGAATCCTCGATAATGCAGTTTCCGGACCAGGCTTAACATTTCCTGGATGTGAGTAGTAGCTTCGGGGTAGTGTTCAGCCGGTTCGATATTGAGACGCTTCAGGTCGGCGAAAAAGGCCTCCTTATATCTTTCGGTGTATTCCGCCAAGGAGACTCCGGCCTGCCGGGAATCGCGGATGGTCTTATCGTCGACATCGGTGATGTTCATTACTTGAATTACGCGGTATCCCCGGTATTTCAAATAGCGCCGCAGCAGGTCCTCGAAGAGGTAGGCTCGGAAGTTACCGATATGGGCGAAGTCGTAAACCGTAGGCCCGCAGGTGTACATACGCGCCTCGCCTAGCGTCAGGGGCTGAAAAACCTCCTTCCGGCGGGTTAGTGTATTGTTGAATTTCAGGGGCATATTCGATGATAATTCCTTGGGAAAATCATTGCAGTAAAATCAAACCTTGCGCACCTGCTTACTCCATTCACGCAGAAAATTAAGTAGATACTGCGTTGAAGAAAGCAGCATAAAAATTATCACAATGGCGAGCAATATATTCTTCAATATAGTCAAATCCAACTCCACCCAGCTAAAAGAATAGACTACAATCATCGCCGACAACACAATAAACGCCCACCTCCCGAAAAAGTCGGACCGGAAAACCGCCCGTGTCTTACGGGCAAAAATCCAACTGAAAAGCAGTATAGTCAAATCACGCGCGACTATCAGTACCAATAGCCACAAGGGGAAATCGTAGAAAACCACATACAGAGTGAGTAATGTCACCGTCGTGATTTTATCGCAAAGCGGGTCCAGCACCAATCCAAGCTCGGTTTGTTCATCCAAATGTTTGGCCAGATAACCGTCCAAAGCATCGGTTAAAAGAATGACTCCAATCAGGATACTGGAGAATATCAGACTTGTCTTTGTATTGAGCGCCAGCATATACCAGATGACCGGAAGCAGAACCACCCGAGTAATCGACAGTATATTGGGTAACCGTTTAAACTGTTCACCCCAGGGAACGTTGGATATGGAATATGCTTTTTGAGTCTTCAAATACCTTTCCTCCTCACTCTTAAACCTTAATTCCATAATTTGTTATATTTAGGGCATAGTTACACATAACAGATTGTATTACATAGAATTATTAGACGCAGACGACCTAATCAGGTCCTAAACACACTCGATCTCAATCAGTTAAGGAAAACCCTCACGATATCCACCATTAATTCCGGCTGATTTACCAGCGCAGTCTGGAAAACTTTGCGCAAAGTGCGCTGTTCGAAGGGCAAGTCCAGGATTATCTCGGCAGTGCGGTTCAGGATGTCATCGGACAATCTTCGAATTCCCTTTTTCAAGCGGTAATGCCGGTCGTGCTGTTTGCCGATGCGTTCCCGCCACGCTTTAGTGTATCCTGAAAGCGCCTTGGCCGAGAAACCACCCCTGTCAAGCGCCTTCACCGCGGTTTGACCGGCAAGGCGTCCCCCCCACATCGCCGTCAATATTCCCCCGCCGGTTATAGGATCAGCCATATGGGCGGCGTCGCCGGCGACCATTACATTGTCGGCGGTCAGTTTTTTCAACACCCGGCTGGAGGGAACCGCTCCCGCCACCGAACTAAGATAGGAAGCTCCGGAAAAATGAGTTGCAACGAAATCATCCAGGTAATCCTTAGCAGAACATTCCTTCGCCCGGTGGCCGGAAATACCTATACCCACGTTGGCGTAGTTTTTACCTTTGGGAAATACCCAAATATATCCTCCGGGAGCCGCCGTATCGCCAAAATAGAAATCGCAATAATCCACATTGATATCAGGGTGATACAACAGGTATTGAAAACAGGATTCAACATCATGCAGTGGAAGACTGGTGTCGATACCTGCCCACCTTCCCACCCGGGATTCCACTCCGTCAGCGCCGATGATAAGGGGCGCATCCGCAGAATATTTTTCCCCGAAATACTCGAAATTTACCTTTACCATCCCGTCCCGGCGCTTCAGTCCGTTTACATAGCAGCGGTTATAGACCAGAGCCCCCGCTCCCGCAGCCCTGCGGGCGAGTTCGAAATCGAACACTTTGCGGTTCAGTATAGCGCCTTTATCCACCAGGTTTATAGGAAGGCAGGCGCCGTTTGGAGCAAAAAACCTGACGCCGTCAAGCCTGTTGTCCACCCACTTGGGATCGGGCTCGATGAATTCCTGCAAACCCTTCAATCCCACTCCCTCGGCGCAGCGCACCGGAATACCGAAATCCCGGTCCTTCTCTAATAGAAGGGTTTTCACACCCGATTCAGCGGCGGTCAAAGCGGCGACACTTCCGGCAGGACCTCCACCCACCACAATCAGGTCGAATTTTTCGCCGGAATCCATCCTCAATCCAATACGCTGATAATATGATGAGGGCAGGCAGCCACACAGTTAAGGCAGAGGTTGCACAGCGATAAGTCGATGGCGATATCCGCTTCCTTAAGCAAGACACAGTCCACAGGGCATACCGCCACACAAGCTCCGCAGAAATCGCAAAGCTCGGCTGCAATCCTGAGTTTCCCGTCAGAAGATAATAGCTGTCCGCTTTCGATAGTCATATAAAAATGGTGAAATAGTTAAACAGTGAAACAGTTAAACTGTGCAAGAGTATTGATAAATGAGTAAGACTATAGCTATCTGAAGTCAAAAGCGAAAATGGTCATTCCGGCGCAGCCGGAATCCTTCCGGGAAAGAAAGATTCTGGCTTACTTCGCAGCCAGAATGACGAATACGCTTCAGATGGGTAAAGTGTTACATAAATGACTTGTGTTGCCACTTAATATTTATATTAACAAACACATAGCAATGTCATCCTGAACGCAGTGAAGGATCTCCAATTTACATTATGTTTATATTAAACAAGGAGATTCTTCGTTTCGCTCAGAATGACAAGGTTGTTTATTAAAGTTCTCGGCGAAACGGTATATCCCTCACTCCGGCTTGAAACTGGGATAATCAAGGTTAAATCGCCGCCGATAGTACCAGCGGCTGAAAATGAAATAGGCTATTATCAACACTAAATACCCCGGAAAACGGAATCCCACCGCCAGAGAAAGAAAGACTATGGGGAATTTAATCGCGGTAATGGTCGATTTCCGGTCCGTTTTATAGGCGGTATGGATGAACAGCGGCAGCGACAGCAGAGCCGGCCAGAAGATTACGGGATCCCGGTTCCACCAGCCCAGGAGAGCTGATATAACACACAAAATAGCCGCCATCAGAGTCGTTCTGCCCAAGCCGTATTTAAGCACGAAGGAGTTCTTGCCTGAGGCCTCGTCACCTGTCACGTCCGGCGCGGCAGTCAAAGCCGCAACTGCGGCTACCGCAGTTAAATAGGGAATCGAATTCCAAATCAAGGTCAGGCTGATAAGAGGATAGCATCCCAGGAGAAAAGCTATCTCCGCGCCGGAAAACGACACAATCAAACTTGCCACCGGGCGGTCCTTCCAGAGGAACGGGGGAAAATTATACAATATTCCCGCAATAACAAACGATAACAGACCTAATAAGCCCGGTATGAATCCCAAATAGAATAACCATACCACGCCGGCAAGGATCAGCAGAGTTGAGACCGCAGCCGCCGAAGCCCGGCTGATGTATTCCTCCGCAATCAGGAAAAGCTTGCTGTTTAAACGGTCTCCCTTGCTGTCAACCATCTGGTTGATGGCGTAGCAGGCGCCGACAATGGCGCCAAAAGCCGCCATCAAGGAGATTAAGGGAACCTCATCCGCCCCGGAATTATACCTCCCCGCCAGCATAATCGTCCACATAGGGAAAATCAAAGTCGGCCTGAGCAGAAAGAAATGATCGAGTATTCTCCAGCCCAATTTCACAACGATATGTAATAACCTGTTGGTTTAATTGATGGTAACGCTTTTCTGATTTGAGATACAAATTAAATCGAAAGTGCGGCTGCGACAATATAAATATCTTCTCAGTATTTCTTTTTGGCTCTTCGCTGAATTGTATGGGTAATGACAATCACGATTGAGGATTCAGGG
>CAYQZD010000190.1:0-5023 GCA_964421875.1 uncultured bacterium
TTATTGATGGTGTAGGTCATCCCTCGGGAACTTTTTAACATAGGGGAATGACAGCGTTGTTGTTGGTGATTTAAACTGGTAAATTGTTATAGATAATTAGCCTAACCCCCCCACCCCCCCTACCCTTCTTCGCTTTCTTCCTTCTCTTTGGCTACCTGCAGGAGGGATTCTTTGCAGTTGAGGAAGCGGATGTGCATTTCGTGGAAATAAAGGTTCATACTGAGGACATATTTGTTGAGGCGGGGGTGGTCGAAGGGGAATTTTTTCATTTCTTCGGTGACGCCCTGGTCGCTGAGCCAGTCGGAGGTGGTGTATTCGGGTTTGATGGGGAGCAGGCGGGAGTGGGCTTCGCCGGCGGCTTCCACACCAATCAAGCCGTCGATGTCCACCAGTTGGAGGCATCGTTCCGCCGCGGGTCTGATGGATTCGAATCCCTTCTCGGTCAGTCTTTTTTCCAGGCGGAGGGCGGTTTTCCTGATTTTGGCGTATTGCTGCATGAAATACTTGTTAGCGGCGACGAAATCGGAGTATTCGATGGGCTGGGTGTTGTACATCGAGGCGGTGGGGTAGGCTTTGGTCAGGACCCTCAGCGCCACATCGACCATCTCCCGGAGCAGGTTGATAAGGTCGAGGAGGTCTTTGTGGAGGGCTTTAAGGTCGGCGTCGGGTTCGATGGCGGAGGCTTTGCCTTTGAGTCGCCCGTATCTGATTTCGTCTATCAGGTTGTAAACTGCTGAGAGGAGAAGGGATAGATTCATAGTGTACTCTCATATTTTGGCGAACAATGGCGGATTAAGAATCCGCCCTACCACCCACGATGGTGTTGTCGATGAGACGGGTGTCTCCGATTTTGACGGCGAGGGCGAACATAGTGGGGCGGTCGATGCGGCTCACCGGTTGCATCGTATCGGGATCCACCGCTTCGACATAATCGACATCGGCGCCTTCCACCAGTTCGAGGAAGCCGCGGATTTCGGCGAGGATTTTGGTAGTGTCCCGCTGGCCTTCGTCGAACATATGTTCGGCGATGTCGAGGGCTTTACGGAGGCAGAGGGCGTCGCAACGCTCATCCCGTGATAGATAAACATTGCGGGAGGACATCGCCAGTCCGTCCGGTTCACGGACGATGGGGGCGACGGCGATTTCGACGGGGAAGTTGAGGTCGCGCGCCATGCGCTTGATAACCGCTGCTTGCTGACCGTCTTTTTGGCCGAATACTGCGATGTCGGGCTGGACGATGTTGAAGAGCTTGGCGACGATGGTGGTTACGCCGCGGAAGTGGGTGGGGCGGGATTTCCCGCAGAGGCCTTCGGTGAGGCAGTCGACATTGACATAGGTGGCGTAATCGTCGGGGTAGATTTCACCCGCCGCAGGTTGGAAGACGATATCGCAGCCGCGCTCCCGGAGCAGTTTGTGGTCGCGGTCGAAGTCCCGGGGGTAGCGATCGAGGTCTTCTCCGGGGCTGAATTGAGCGGGATTAACGAAGATGGAGACGACCAGGGTGTCGCAACGGTCTTTAATCGCGTCGAGGAGGGACAGGTGCCCTTCATGGAGGTATCCCATCGTGGGGACGAAGCCGATGCGTCTGCCCTGGCGTTTGAGGTCGAGGGCGGCGGCCTGCATTTGCGAGATGGTTTTAATAATCAGCATATATGAATGTGTTGTTCAGTAATTACCGCTATATGTTTGTCAGCGCTAAAGTAAGGAATTCCAAGGGAAAAGTCAAGGAACGGGGACGCGGGATAAGCGCAAAATTGAATTTTAGCGGTTTTTTTGTTATATTTAGATTCATTTAATGAACTCGATCATATTCCAACGGGTATAGCAGCCCGATTTATTTCTATGGAGACAGATTAGTATGGCAAAGACCAAGTCCTTCGCGGAAAAGGTTATCAAGCGCGGCCAGAAATTCGGCAAGGTGTGCGAGAAGTGCGGCGAGGAAATTTCCTTCATAAAGCGGGTAGAGCCGGTGAAGAAGGAAGGTGGCGGAATCGGCTTCGGCGACCATATGGTGCCCTACTGCAAGTGTAACGTCAAGGAAGCGATGGAGGGGTGACCTCCCGCAAGCTGCTGGTCATCGTTCTGGACGGCGTGGGATGCGGCGCGCTGCCGGACGCGGCTGACTACGGCGACGCCGGGTCGGACACTTTAGGCAACCTTTCCCGGGTATTGAAGGGATTGGACCTGCCCAATCTGGGGAAATTAGGATTGGGGAATATCCACCAGATTCAGGGCGTCCCGCCGGTTTCCCATCCCGCCGCCGATTACGGGAAGATGGCTGAATTATCCCCCGCCAAAGACAGCACCGCCGGGCACTGGGAGCTGATGGGCTGCCCGGTGGATAAACCTTTTCCGACCTACCCTGACGGCTTCCCTCCGGAGATTGTTGAGCGTTTGCGCCGGGAGACCGGCTGTGAATTCATCGGCAACAAAGCCGCTTCCGGCACTGCGATTATCGCCGAATTGGGGGAGGAGCATCTTCGCAGCGGCGCCCTCATCCTCTATACTTCCGCTGACAGCGTATTGCAGATAGCGGCGCACGAGGGGGTGGTTCCGGTGGACCGGCTTTACGCGGTGTGCCGGACAGCGCGGGAGGTGATGCAGGGGAAGGATGCGGTGGGGCGGATAATCGCGCGTCCCTTCGCAGGGGAGCCGGGGGCTTTCCGGCGCACGGAACGGCGGCACGATTTTTCGCTGCAGCCGCCGGGGGACACTGTATTGGACATACTGAAGCGGGAGGGGATTCCCACGGTTGGCGTGGGGAAAATTATCGACCTGTTCGGGGGGAGGGGGCTTTCCAAATCGCATCCCGTCACATCCAACCTCGACAATATCAGCGCTACGATTGAACTATCCCGGAAACTCGATTACGGCTTATTATTCACCAACTTAGTCGATTTCGATATGCTGTGGGGGCACCGGAACGACCCGGAGGGATTTTACCGGGGGCTGCGTGAATTCGATTTGCATTTGCCGGAAATAATGGCTACCTTGCGACCGGGAGACATCTTGATGATTACCGCCGACCATGGAGTGGACCCTACCACGATTTCCACCGACCATTCCCGCGAATATGTCCCGATTTTGCACTGGGGGCCCGGACGCTCCGGCGGGCGGGACCTTGGCGTGCGCGCCAGCTTCGCCGATGTAGGGGCGACAGCGGCGGAATTTTTCGGGGTGAAGGGGACAGGGGTGGGGGGATATTTTGTCAAAGTTACTATAATCCAACCTCTATAAATCAATTCTGATAATTTTGATTTTTAATGTAATATTTATATATTCTGAAAAGCAAACAGATTTTTCATTGAGATAAAAATGGATATCATCAGACATTCTATAAAACCAGAAAAAAGTAAAGTGTGGCATATTTATATGCATCCATACTTTACTAAACAGGCTTCAAATGTTGTCGCTAGATATATTGAGCATTTTTCCGAACCCGGCGACACTGTTTTAGATTGTTTTTGTGGAACTGGAGTAACAGCTATAGAGGCCTTAAGGCTTGGTCGTAAAGCCATTGTTCTCGATATAAATCCTTTAGCGACATTTATAACAGAGCAGACAATTACCAGAGTGGACACGGAAAATTTTAAATACGCTTTCAATAAATTAGAAACTAAGATTGGAGATAAAATCGAAAAGGTTAATTCTTTATCGGAAAGTGAGTTAGATAACATAGAAATTACAGAATGGTATCCCAAAGATATAAGACTTCCCAATAATTCTGATATTGATTTGGTCGAGAATTTATGGACAAAAAAACAACTCTTAACATTATCTATTATTTGGGATACGATAAAAAGGATAAGAGATTCTATTATTCGTAATCAGTTTAAGCTGGTGTTCTCATCTACAATCGCACGAGTCAATATCACTTACAATATTAGCAAGACAAGACAGAAGAATGATAAGATTAGGCTTGGAGATGGAGGAAGTTCAGTATTTGCGCAATATAGGTATTGGAAGCCTAAGAATATTATTGAATTAGATGTTTGGGACCGATTCAAAGATAGATTTAAAAGAATAGTGAGAGCTAAAGAGAGGTGGAATAAGATAACTACCGGAATACCTATAGAAAACAATTTTAGTGTTTATACTGCATCAGTCTCAGAAATGGACGATTTCATTGAAGAAAATTCAATTGACTATATTTATACCGATCCGCCTTATGGCGGCAATATAGCATACTTAGATTTATCGACGATGTGGAATGCGTGGCTTGGTTTCAAAGTGGATGATAATATGAAACAGGAAGAAATTATTGAGGGTGGTGATTTGGATAAAGATCAGGATAATTACGAAGAACTTTTTGTCGATAGTTTCAAGCAAATGGGGCGAGCGCTTAAAAAGAATGGCTGGCTGTCGCTTGTATTCGCTCATAAAAAATTGGAATTCTGGAATTTAATAATTGATTCTTGTGAAAACAATGGTATGGAATTCAAGGGCTCTGTTTTTCAACCCACCAATAATTCATCGGTTCACTATAAGAAGAATCCGGCTAATGTTTTATGCAGTCAGAGAATAGCGAGTTTCCAAAAAACACATGAAAAAGCTACTCGCCAAATTCCGGACGACATAAGAGAATTTATTCTAAATGAAATAGACAGAGCATGCATTGAACAAAGAGGCGCGCCTATCGATTATATTTATCAGAAAGTCCTTGATCAATTATTAAACAACAATATTATACACGAGGCAAAAAAGAAAGGGTATTTGAAACTTGATAAATTTTTGGATGATTCAGGTTTATTCTATTATGACCCTAATACGAATTTGTATTATGTAAAAGATCATGAAAAGAAAACAGATTTCTATCAAAATGAATATTTCAGAAGAAAAAACGAGCTTAAAGTATATGTTATAAGTATTTTAAAGTACTATAAAGCTATGACTTTCAGTGAGATTTTTAAAGAGGTGTTCGAAATTTATACCGATGAGAAAAAATTTCCTGTTGGCGGATTGCGCAAAGACCTTAATGATATTTTGATGGAAATAGCATACCCAAGTGGAAAAGAACAGAAAT
>CAYQZD010000191.1:0-4867 GCA_964421875.1 uncultured bacterium
GTAGTTATCGTAGCATTATAGCTATATGAAATCCCAGGCAAGAAAGTCATTCCGACGCATCCGGAATCACTCTAACCAAAGAAGGATTCTGGCTTCAAACGTACGGCGGACTGCAGGAATGAAACATCCGTAATAAATCGGTAAGGTGTTACTAGTTGTCTTGTATAATAGTATACATCATAAATATACAATAATTTGCATCAATAACAGGTAAATTATTCAGGAGAAAACTATGCTGAAAAAGTTATTCGCTGTTTCATTGATTCTAATCTTTTGCCTAACCGCCTTCGCTTCGCAGAATCAAATCAGACTGCCCTCACAAATCACTGTCGGCGAAGACCAGTCGGAATTGAATCCCTGGTTCGGCCTCAGTGACAATAACGCTCCGCCGGTAGTCAACATCACTGATGAGCTCATCGAGGAAACATTTGGGGAATGGGGCTCCAGCTGGTCTGGACTCCAGTATCATCGGGGGAATATATTCCTGGTTAACAGCGCCGTGAACCTGCATGAGCACCGTCTGCATCTCGATGCCGCTTCTACGCAGGAAATGTGCTTTTTCGTTTACATGGGCTCAGCCCTGACGGGCACCTACAATCTGGTGGATTCGGTTACCATCCCCAACCTGGGACCCGGAAATCAGTTCTATTCCTCCGGGGTAAGGGATTTTGAACTGACACAGGGTTACTATTACTTCATCGGTATAGCCTGGTCAGGCACCTGTACCTATGCCCGAGGCGGCCCCAGCCCGCCAACTCCCTGTTCCTTCGGTAGTCATCAGACCGGAGTTGCCGGCAATCTATCAACACCGGCCTGGCCTGTGCAGCCCACCATAAACAACACCTATTCGACTTTTCAGGCGTATCACCAGACGATTGTAACAGGTTATTCCGCTCGTCCCGAAGCTCCTCAAGCTCCGGAAAACTTCACCGTCACTCACAACCAGGCGCGGCTGCAAGCCTCGCTCGCCTGGACCAATCCCGATTCCACCTTCGGCGGCGCGCCCCTGACCGACCTCGACGGAGTCAAGGTGTTCCGCGGCGCCGACTCGCTGACCACCCTCACCAACGTGCAGATCGGCCAGCAATCCACCTATGAGGATAACACTGTTCCCGCCGCGGGATTTTATGAATACTGCGTCATAGCATTCAACGACTCCGGCGACAGCCCGCCAACCTACGCGGAAGCCTGGATTGGACTGGATACTCCGGGCGAGCCGGGTAACGTAACCGCAGAGCCCGACACCGGCGGAGCCCTCGCCTGCGCGCTCAACTGGACCGCTCCCACTCAAAGCGGACACGGCGGTTACTGGCCCGGAACCTGGGACGGGCAGATAATCTTCAGGAACGGAATGACCGTAGATACCCTTCTTGGAACCAACACCACCTTCACTGACAATCCTGTCGCTCCGGGGTGGTATTCCTATGGTGTGGGATATTTCAACGCCTCTGGAACCGGTCCCGTCGGCGCCGCCACTCCCGACCCGGTTTATGTGGGAACAATCTTGTCCGGCTCCTACGATATCGGCGGAGGGCAGAACCATTTCCAGACCATCGTCGAAGCGGTTAACGCAATGAGCGGTATCGGCATCGGCGGCCCCACAACGTTTAACGTTTACCCGGGCACCTATGACGGCCAGGTTACACTGCACGCCGACAGTATTCCGGGTGTCAGCGCCACTAATACTCTTGCATTCGTAGGAGTACACGGGCCCACCGACCAGATGCCGGTAGTAACCAACTCTATCGGAACCTCCAGCACAAACGGTTTCGGTTTCAATTTGACGGCAATAGACTATGTCACAGTCAAAGGCTTTGAAGTCACGAATTGCCAGTACGGCGGAATCCGGCTCTATATCAACAGCGCCGACTCCTGCACTAACTGCACCATCGAAGGCAATTATATTCACGGCGTAGGTCCTACGGCGAACCGTTACGCATTGTACCCATACCGTACCGCAGAATGCGATATTCTCGGCAATGAGCTTGACGGAGATTATTACGGAATATACGGTTACTATTGCCGGGGCAACCTCTACGCCAATAATATGCTCTACGGACACGACAATTACGGTTTGAGAGTTTACCGCGGCAGCGAGAATAAAGTATTCTATAATTCCGTGTTCACTGTTCCGACATCCACCTCGAGCTATACCTTCTATTGCTATTACTCCAACAACCGGGTGGTCAAGAACAACATCTTCTACAATACGGGTTCTGGCGCCAACCATAGAGCGTATTATCTCAGCGGCGATTTGGCCTCTTACCCTCTGATTTCGGACTACAACGACATTTTCGCCCCGGACGGCACCGTGGGTTATTATAACGGCGCGCACGCTTCCCTGGCCGCCTTCCAAGCCGCCACGGGTATGGACTCCAACAGCATCAGCGTCGACCCCGCATTCTTGAGCATGGTGATACCTTATGACCTCCACCTTGAAGACACTTCACTTTGTATGGAAGCGGGAACGCCGCTAACGGATATAACCACTGACTTCGACGGGGAACTGCGCAACCCGATGTATCCTTGCATCGGCTGCGACGAAGTTATCGGCGGTGGACTCAGGCTGACCCTGAATCCGGTTAATCCGCCTATCCAGATTCCTGCGGGCGGCGGATTCTTCCATTTCGATGCTCAAATTGAAAACCGCGAGCAAAATCCCATCACCTTCGACGCCTGGACTGAAGTAGTCCTCCCCAACGGAGCCGTTTTCGGGCCCCTGATTCTGCGCACCAATCTTCCGGTCGCTCCCGGCCAGACTATCAGCCGCACTGGAATTATGCAGAATGTTCCCGGCAATGCCCCGCCCGGCACTTACTCTTATGTCGGCAAGGTTGGGATTCATCCTAATATCGTTATCGATAGCGAGGAATTCCCCTTCTCAAAGATGGCCGGAGAAGCTGCACCCAATCACAACCAGGGCTGGGCGGTTTACGGTTGGTTCGGGGATGAAACGGCGCTGTCTTCAACGCCTACCAAATATGAACTGAGCGCTGCCTACCCCAATCCCTTCAATCCAACTGCCAAAATCAGCTTCGCCCTTCCTGAAGCGGGACACGTTATGCTGACCGTATTCGATATCACAGGAAGAGAAGTGGCGACTCTCGTTGACGGCATGCTGCCACTAGGCCGCCACGAAGTTGTTTTCGACGGTGAAGGGCTGTCCTCAGGCGTCTATTTCTACAAAATGACCGCCAAGGGCTTCAGCGACACCAGGAAAATGGTACTGGTGAAGTAACCACGAATTAACTGATTCGCGTTGCGAGTCTCGAATCTGAAGCTCAAAACCCCCGCCGGAATCCGGCGGGGGTATTTTTATTGCCCGGCAGAAGGGAAAAAGTTTCCCTTCATTATGAATGTTGCCTATTGCATACTGAAATAATATAACCCTATTTGAAAATTCCTTCCTATGAGCTAAATAGCTCTGTTCAGAGTCATCACAGGCGAAGCTATGATAATTCTTTGTTATTTATAACTATAGTATGGAGTGATTCAATTTGCGTTGGACTCGCGCAACGACAGTAAGGGTATTTATTTCTAAGAAATCAGTAGATATGGATTCTGGTATGGATATTGCTACAATAGGGAATGAAAGTTAAAAGAGGCTAGTAATTAAAAATGGCACGCAGGAAAAAAATGAAGCTTATGACTTATTTCTTCATCGGATTTGGGGGCGGATTAATAGGAATGCTGCCCTTCATCATCAGCCGCGGGGATTTTGTGGAATGCGTAGCGGGTTTCATATTTGCAGCGCCTCTGATGGTGATCACGGTAGATTTCGTTCGAGGATACAGAAAAGCCAGGAGCCTCTATCACAGCGTCCTGGCCTACTTCATATAAATCCTATGATCGCTTTCCGAATAATTCCACAAATACTCGATTGAACCGGGGCTGAAAATAAATCTAAAGCCCCGTTTCAATGCGAAAATCTATTTTTATACTATTCTTTAATTACCCACAATTTAACTGTAGCGGTAACTTCAGTGTGAATTTTTATCTTAACCTGGTAAACGCCCAAACTTTTAATGGGTTCATCCAGCTGGATTTTGCGGCGGTCGATTTCGAAACCGCTCTCCTTCAGTAAATCCGCGATATCCTGAGTGGTTACCGCGCCGAACAATTTGTCCTCTTCACCGACCTGGACCTTGGCGGTGATGGAGATTTTGACCAACGCCGCGGCGGTTCTTTCCGCTATCCTCTTATCCTTACCCAGTTTTAGTTCTTCAACCCGCTTGGCTTCCGCTATCTCCTTCAAGGCGGATTTGCTCGCGAAAATAGCATGTCCATAAGGCAGCAGAAAGTTCCTGGCATAGCCATCCTTGACGGTAACTATATCACCTTTGGAGCCGAGTTTAGGCATCTGTTTGGTTAAAATGACATTCATAGCAATCACTCATTTCTTAGTCTGAAAATAAAATTTATTCCTCCCCGTAGGATGGTGAGGTCGGTTCGCGAACCACCCCTGCAAATAGACCTTCAATGATTTTCATCCTTAATTGTGCATCCCCGGTCGCAGGGGAGTTTAGTCTGTGAAAACAGTGCGCATCACCGCGCGACTTCCTGGACGTAGGGTAAAATCGCAAGGTGGCGCGCCCGTTTAATAGCCCTCACCAATTCACGATGATGTTTGGCGCAGCTCCCGGAGATTCTACGGGGGATGATTTTACCGTTCTCGGTCAAAAAACGACGGATAAGTTTGTCATCCTTGTAATCGATATACTGGATTCGGTTTTCGCAGAACCGGCATATTCTTTTCTTAATGCCAATCATTTCGCCACTCTCAATTTTATTTAAATATATCCGATGTAAACTGTCTAAACTTAAAGATCTTCCTAAACACTCCTCCTCTTTCCCGCGGATTAGTAAG
>CAYQZD010000192.1:0-4272 GCA_964421875.1 uncultured bacterium
CTATCATTTTGAACAAGTCGATACCACATCGTTCAAGTTAACACAGAATCTGAGTGTTTGTGTTATATCCAGTTATACCACCTAAAGAGCATAGAATGCCAGTGTCTACCCTATTGACTGTCATATTGGTGTACAATTGATTGACGGCGTTAACATCAGTACGTTTTCCTGTGTTCTTTGCTTCTCCAAATATTTTATTTCCAAGTTGGTTGCTCAAGAGTTTTGGTCCTTCGAAAATATCTAAAAATAAGTCTATTTCACAATCAGGCATGTTTGAATTATTAGCAATAACTTTCCATCCTTTAATTAGTGTAAAGAATTCAATACAAAATTGTTCAAAGATTTTACCTTTACTGGGATCTGTTGAAGATATAGAATTTAGAACAGACTGATATAGTATTTCAAGATGAGTGATTTTCTCCACGTTTTGCGATAACCACTGGGCATTAGATTTACAATAAAAAGGTGGTCTAGTCTCTTTTATTTGCTTAATAGTACTTTTCTTGTTAGGAATGTTATATGCTATTATATCTTTACTACGTCGAGATGCATCAGCAACCTTCCCAAGAATCTGCATAACGTCATTGAAGAATCCAAGGTACTCAGGTGATTCAGAAAGAAAATCTTCAATAAGAGTCATATGATCTCCACAGATGTACGAAGCACGAAGCCCTTTGTCTATACCTGTTTTATCTTCCCAGAAATCATAAATACATCCTTGATTGTCAGGTCTGTGACGAAAGGAGAATGGGAATTCACAAGCTACCTGAAAAGCAAAGAAATAAGGAATAGCATTCACTATTGGAAGAGAAGTCAAATAATTCCATCCATAGAAAGAGACGATTATTCGATGATCACGAGGATCAAAGAAATAATTATTATAATAATTTTTCTTTGTAAAAATGAAAGCAAGATAACATTCTTTTGTTTCATCAAGTATTGGACCAGAAAGTGGATTTTTATCAGGCACGATTGGTTCTGGAAGAGTCACAGAAGCTTTACCCCAACTAAAGTGAAAGCTACTACACCATGAATTCAGAAGATCTGTTAATTCAGTAGGTATATCAACCGTATTGTCCTGATAAAACAGGATTTGATGCTTGACTGCTTTATTCATTTTTCATATTCCTTATATATTGCTTTTATATAGTTAGCTTCTATTAATTCCGTTTCAGAATATCATTCTATCACCATCAACACTTCATTCTTTTCCACCGCCTGCCGCTCGGAAACCGTGATTTCGGCGATGGTTCCCCCGGTGTGAGCGGTGATTTCGTTCTCCATCTTCATCGCTTCCACCACCGCCAGCGGCTGTCCCTTCTTCACCTGCGCCCCCGTTTCCACCAGCAGTTTCACCACCAGCCCCGGCATCGGCGCCCGCACGCGTTTGCGCACCCTGCCTCCGGCGGCAGTCCCCAAGAAGCGTTTCATCAGGCGCGCCCGCTCGTCCTCCACCTCCAGCGCAATTTCCCCGCCGGCGCAGCCCAGACTGTATTCCCCGCTCCCGTTGGACGAGACATTGAACAGATAAGAGCGCCCTTCCAATATCAGCGACACGGAACCAGCCCCCAAACGCCGCAGTTCCACCGGATAATCGGTCCCGTCGAGGTTTATCACTCCGCCTGCATCACCGGGATTGACGACCACGGAAAATTCCTTATCCCCGGCGCGGACGGTCAGTTTTTCAGGTTTCATCGCCGCCTCAAGTTTTCTTGCCGCCCGGTCTGCAGCCAGTTGGAAACGGTTCCGGCGCGGTGGTTATCGATGGTTTTAACGGCGGGATTAGCGCCGCCGTCGGTATGGATAATCGAAGCCGCCGCCGCCATTGCCCGGAGCAGTTCATCATCGACCGCGGTTTCAGCCCCGGACAGGTTCTTTTCCCCCACGAAGCCGGTGTGGTAGTCCCCTTTGATAAAATCGGCGTCCTCCATTACTTTCAGGCAGAAGGGGATTGTGGTCTTGACTCCGGCGATGCGGTATTCCCGCAGTGCCCGCTTCATCCGCGCAATCGCCGCTGGACGGTCTTCCGCCCAGGCGATGAGCTTCGATATCATAGGGTCGTAGTGCACCGTGATTTCGCTACCCGCTTCGACGCCTCCGTCCACCCGCACACCCAGCCCCTGCGGGACGATATATTCGCGGATAATGCCGGTATCCGGCAGGAAATTTTCATCCTCGGAGTAGATCCGGCATTCGATTGCGTGCCCGGCGCGCTTGATGTCCTTCTGCTTGAAGCGCAGCGGTTCCCCCTCGGCGGTGCGAATCTGTTCCTTGACTAAATCCACGCCGTAAACCATTTCCGTTACCGGGTGCTCGACCTGCAGTCGGGTGTTCATCTCCAGGAAGTAAAATTCCCCCTCCGAGAACATAAATTCCACCGTCCCCGCGTTGCGGTAGCCGCACGCTTTCGCCGCCTGCACCGCCGCTTCCCCCATCCGGGTGCGGGTTTCATCGTCGATAGCGGGAGAGGGCGATTCCTCTACCACTTTCTGGTGGCGGCGCTGTACCGAACATTCCCGTTCGCCGAAATGTATCACATTACCGTAATTGTCCGCCATTACCTGAATTTCAATGTGGCGGGGATTCTTCAGGTATCTCTCCAGGTAAACCGTCCCGTTCCCGAAAGCCGACAACGCTTCCCGCGAAGCCGATTCCAGCGCCGCTTTCAGCCCTCCGGGAGCGTCCACCACCCGCATCCCCTTGCCTCCGCCCCCGTATGCGGCTTTGATGAGTACGGGGAAACCGATGTACTGCGCTAATTTCACCGCCTCGCCGGAATCCGCCACCGCCTCGCATCCCGGCACCACCGGCACTCCCGCTTTGGTCATAATGGCGCGGGCTTCAGTCTTCGAACCCATCGCCTGTATAGCGTCCGGCGGCGGTCCGATAAAGATTATCCCCGCATCGGCGCAGGCTTCGGCGAAATCGCCGTTCTCCGCTAAGAATCCGTAGCCGGGATGAACCGCGTCAGCGCCGCACCGCTTCGCCGTTTCCACGATTATGTCAGCCTTCAGATAGCTTTCAGCCGCGGGCGGCGGGCCGATAAGGTAGGCTTCATCCGCCATCAGAGTATGGGGCGCGGTGCGGTCGATTTCCGAATAGACCGCCGCCGAGCCGATTCCCATCTCCCGGCAGGCGCGAATCACCCGTAACGCGATTTCCCCCCGGTTGGCGATGAGGATTTTGGAGATTTTTGTTTTAGTCGTAACCAACTATGAGCATTTCCTGCGAATTACCGTTTGTAGATAACACATATTTATATTCACCGAAAGAATACACGAAAACCTTCTTTTTCACCGTGCTTACCAGTTTAACTATGGTTTCGATTGCGGGAGTCCCATCGCTCCTGTATGAAATTACTAGGTGGGATTTTTTGAATTTCTGAATTAAATCCCTGAATGCTTCAGTAATTTTATCTTTATCGTTCCAGGGATTCGAAAGAGATTTCAAAGGTTTATGTTTTTTACTGAAATCGATTTCTTTTTCCCATTCTTCATATATACAAAGCCCTTCGAGAAAATGGTAGAAATCGCGATAATCCACACTGGAGCCATTCACCGCTATATACGGAGTGTCGATATATACCAAATCGAAATCATAATCGACATCCATAGCGTCTGATTGTATCGCTTTACAGTATTTGTCGTTACTGAAAATCGCTTCATTAATTTCGTCCGCGAATTTTGTTATATATAACTCGAAAGGTCTGTCCCACGTTGTCTTATTACCGAATGACCTTGGGACATTATTGGTTCGCATATACAGATTTTTCCTATGGAACAAGTTGAAGGGTCTCTTGATGATACAAGCCTGAAAAAGACACCATAACAATACAGCATACTTGTATTTATCATGGGAATAAACGCTTTTTAAGTTGGATATATAGTTGTCGATAAATTTATTTTCTTCATCAGTATAATATACGTTCTTAAATAATTTTTGGATAGTATTTTCTAAAACGACACTTTCCGAAAAAACATTAACTAAATCCGTTTCTTCAATATATACGGAAGAGTTCTCAATAAGCGCGATACCGGTGTAATAGCAAAATGCTTGTATGTCATTGAATATCACAGATTTGTCTTTGAGTTTGAACATATATGAGACCGCTCCGGTGCCGCCGAATAAATCGCCGACAGTCTCGAAATTTAATAATTTGACACAATCCCAAATCCATTCTACTAATTTATACTTACTGCCTTGGTACCTGGTTTGAGGAAATCGGGGCGCTTTTATATTTATCCCTAAGTCATTCCCCATTAATAATTCCTC
>CAYQZD010000192.1:4282-4867 GCA_964421875.1 uncultured bacterium
GTGAAGGGGCCGTTTCCTTCTCGGAAGTCTTCTATATTTTTACTCTTAATTGAACCGATGTTGGTTGTATTGCCGCTTCCCGGCTTTTATCCTGCAATCTTGTGTTTGTGCTGAATAAAGAAGTCAATATCTTTGAATGGCGATTCAAGTTGACTTGATTCAATAATTTCTCGAATTTCAGTTCGAGTGCATCCCGGATTTCTTGAATACAAAAACCCGACTATCCAGTGTTGAGTATAATCATTGTATGGATACTATATCCCTTTCTTGCCTTGCGCGTCGCGAAGGTAGGAGCGATAAGAACCCAAAGTGTACCCAAAAGGCTTTAATTCATCGCTTTTATTGTATTGTCTATAGGTGGATTTCACTTCTATAGCGATTTTTTGATTCGGTTCATCAGGTTTGTAAAGTGTAAAATCAGGATATTGATTTTGAACCGTTTTTTCCATTGTCAATCCATTTTCTTCGGCGATTCTCTGAATAATAGGCTCACATAGTATTTCAAAGATTCCCGAGAGTATTTTCGAATCGCAAGAAAGAGTATAGACCTTTCCGGTTTCTATTAGGATCTCAACAATAGCCCAT
>CAYQZD010000193.1:0-4750 GCA_964421875.1 uncultured bacterium
ATCGATTTTAAAGCCTCCAGCCGCCCTCTGACCAGAGGCGAAATCGCGCAATACCTGCTCGAAGTTAAAAGTAAAAACGAGAAAAATCCCGCAGAATTCAGCCTCAGCCGACGGGAAAAGGCGGAACTCAACCGCTACACTGCAGAATTTCTGGTCGAAGCCGACCTGAAGGAAAGAGCCTGGCGCTCCAATATGTCCGGTTTCAGGAAGGCAGTCTGGCCTCAAGCCCCGCTCTACCGTGATGGAATCGATTTCCTCGATTTGAGTTTCGGGGAATACGGAGTTGAAATCAATCCCTTGCTTTATTGGGACATACAAACCGATTCCACAGGAGATATCATCACCCGCCGCACCAACGGATTGAACCTGACAGGGAGCCTTCCCGGCGGACTGGGAGTCTATTTCGACTTCCGGGACAATATGGAGACCGGTAGAGGTCCTTACCTTGAGGACCAGCGCTGGAAGCTTTATTCCGACCACGCCGGTTTCGTCACTATGAAAGGGGAAAACTTCGCCTACTACGACTTGACCCGCGCCCTCCTGTCATTCAAAACCGGCGGACTCCTGCTGAACCTGGGACGGGGGGACATCGGATGGGGCAGCGGCAGGTTCGGGAACCTGATGCTGTCCAACAATCCGCCCCCCTTCGACTTCGTCTCCGCCCGGCTGGACATCGCCGACCGGATTCGCTTCGTTTACCTCACTGGTGTCCTTCACCCCTACCCGGAACATTACCCGTCGGTGGAAACCACCCCCTCCGGACGGGAAAGGAAGCTGATTGAACGCAAAATGCTCGCCGCCCACCGCCTCGAAATCTATCCCTTCGAGGGGCTGGAAATCGGACTGGCGGAAGCGGTCATCTACGGCGAAAGGGGGCTGGAACTGGCTTACCTAAATCCCGTGAACCTCTATTATTCAGCAGAACACGACCTGGGCGATATGGATAACGTGAGCTGGTCCGCCGATTTCGAACTCAACCTGATACCGGGCGCCTCCCTCTACGGAGAACTCTTCATCGACGATATGAAAACCGGAGAACTGGGAACCGACTTCATCGGCAACAAGTTCGCCTGCCTCGCCGGGATTTTCCTGGCGGACCCGGCGGGGCTGAAAGACATCGACCTTACCCTGGAATACGCACGGCTTGATCCCTTCGTATATACCCACATCTTCCCCATAAACACCTACAAAAATTGGAATTCGAGCCTGGGGCACTTCCTGCCGCCCAACAGCGAGGGAATTTTCACCGCACTGCGCTGGAAACCGCTGTATTCCTTCGAAACGGGATTGAATTACTCCTATGTCCGGCACGGAATGGACACCGCTGACCGGATTGTCGGAGGGGATATCGATACCCCTGCGCCGGTGGGAGGCTCACGTTACGTCCCCTTCCTCTCAGGCGAGCGGATGAACGTTTCAACCTATGAGTTATGGGCGCGCTGGGAGCCGCTGGAGTACTATTCTATCACCGGAGCCTGCCGCCTGCGCGATTGGAGCGGAGGATATCAGAACGAGTGGAAGGTAATCTTCGGCGTGAATTTATACTAAATATGACAGATAACATAACCAAAGAAAACGCTCCATCGGTGACCGTCATCATTCCGGTTTATAACGGGATGTCCACCCTGCCGGAATGCCTGGATTCACTAAAAGCGCTGGATTATCCGGGGGCGCTGGAATTCATCATCGTGGACGACGGCTCCACCGACCAAACCGCGGAATACTGCGAATCCAGGAGCGTCAAGGTCATCAAGCAGAAAAACCGGGGACCTGGAGTGGCCCGCAACACCGGCGCCCGTGAAGCTAAAGGGGATTACCTAATTTTCACCGACGCCGACTGCGTGGTGGACCCGGATTTCGTCACCGAACTAATCCGCCCCCTGATTGGAACGGACATTATCGGCAGTCAGGGACAGTTTTACTCTTTACAGAAAAATCTGGTGGCGCGGTTTATCCAGCACGAGATTTTGGAGCGGGTGGAACGGTTGAAAAGCTCGGAATATACCGATTGGATAGCCACCTACGCCGCTTGCTACCGCAAAGATGTTTTTCTGGAAAACGGCGGTTTCAGCGATATTTACAGCTCCGAAGACGTTGAGCTGTCATTCCGGCTGGCGGGTAAAGGCTATAAGATGGTGATGGCTCCCAAAGCCCGCTGTCAGCATCGTAACTACGAGAACTTTTTCAAATTCCTGCGGTTTAAATACAAGCGAGCTTACTGGACTATTTGGCTCTACAAACGCTTCCCCGAACGCATCGTCCACGACCGCCTCACTCCCTCCACCCGCAAGACGATGATGTTGATGATGGCAGCGGCGGCGGCGTTTCTAATTCTTGGTTGTTGGTATAGGTTCTGCCTTTATATTGGCTTCTTCTGGGCGGCGCTGCTCATCGCCTCGACCGTGCCCTTTGCTTTGAAGGTGCTGCGGCGGGGAGACTTCATTATGGCGTTGCTGTCGCCGCTGTTCCTGATAGCCCGCACCGCCAGTTACATTGTGGGCTTCATCAAGGGGTTGACGGACTATTGGCGGGGGGTGAGGACAGTGAAACGGAGCGCGGCTAAGTGACATTCTCTTGGTGATTCCGGCATACATCACTACCGGAATTATGCTTTCATTTCATATTGATGGATTGTCCAGACATTTTAATTTCATTACGCGGGGCGGAAGATAATGATGATGATAATGAAGAAGCGAATTTTTTCAACTCTCTCGGGCGCCGCCTGGGCTGGTGTTTTCAAAAGCCCCCGCACAGGTAATATACGATCTTACTGAACATATGTCAAGTTTTTTAGGGAGAAAATTTTAAATTTTTCTATATCTATATATAACAGTATGTTATATATGATAATTTCAGTGTTTTTTTTATTGGGATTGAATATTCACAACGGATTATACGGATTACACGAATTTTCCGCCGGGTGCGGGAATCCGGCGGGCACAATGAAGATTGCTTCGCTACGCTCGCAATGACAGTTGGCGGTATGCATTCCCACGCGGGAGCGTGGGAACGAGGCGGATGTCAGGTCTCCGCTTCGCTAAAGACCTGACATAACGCAGTAAGCCTGATATGATTTACCGACTTGAGTATTTGCAGACTTTAAGACTTATTTTCAAGATAGATGAACCTTACATTCGTGCGATATCGTGAGCGATGGATTCTCTTAGTGATGGATTTCATCGCCTTTTCTCTCGCTTTCTGTGTGAACTATTTCATCAGATTCCGGAGCGGTTTGTTCGAAACATCCTTTGGAACAAGTTACTGGATAATGGCGCCCGCGGCCGCTACCAGCACGTTTTGGCTGCTGCTCTTCGCCTTGATGGGCCGGTACCGCCCACTTTACGGTATGAGCCGATTCGATTCTTTGGTGGAAACGGTCAAATCCACCGGTTTGGGCATCCTTTTCATCTTCCTCGCTATCACTCTTGACGCTTTGAGGCTGCGGAATGAACCGGTTCTTTCCATGGGGAACTTCACCTTGCTCACCTACTGGGCGCTGCTGGTTTTGTTCGCGGGAGGAGGGCGGGTGGCGCTGCGGACGGTTCAGCACATTCTGATTATGAAGGGCATCGCCCTCTCTCCCGCCCTGATTGTGGGCTTCAACGAGCGGGGGAAAGCTTTGCTGGACCAAACCCTGCGTTTTCCGGCGATGGGCTTCTCCGTAGCGGGTTATGTCGATGATAAAGTCACCGAAGGGGAATACCGGGGGGTGAAGGTTTTGGGTAAAATCAAGGACCTGGGGGGCCTCATTACCGAATGGGGGGCGCTCGAAGTCCTCATCGCACTGCGTCGGGACCAGGAGGCCTCCACGGAGAAGGTTATCGGGACCTGTGGGCAACTCCGGGTGGGTATTAAGGTAATGCCGGAACTCTACCATTTGGTGAGCGGTCAGGTCAAAACTCAAGGGATTTACGGCCTCCCTCTGGTGGAGGTTTTCCCTCACCTGATGAAGCCCTGGCAATGGACGTTGAAACGTTTGATGGATGTTTCGGTTTCTCTGACCGTGCTGCTACTCAATCTACCGGTGATGTTAGTGACCGCATTAGCTATTAAACTCGATTCGCGCGGTCCGGTGATATACAAGCAGAAGCGTGTGGGGCGCTATGGCAAAGAATTCACCATTTATAAACTCCGCTCAATGGTTCAGGATGCGGAAAAACGCACGGGTGTGAAATGGGCGGAGAAGGACGATCCGCGCGTGACCGGTGTGGGGAAGTTTCTGCGGGTGAGCCGTCTGGATGAGGTGCCGCAGTTCTTCAATGTGCTCATCGGCAATATGAGTCTGGTTGGTCCCCGCCCGGAGCGGAAGTTTTTCGTAGAGCAGTTTGGCAAACAGATCCCTCTCTACAACCGGCGGCACAATGTCAAGCCGGGGATAACGGGATGGGGCCAGCTGCGGGGCAAATACGACGCCTCGCTGGAAGATGTTAAGATCCGCCTCAGCCGCGACCTTTTCTATATCGACAATATGTCGGTAAGCCTCGACCTGAAGATTTTAGTCAGAACCCTGTTTTTAGTGATTCGTTTGACCGGGCAGTGATTTTAAGGGAAGTGAGAAAGTAAGAAAGTGTGAAAGTAAAAAAGTAAGAAAGTATGGTAAGACTATAGCTTCCGGAGTGATAATCGAAATGGTCATTCCGGCGCAAAGGCTGTCATAAAACAGTAAAAACAGCGACCTTTTAGTGCAACAAGGTATCTGCACCCTGTTGCAAGTATTTGTATATTAATTACATGGCGCAGGGTGCGGAGA
>CAYQZD010000194.1:0-4729 GCA_964421875.1 uncultured bacterium
TATCATTTTGAACAAGTCGATACCAAATCGTCCAAGTTAACACAGAATCTGGGGAATTATCTTAAGGCGACTGGTTATAAACTGGGGATATTATTGAACTTTGGTAAATCTAAGCTTCAATGGGAAAGAATTGTGATGTAATTATCTATAATTATTCGTGTTCATTAGTGTCCATTAGTGGTTTCAAAAAATATTGGAATGAATATGCAAAACAAAATCCACGGCCGTATCTGGAAACTCGGCGACGACATCGACACCGACCTCATCTACCCCGGAAAATACCTCCCCATCATCGTCGCTGAGGAGATGGCGCTGCACGCCCTTGAGGGCTACGATCCGGATTTCCCCGGAAAAATCAAGGCAGGCGACATCATCGTCGCCGGGAAGAACTTCGGCTGCGGCTCTTCCCGCGAGCAAGCCGCCACATCGCTGAAATTCGCCGGAATCGCCGCTGTCATCGCCAAAAGCTACTCCCGTATCTTCTTCCGCAACGCTATCAACCAAGGATTACCACTGGTTACATCCGATTTGGTCGATGACATCGCTCAGGGCGAAGAAGCGAGCGTCGATTTCGAAAAAGGATCGATAGAGTATCCCCGAGGCCGGACGGACTTTCCTGCGCTCCCCGATTCGGTGATGGATATCCTCCGCGAAGGAGGCCTCATCCCCGCCGTCCGCAAACAGCTTGGCCTCGCTTCATAACATTGCATGGCTCGCATGAAATTTGATTCGATTTCGACTCAGATTAAAAAGCGATAACTTTTCGGTGAGGGATGAAATCCCTCCGCCTCACTTAATGTGCTACTTTAACTGATAATCACAAACACAATTATCATAAAGGTTTAGTTATGACCGAAATCATCAGCATTTACGGCAGGGAAGTCCTCGATTCCCGAGGTAATCCCACGGTCGAAGTCGAAGTCTTCCTCGAAGGGGGTGGATTTGGGCGAGCTATGGTCCCATCAGGCGCCTCCACCGGCGAGCACGAAGCTCTGGAAAAACGTGACGGGGACGCTGACCGCTACGGTGGTAAGGGAGTGCTGGAGACAGTGGAGAAGCTGAATGAGCAACTTGCTCCGGAAATCATCGGCTTCGACGCCCTCGACCAGGGCGAAATCGACGCCGCGATGCTGGAAAAGGATGGAAGCCCCAACAAGTCGAAGTACGGCGCCAATGCCATACTGGGAATCTCTATGGCTGTCAGCCGCGCCGCCGCCGATGCGCTGGGAATCCCCCTCTACCGTTACATCGGCGGGCTCAACGCCAACATCCTCCCGGTGCCGATGATGAACGTTATGAACGGGGGCTCCCACGCCGACAACAACGTCGACCTCCAGGAATTTATGATTGTCCCCCGCGGGGCGCCTATCTTCTCGGAAGCTTTGCGTATGGGCGCGGAAACCTTCCACGCCCTTAAAAAGGTTCTAAAGGACAACGGTCTCTCCACCGCTGTGGGAGATGAAGGCGGCTTCGCACCCGACCTGAAATCTAACAAAGAGGCGGTCGAGTTCGTCCTCAAAGGCATCGAGAAAGCAGGATACCGTCCCGGTGAGGATATCTTCATCGCCCTCGATCCCGCCGCCAGCGAATACTATGACAAAGAAAGAAACCTCTATCTCCTCAAATCCGAGAATAAGGAGCTATCCTCCGCAGAGATGGTGGACTATTTCGCCGCCTGGGTGAGCGAATATCCCATCATCTCCATCGAAGACGGTCTGGCTGAAGACGACTGGGACGGCTGGAAACTGATGACTGACAAGCTTGGCGACAAAATCCAGCTTGTGGGAGACGACCTCTTTGTGACCAACAGCGAACGGCTGAAAGCCGGCATTGAACGCAGCGTGGCCAACGCTATACTTATCAAGCTCAACCAGATTGGCTCCGTCACCGAAACCCTGGAAGCAATGGCTGTCGCCCGCCGCGCCGGCTACAACAGTGTGGTTTCGCACCGCTCCGGCGAGACTGAAGACGCCTACATTGCGGACTTCGCTGTCGCCACCGCCGCGGGCCAGATTAAAACCGGCTCCCTCAGCCGCACCGACCGAATCGCCAAATACAACCAGCTGCTACGTATCGAAGAGGAGCTCGGACCTCAAGCCGTATTCGCTGGAACACTGTAGGATTCTCGGATATAGGATTAGCGTAGGGGCGTTCAATTGAACGCTCCTTGGTTTGATTGTCGTAAAAAATCTATTTACTAAGTATCTGTTAACATATTAACTGAATCCTAATCTCTAATCCCCAATTCCTATTAAAATGTCCCGCCGCCCGGTAAATAAGAACAAGCGTAAGCTCCTGCTCTACACCGCCGCCGCAGTCCTCCTGCTGATTCTGTACTTCTTCGGCGACCGGGGGTATTTCTCGCTGAAGAATATCCAGCATCGCGCGGACAGCCTTGAGGTCTGTGCCGACAGCCTTGACCGGGAACTCGAACAAACTAAATCGAGCATCGAACTCCTGAAGAAGGCTGACGACCAGACCGTAGAATCCAAGGCGCGAGACCTGGGGATGGCTGAATCCGACGAGGAGATGATAATCATCAAAATCGATTCCTCAGCAGACACCATCCGCTGAATCCCCCCTATTATCTCCGTAAATTAGTGAATTCATTAGTATATTAGTGTTTGGTGGATAGTGAATGGTGGGTATGGTAAGGCCTACGTGGAGGATTTATTTTGAGACATTACTTAAAAGAACGAAATTATAACTAGTGTCTTGTCAGGTTAATATTATTGGGTATAGTCTTTTTAGTTTTATCCTTGCGTTTTCATTAGTGAAGCGCCAATCGACAGTTGATTTTGCTTGATTGCGTTTGCTTTGCCATTTTTCTACTTCTTGTTCCAGACTGGTTTTATCGGGAATTCTGCGGTTTAAGCATTGACCAATCAGAACTCGCAGTTCAATTTCAGCGATGTTCAGCCGTTGCCGGAGGGTAGGGCTGGAGGGGGCTTTTTTCCGGCTCAAGTCCAGTGCCCTGACAAAGAACCTGTCTTTTCGGAAAGGGATAATATCATCGAAATCGGTTTTAGCCATGCACAGAAGACCAACCATCGATTTTGCGACATCGCTGGAAGGGTAAACATCAACGGTGGATCTTTTGGGGTCGATTTGGTCGATCAGCGGCACCAAGCCGGATTCTTTAAGCAGCGAACCGACCAAAGCCAATCCGGAATGACTGAAAAGAGCTTCATTCGATCTTTCAATTACATATTTCATGTCTAACCTGTCAGGTTAAGTGGCGATACAATAAATACTGTCCTAACGGGTTATAATATAATAAATTATAATAATTCCTGCTAATTCAATTCACGGATTAAGGTAAGGTATTAACTAAAGCAGATTACCTTATTTACTTCCCTTCAACCTCCTTATCATAGCCCCTTCACGGCTCAGTTTTCCCCAGACCCGTTCGGACTGCCTGCGTAAATGTTCATCCTGGCGGAGTTCGAAGGAATGAGCGTCATGCTGAAGTTTCAAATAATGTTCGTACCGTTCCCGCTGGATCACACCCTCTTCGACCGCCCGTTTCACCGCGCAGCCGGGTTCGGAATGATGGGTGCAATCGCAAAACCGGCATTGATCCTCCAGCGCCTCGATCTCAGGGAATACCGACGTTATCCCTTCGCTTTCGGACAGTTGCAGTTCACGTAATCCGGGTGAGTCGATTACCAGTCCGCCGTCAGGAAGGACTATCAATTGACGATGGGCCGTTGTATGACGTCCTTTGGAGTCCACCTCGCGGACAGCCCCGACATCCATCCGCTTTTCGCCTATAAGAGCATTGATCAGCGTCGATTTTCCCACCCCCGACGGCCCGATGAATGCCGCTGTGACACCCTTACGAATCAGGTTTCGGATTTCCTGAAGACCTGACGATGTCTTCGAACTGGCGAGGATCACCTGTACGCCGGGACTGCAGCGCTCGGCATCGAGCATGACTTCGGACGCATCCTCCGTCAGATCGACTTTGTTCAGCACTACAACCGGAATCGCCTCGCTGGACCAGACGAGCGACAGATATCGTTCGAGCCGGTTGGGATTGAACTCGGAGTCCAGTCCTACAACAATAATAACGAAATCGACATTGGCCGCCAGTACCTGACTTGCCGCCTCTTTGCCTGCAGCGCCGCGCGTCAGTTTCGTTTTACGTTCGAGTACCCGTTCGATCAGCGATACCCCGTCCGGATTGGGCGGTACATCTAAAACCACCCAATCGCCCACTTTCGGTAAGACTTCACCATCCAGATCTAGGTACATTTTACCAGCCAGACGTGCGGTTCTGGTTCCGTTTATCGAAATGACTTCGTATTCGTTCCGGTGTTCCGCGGCGATACGTACGATTCGAGTTATATCGATAGAAGATTCTTCAACCTGGTTTTCAAAAAACAGAGAAAATCCGAGATCGGACAGTTCAAACATGGTTGTATACTCCACTTTTCTTCAGTGTAAACATAGGTTTTGCTGACGGTTGATGATTACTGCGGCGGAAAGAGAAGAGAAATCGCGATTAATCGGATTATAGCAATTCTTGAAGGGCGTGTTGCCTAAATCCCATTATCGCGGTGTCGGGTCCCCGCACCCGACACTAACTAATTATTATTAATGCATATGCTGTCGACTACGGAGAGTCGAAAGCACGTAGAACCCATTTGGGCAACAGCCCCTGAAAAGAACGACGGAAAAAGGATGTCATTCCCGCGAAAGCGGGAATCCATCTTCTTGTATTTGT
>CAYQZD010000195.1:0-4661 GCA_964421875.1 uncultured bacterium
TCCCCCCTGCCCCCCTTTAGAAAAGGGGGGAAACCGTTTCACCATTCAAACTTAGGGGTGAAGGCGACCACCCAGCGAAATTCATACTTATCTTCTTCGAAGGGCGCGGGGTCGAGGTAGAGGGGAAAAAGCATGGCGACATCACCGGTGGGGAGTCCGGTGATTCTGAAGCCGGGACCGGCTTCGTAAGCCGCTTCCCTGTCGGGGAAGAAGTCGCCCGCATCCACCGCGGCTCCGGTGAATATAATTGGCGCCAAGCGGGGGCGGATATTACCGTAGAACGGAACTTTCATACTGTGACTCAACAGCGGAGGCAGCGCGATTTCAGCGGCGGCGGCAGCGTAACTGTCATCGCCGGTACGGGTATTGTAGTATCCGTATAAACCGGGCCTTAAACGGGTAAGGAAGTGGTATTTTTCGCTGGATGGTATTACGCCTTTATCACGCCAGTACTGGTATCCCCGGCAGTCTTCGGGATTCCTGCCGGACAGGTAAAACAGCCGCTGGCGGGGGATAAATTCGCCGTCGATATAACCGGCTCCGAGGTTAAGAATGAGAGCCAAGCCGCTGGGCAGGTCTAAGCTCTGGTTCAGGTTCCATTCCAGCAGGGAATATGCGAAATCGTCGGTGAAGAGGCTGGCGCGGAGTTTCAATTCCATCCGCGCGCCGGGATTCAAGTCTTGCCACCAGCGCAGGAAAACGCTGTTATCTTCACCGCGGCTCCAGACTTCGGGGAACAGGGGGTATTCATCGGAATAGTGCCTGCGGTGTTCCAGCGCAACTTTAACTCCGGCGCGGGGATTACCGCGATAGAAGGGCCTGTTTAAATACTTAAAATACAACTGCCCTCCATTTAAACCATTGATGTCGAAAGCTGACAGTCCCAGGGATGAGTTGGGATTCAGCCCGGCGAGCGGGGTTTCATACCCTGCGAACCAATCGCTTCTCAGGTTCATCGCGCCGATTTTGAGGCCGAGTTCGACTTTGCGGCTGTAATCCAGATAGGCTCCCTTGAAGCGCCATCCGATTTCCGCGCCGTCCACGCTGCTGTAACCTGCCCAGGGACGGTGGCGGATTTGGTAGGCGTCCACCGGGGGATAATTCCGGCTTACCAGCCAGTCCACCCGAATTTTAGGCAGGGGCCAGCGGTTGTTCATAGGATTCACATCGGCGAGCAGGCTTTCGGGGTCGAGTTCTATGGATTTTATCTTTGCGGGAAGGGCGGTTTCCGCGGTGTATTCAGCGTGAGGGTCGCGGAGTTGGTCCCAGACGGGGAGGATTTGGAATTCACCGGGGGGAGGGGGATTGTCGTTCAGGGGAATCCAGAATTTGGTAACGGCGCCGTCCTCGGTTTTCACGGTCAAGGCGATGGGACTCACCATCTCCCCTACTCTTCTCACCTTAATTCGATATTTGAAAGGAATCCCCTCTCCGCCGCGCTCAACCAACTCCGGGCGACATAGGGCGTAATCAATCTTCTTATCGGTGTAAACCCATTGTTCGAAGAACCAGGTCAGTTCTTGGCCGGAGGTTTGTTCGAAGGAAGCGAACATATCGGTTTCGTAGGGGTGTTTGAATTTCCAGCGTTCGAAGTATTCGCGGATACAGCGGAACAGCATCTCCCGCCCCATCATGTATTCCAACGCAAATAACATACAAACCGGTTTGTAATATGATGAAGCGCGGTAAATCCACCATTCCGACGCCTTGTCAGAATTCATCGGCATCGGACGGGTGTAGCCGCGGATGGCGGGGTCGATGTAGGGGCGGAAACCGCGGTAAACGCGGTCTTCGTCGAAGGGAACGAATATCTTCGAATACTTGTCAGTGCGGCGGCGCAGGTTGTCTTCCCGGCCCAGGAAATGTTCCATCGCGGCTATTTCCAGGAAGGTGGTGAATCCTTCATCGAGGAAGGCGCGGTCGGTCTGGTTGGTAGCGACTGCGCCCATAAAGTAGTTGTGGGCGATTTCGTGCCAGAACAGCAGGTAATAATCGGGACTGCGGCCGCTACACATCACCAGCATCGGATATTCCATCCCGCTCCAGGAATCGGTGATGGACATATGCGGGTAGGCGTAACGGCCGAAATTTTCCGAAAAGAAGCGGATGCCGTCCATCCCGATTTGCGCGGCATCGTGCCATTCATCGGCGTGTTCCCAGCGGATATAGGCGTAGGTGGTGATACCGTCCCATTCCGCCTGGTCAAGGCAGAATTTCCGGTCGGCGGCGAAGACGAAGTCGCAGACATTTTCCGCCTTGAAGCGCCAGGTTTTTTCACCTCCTTTGAGGAAACTCAAATCGGGCCATTCCTTGCCCTCGATGAAGTTCTCCCGGTGAAGGATATTCCGCAGGGAATCAGGGAGGACTTCACCGCTGTTTTGCAGGACACCGGTGGCGGCGACGATGAAGTCCGAGGGGAGGGTGATATCGACTTGGTAATCGGCGATGTTGGCGTAGTTTTCGCCCCAGCCCAGGTATTGGTTGTTGACCCAGCCGTAAACGCGGTCGTAGGGGCAAATTTGGGGGAACCAGCCGTAGGCTTTGTACTGGCCTCTAATGCGGGCGAGGCGGTATCCCAGGCGGGCTGAAGGCAGGCGGGTAGTAAAATCAAGGGCGAAGGCGCGGGTTTCGCCTGGAGCTAAAGGAACCTCCAATACGGCGCGGATAATCGAGTAATCCATATCGTAGGTAAGGGAAGCGCCGGACAGGTCGCTGAAGGAGTGAATATCACAGAACCCATATTCATCGGGAGCGGCATAGTCGTAGCGGTGAGAGCCCCGGGCGGATTCTTTACGGTGCAGGGGACTTCCGGGGCGGAGCGCATTGACGGAGGCGCGGAAGTAGAGGATACTCAGCGTGTCAGGCGAATTGTTGGTATAAGTCAGTTCAAGTTTCCCCCGGAAGGTCTTGGCGGAATCGTCCACAGTGGCGGAGATGTGATAACTCACGCCCTGCTGCCAGTATCCGGCGTCAGCGGCGATGGCCAGAGAAAAGACTATGACGCTTAGAATGAATTTTTTCATATCGATTTATAGTTTACATGTTGACAAATTAGCAAGTTTACAAGTTCCCCGCGGGGAGCCGCCCTCTTTTTTTGAATCGCTGATTAATAATGACTAACGCTGATGAAGATGATACAAAATCAATTAAAATAAATAATTGAGCCCTTATCAGAAAGATTAGACAGGATTAACAGAATTTACAGAATTTTGATTATTAGGAACAAAGTTTCACAGCGGATGAAGCGAATTAAGCGGATTCTACAGTAGGGGCGGTTCGCGAACCGCCCCTACCGGAAACCGGGGGCCGGCGGAATAAGATTCCGCCTTTCATAGCCGTAATAGCCAGTGAATAAATTCGTGTCTATTCGTGTTAATTCGTGGTTCCAAACAGACGGCGGAATAAGATTCCACCCTACAAACGGGCGTTCAATGGAACGCCCCTACAACTAATCCCTAATCCCTTAATCCCTAAATCCTGTTTTCACGGCGTCTTCACAAACCCAAACTCATCGCTATCGACCACACTGTCAGGAAACACTCCCACATTACCGATATACCGGTAATCCCCCGCAGGGGCATTGCCGGGAACGGTTTGGATGATTTGCCGGGACGCAGTTACTCCGGAGGTTACGGAAAGGCTGGAACGAAGCAGAATCGGGGTTATCAGCCTCCCGGTAGGAAGCGTTACTTCGGTCCAGGCGTCGAAATTGAAGGGATTAGAGGTGGGATTGTTTACGGCAAAAGTAAAATCGAAACTGCCGCCTGTCGCCGGAATGGTTATCGAAGGAACTCCGGGGGTGAGGGTAATATTAAGGCTTTCACCACTAATATTGCGGAAGAACATTAAACCGCCGAATCCATCACCGATAAAAACATCCAAATCACCGTCTGAGTCTACATCGAAAACATCGGGAGATGCAAAATAGATATAATAATCTGAAAAGAAATTCTCCTCCTCCAATACCAAATCAGCAGAATAGGGCGAACCCGCATTCCGATAGAAACGAACATTGGATAGATCATAGTTACGCATCAATAAATCATAATCACCATCTTCATCAATATCTGTGAAACAAAATCGTCTCCAACCGCAATTCGGATATGGGTAATATATTCCCTGCCAAGTTGAAGTAATATATCTGAAACTCGGCCAGAACTGTGAACCATCATTTTGATAATAGTAGAAGTATCCATCATCGTCTGTGAGAAATAAGTCATAATCACCATCACTATCGATGTCAATTAATCCAGGACATAGATTAACAAAGAAATTGGGATTAGTGATGAAGTTGGCATTGTATAAAGCGAATCTGGGTTGCTGTGGCGTTCCCTGATTTAAATACAACGCCAGCGAAGGCGGACCTGGTATCGCTGACCCACCCAAAAACAAATCCAAATCCCCATCTGCGTCTATATCCACCAGAAACGGGAATCCGGCGTCAAAATTAATCCCGCCCCCGCCCCAATCCACATACCTGAAGCTGGGATTTATTGAATCACCGGTACTCTGGAAATATTCCAAGTCATAAAATGTTCCAATGACCATATCGCGGGCGCCATCTCCATTAATATCCACAATTTGAGGCATGGTATTAGAACAACCTAAATCCAGCGTCAAATAGTTCCTGGTTACGAAATTGAACTGCGGATTATTTGGTG
>CAYQZD010000196.1:0-4568 GCA_964421875.1 uncultured bacterium
GGACTCCCGCTTTCGCGGGAGTGACAACGTTTTGAGAATTAATCATCAGAGCAACAAGCGTTAATCCGAAAAGCAAGATATTTTGCAACTACTTTGGAGATGAACCAAAACTATAATATAACCAATCGACAGTATTTACTGCAAATATTGCGGATTACATCATAACAGGGAAAACCTCACCGAATAGAGACCATCAAATACAGCAGGAATATGACCAATCCTACCAAAATCCAGCTTCCCCCGAAACCGATAATGTCCAGGCGGGAAGGTTTCATAATTTCCCAGCGTGAACCGGGGAAGATTTTGAGGTTTTCGAATTGTTCAGGATAGGCGCGGGATTGGGCGAGGGCGCGCTCCTCCTCTTCCGGTGAGCTTTGAACCGGCGTATGCATCTTAGCGAAGAAGCGGTCGAGGTCTTCTTTCGGGACCGGTTTAGTTACGAATGATAAGCCGAAAAGCAGAACAAAAGGAAACAACGCGTCGAAAAGAAATCTGGTGGTGACAAGCTCAGCCTTGGTAAAGCGGGAAAAATTCACTCCTGCAAGCTGCAAAACCCATATTTCCGCCTGAAACCTTCCCAGCCCGATTTTTTGAGAATTGGGCTCGACAGGGTCGGTGCGAACCACTTTCTCGAACAGGATTCCCACCGGCTCCAGCGTACGCGTTTTCTCGATGAGCTGGCCCACATCTTCAGCTAAACCGTCACGAACATCCTCGGCCAAGGCTTCGGTGGTGATGACAACGGTTCTTGGCTCGGTTTCGATGAGAAACGCCGGATTCAGGCGGACGGAATCAAGTGTTTGGAAGAGATTGGGGATTAATGCGTAGATGATGACGCAGAGCGTGGTTTGGATTATCACCGCCCATTTGCTCAGTCCCCTCCAGATGAATCCAAGCCAGATAGCGGCGCCGAAAATGCCGGGGATGGAGATGATGTATTTGAACAGTTCCAGCAGGTTATCCACAAACATCGCCGCCCCGATTCCGCCAAGCAGCGTGAGGGCGATGACAATCCTGCCGATGAACAGATAATGCCGTTCCGATTTGTCAGGGACCAGAGGCTGATAAATATTCTTAATACAAAGTGCGGAGTAGGATACGGAGAGCGCGTCCAGCGTGGACATATTGGCAGCCAGGATTCCCGTTAGCATCAAACCTATCGCACCGGGAAACAGCAGGTCGCGTGACATCACGCCCCATATAAGGTCGGGGTCGGCGAGTTTTCCCGCGTAGATTGCGATGGCAAGCAACCCCGCTAAAGCCCAGAATATCATTATGATGCGCTTGGTAAACATCCCCCCTATCATCCCGATGCGCGCCGTCATTTCATTCTTAGCCGAGCCCGCGGTCTGCATTCCGGAAGCCACGGCGACGATAGAAACCAAATTGGCTAAAACCAGAGCGAAGATGGTATGCCAGGCGTACTCGCTCATTGTTACGGAGCCAAAAAGGTGGAACATATAGTCGGGCACGGAAGCGTGCAGTCCGGAAAATCCCCCCACTTTAGACAGCCCGATTGGTATAAGGATGATGGAGAAGAAAATGATGAGGAAACCCTGGATAGAATCGGTGATAGCGGCGGCGCGGAATCCGCCTAACATCGTATAGGCGCCCACGATGAGTGCGTAGATAAAGTAAAACCAGACCGGATCGGTATAGGAGGCGAAGGAGCGGAGTTCCCCCCGCTTTTTCATCTCATGCAATTCCTGATAGCGGGCTTGTTCTACGGGAGAAAGTTCTATATCAAGGCGGCTTTTCAGTTCCCCGTACTCCCGAAAATTTTCCACGCTGACTCTCTCTTCGACCGTGCAAACAGAAAGCGGTTTGGGTGTCATCGCCACCATAGTCTTGGCAGCCACCATAAAGCCCGCTCCCCCGCCCAAAAGCGCGACCGCTAAGATGAAAACCGCATAAGCCGCTCCCAGAGGTCTGCTTTTGAAGCGTTCCGTAAAATAATCGCCGATAGTGGTCAACCTGACCCGGCGGAAAAACTGAGTGGTGAACCAGTAGAACGGGGTGAGAAAGAGCACCAGAAATTGAATCCACATTCCCCCTATACCCTGACGGTAGATTTCCCGGGAAACCGCCACAGCCTGCTCCGCATTGGTGGAACAACCGAAGTTCAGGAAAAACTGGTAGAACCGGCCGAGTTTCCGCCCCGCAAGGAAAAAATCCTCCGCGCTCTTCGTCCGCCTCGCCATCATTTTCCCTATGAAGAGGATAACCAGCACATAGAGAATGATGATGGAGAGGTCGATTATGTGCATACCCCAGATTCTCATCGTGTTTTCAATCAGAAATATATGTTATTTAACGTTGGTATTTTCATATACCTGTTGCCGTATTGCAGAGTCCCGCATCCTGCAGTATATGGTGGTGTCGGGTCCCTGCACCCGACACCAACTAATTAATTGGATCCCCACTGACAGCTAATAATGACTGAAATGAAAATATAATGTAACGCAATATATGGTCAATTTCAAGGCGCTGAATAAACAAAAAATCCCCGCCGGATTCCCGGCGGGGATTATTAGCTTTAAACTCGAGACTCGAATCTCGCATCTCGAAACTCGCATCTCGCGTCTCGAAGCTATTTCACCAATATCATCTTCCTAACATCGCTGACACCATCCGCCGTCAGTTTGCAAAAGTACACCCCGGAAGCCAGACCAGTCCCATCGAAAACCACACTGTGATGCCCGGCGAACATCTCCCCCTCGACTAACCGTGCCACTTCGCGGCCTGCAAGGTCGAAAACGCTCAGCATAACCTTCCCCGCCTCCGGCAGAGTAAAACCGATAGTGGTGGTCGGGTTGAAGGGATTGGGGCTGGCGCCGCCTAAAATGAACTGCGCGGGAGTTGAAGTCAACGCTGTTTCTTCGTCTAACCAACCATAGCACTCCCAGCCCTGGTTGTGATTGGGAACCGCGTCCCCGGCCAGCTTTTCGAAGGGGAAGGAATCGCTGTCCAAAACCTCCCAGGTCGCAAAATTGCCGGCATAGCAGTTGTACATATAGTTCCCGGCGGCGGCGCCGGCGGGAATGAATTGAACCAGTGGATCGCGGACGAAAGTGGCTCCGGCAGGAGCCATCAGCATACGGGTGGTAATGTGGAAGTTAGCCCCGCCTGGTAAAGTCGCGTTCACCCAGACAATCACCGGGATGTTCTCCAGACCATTGTTGCTGATTTCCGCGCCAAAATTGAAACTGCCGCCGCCAGCAGGAACCTGTATCGGCGGATTGTGAGGTGTGAGAGTCAAGCTGAAAGGCGGCAATTCCGCCGCTAAACGAACCAGGTAGTAATCCATATTACCCGCGCCGTAAGACATCGTCTGTCCGGCGACAATATAGCCGCCGTCGGTGGTCTGGCGAACGCTGAAGGCTTCATCGTTGGCGTCGCCGCCGCAGATGAAAGTCCAGGTTGAATCTCCCGAGGCGTCCAGCTTAACCAGATAGTAGTAAATTGAGTTTAGACCGTAGGAATCGGTATATCCGGCGACAATATACCCGCCGTCGCTAGTCTGCTGAACATCCTGGGCGAAATCGTTGACTCCGATTCCGCCAAAAGTGCGGGTCCAGAGAGTATCCCCTGAAGCATCGGTTTTAATGATATAATAATCATTAGAACCGCCTCCGTAGGACGAAGTCGATCCTGCTATTATAAATCCTCCGTCTGATGTCTGCTGCACGCTGTTTCCTTTATCATCGCCGACACCGCCATAGGTGCGGGTCCATAGAGTGTCGCCGTTAGCATCAGCTCTGACTAAATAGACATCGTTACCTCCGGCGCCATAGGACTGAGTGACCCCGGCGAAAATATACCCTCCGTCAGTAGTCTGTTTAACGCTGAAACCTTCGTCGATCCCAACTCCGCCGTATGTTTGGGTCCAAACAGAATTACCCAGGGAGTCGGTTTTTACCAGGTAGAAATCGTCAGCCCCAACTGCAAATGAAGCCGTATATCCCCCAAATATATAACCTCCGTCAGCAGTCTGTTTAACTTCATGCCCGTAATCGATGTTGTAGCCGCCGTAAGTGCGGGTCCACATCGTGTCGCCGGTGGAATTGGTTTTTACCAGGTAAAAATCCATTGCGCCAGCCCCGTAGGAAAAGGTATAGCCACCGACAATGTATCCGCCGTCCGTGGTCTGTTCTATGCTGAAAGCGGTTTCCGGAGCCGGACCGCCGATAAAACGAGTCCAGAGCGTATCGCCGTCAGCGTCGGTCTTGACCAGCCAAAAATCGGGCGCGCCCATAGGCACGGCGTAACCCGCGACAATGAATCCTCCATCAGCGGTCTGCCGGACACAATAACCGTAATCCGTGGAAATCCCGCCATAGACCCGGGTCCAGAGCGTGTCCGGCGCCTGAGCGAAAGCGCTGAGGCAAAGCAACAGCAGCGCAGCAAGAATAACTGTGAAATTCTTCATAACGACCCTCAAGTTGTTGAGTGTTGGATACTTGTAATTAAGAGAAAAAAACATATATTGAGGGTGAAGGGGGTTGCGCTCCCTTCACCGTTTCGCTTCATAGAATCAATTATATAAGTTCTACGGATTCTATGATTGC
>CAYQZD010000197.1:0-4307 GCA_964421875.1 uncultured bacterium
CTTGATAAATCAAGCCCCTACTTTCCGCCCTTGAAGTATTTCGGCAACACGCCCTTCAAGAATGACTATAAAGCAGAAATAGATTCCGGCTACGCCGGAGTGACAGATTGTGGATTGAAACCCACCTTACGGTTTTACTAATTTAAGGAGTTGCCGATTCGGCAATTTGTAGGGCGGTTCCCGAACCGTTTATACTATCTTAGAGGGAGGAACTAATTCTTATTTCAGGTTAAATTGAAAAGCTCTCAACAGAAAACCCAGGCGGGGAAGCCGGCTGCTCCCACCAAGGAAGAGGCGCTTCGGAGGCTCCCCGCAGACGAAGAGATGGAGGAGGGGCCTCTACAGGGTCCTCCACCTCAAAGCCGGCGCGATGCGCGCGAATTAGCTTTGAAGACGCTGTATTCGCTGGAACTTGACAGCAGCGATTGGAAGGGGACTCTTGCGGATTTCATACCTGACGATGGTAATAAGTACGGTAGATTCGCCCGCGACTTATGTGAGAAGATCCACAGAGGCGCGAAAGAGATCGACCGTCAAATCGCGGCACGTTCCGAGAAATGGGATTTCGACCGCATCGCGGTCATCGACAAGCTCATCCTTCGGATGGCTATCGCCGAAATTTTATTTTTCAGCGACATCCCTCCCAAGGTGACCATCAACGAAGCCATCGAGATCGCCAAGCGTTACAGCACTGACAATTCCAGCCGCTTCGTCAACGGAATCTTAGACGCGGTCTTCAACGACCTTCGAAGGCGCAATATCAATGACGCGCCCAGAGGCCGGAATCAGAAAAAAACAACTTCAAGCTGAAGGGCATTTGAGTGCGCTGGGCTCTCATCTCTGACATCCACAGCAACCGGGAGGCTTTGGATGCGGCGCTGGAATCCATTCGGGAAGAAGGGGTCGATTCCATCGCCTGCCTGGGCGACATTGTCGGTTACGGCGCCGACCCGGATTATTGCGTCGAACTGGTCCGGGAAACCGCCGGCATAGTCATTGTCGGCAACCACGACCATGCCGCAATCGGCTTGACCTCCATCGAGTACTTCAATCCCTACGCCCGAATCGCCGCCTTGTGGACTGCGGACACTATCACCCCCGAAAACGCCGAATACATATCGAGCCTGCCTTTTACCGCCCGTCCGGATGATATTCTACTGGCGCACGCCTCCCCTCACCGTCCAGAGGATTGGGGGTATGTGATGTCGGAGTGGGAAGCGAAATGGCAATTCAGCGCTTTCGAAGAGAAAATCTGTTTCATCGGACATTCTCACGTTCCGGCGGAATTTCGGGAGAGCGGCAGCGGCCGGGGCATCATCAACGTCGGTTCAGTGGGTCAGCCACGGGACAGCGACCCTCGGGGGTGTTATTACATCTATGACAGCGATGAGGATACCGGGCGGTGGACGCGGTTCAAATACGATTTTGAAACAGCGGCGAAGAAGATTCGAGTCGCCGGTTTGCCGGATATGTTAGCGGAAAGGTTGAGGTGGGGTAGGTAATCAAACACGATTATTGAAACCAACTAAGAAGATAAAAGTTAAAACTTATGTGGATAGATATAAGTGATAGAATGATGAATGATGAATACTGAATGATGAATACTGAATGATGGTAAAAATTTTGCTTTATGAAGTTGGATTTCAGTATGTATTTGTTTATTAAAACATTATATTCACAACGAATTAAACGAATTAAGCGGATTATATTTGGATTATATCAATAATATATAATAAGATAGGTTTTAAAACTTGCTCAACTTCGCATTTGTGTAATGCAAAGATAGTTTTTCAATGGAGAATTGGTTAAAGAAATATTTAGAATTGCTGCGGGATAAACCGGATATGAAGGAACATAGCTGGCGGCATGAAATGACGCCGTTGTTGATTGAGAAGGGGTTGGGTTATCCAAGGAGGAATATCGACTATGAAAAAGACCGCGCGGATGTCAGGATTTGTGATGACAGCGGAATTCCATATCTTGTATTTGAAACCAAGATTAGCGAGAACGCCATCCGCCGTTCGACGGTGATAAAACAAGCCTTGTCATACTGTGTCGGCGGAGAATCATATGTAATTTTAGCTTCCAAACACTGCTGGCTGGTTTTCACGCCTGACGGCGGAGGGCCGGTGTATGAAATACGGTTCGATGAAGAGGACGAGATTTCCGACCGGGGCGCGTTTGAAACGTTAAAATATGAATATATCAGCCGGCGCTTCGACTTATTCAAAGAGGGAAAGACAACCTCCGGGTTTATAAAGCTGTATGACAGCGGAAACTCCGATAAATTGATAGAAGCGCTGAAAAAATCCCACGAATTACTCTACGCTTACGCAAAATGGGTATGGCCCAGGCTTATAGAGAATTACGACGAGTATTTGAAAGAAAAGGGCGCGCTGGAACATGCCCGCGAATTGGTGGAACACAATGTCACCCATATCGCCGCTAAAGCTGAGAGACTTCAGCACCTGGAGCAGGAGCAGCGGGCGCTGGAGAGAAAATACGAAGTGGAGATTGAAGCGGTGGAAAAATCTTATCCCGCCTTCAGGAAAATCCAGCCTTATTCCCGCGATGTGAAGGAAAAAACGGCGCTGGAAATTTACCTCAAAGAAGCTTGCTATTTCGCCTTGAACCGCGCGCTGATGATTAGAATTTTAGAAGACAAAGACCTGCTCAATCAGAAAATATCCGGAGGGGGAGTTCACACCTGGCGCGGATTCACCAGGAATATAAAAGACCGGTATCAAGATCTGCTCATATTCTCATTTTGGGATGCGGAAAAAATCTACCATCACTTTTTCCAGGAAGGACCCTACGGCTGGTATCTGAAAACCGACGGCGGACTGGGCGATGTGATGCTGAAGGCTTTTTACCTCCTAAATTCCTTCGATTTTTCCCAGCTTGACCGCGATTCTTTGAAAGTTTTGTATCAGAAATACTATGATCCGGATGAACGGAAAAAATTAGGCGAATTCTATACCCCTCCGGAGGTGGTGAATTATCTGCTGAAAGCGGCGGGTTGGCCCGGTGAAGGGGCGCTGCTCGATTTCGCCTGCGGTTCAGGAGGATTTTTAGTGGAAGCGCTGCGCGGGAAACTGGAAGATATGGAGAGCCGGGGGCTGTCGGCTGAAGCGCAATGGAACGAAGCGGGAGCTATTTACGGCTTCGACATCAATCCCTTCGCCGCCCATATCGCCGAAATGAACCTGCTCTTTATGATGGTGGACAAGTTCAAAGACGCGATGGACGAGCGGAAAGAGTCGGGGAAGGATTTCACTTTGCCCGACCTTAATATCTTCACCGCCGACTCGCTCTTAGACGGCAGGGAGGTGGAATTGAAGGAGACCGGGTTTTCCAATTGGCCCGGCGAGAGGCACAGCGGGGCTCGATACGCGCGGGACTTCAAGAAATACCGCTTCGTTACCGGCAATCCCCCCTATATCCGCAACGAAAGGCTGGACGAAACCGCTAAGAAATTCTATCAGCAGATATTCGGCGACTATAAAGAGGGCAACACGGACATCTTCGCTTACTTCGTGAAAAAAGGGATGGACTGGCTGGAAGAAGGGGGGAAAATGGGGCTGATTGTATCCCAGGGCTTGGCCGATTCCAAAGCGACCTCTAAGGTGAGAAGGTTTATCGAAGATTACACTATTGAAGAATTGGTTCCTTTAGAATGGGCGGAGGTGTTCAAATTCGCCTCGGTCAATCCCTTCCTGATAGCGCTGAAAAAGGAAAAGCCCAAACGCGGGCATAAAATCAAAATCCGCCAGAATGTGCGAAATTTAAGGGGATTAGCGGAGGGCGGCGGAAAAATTACGGAAGTATCGCAAAGCAAGTGGAAAAATATCGCTCCCGACGGCTCCTGGAGGATGGAAGTTACGGCGGAAGATATGCCGATATTGGAAAAGCTGAATAAGTATCCGAAGCCGTTTAAATCATCGTACGGTATGGCTCTGAGAAGCGGTGAAATACTGATAAAGGATTCCCCGGAAGAAATGGACAATCCTAAGAAGATATTAGACGGCAGAGAAATTAAATCCTGGAGTGTGGAATGGCAGGGGCAATATATAGATTATGTTCCTGAGAAAATATCGGACGCCAAGTCTGTTGAATTCTTTGAAAATGCAAAAATTGTTATGCCGCGTATATCATTGACAGTACAGGCGGCTATGATTCCCAATGATTTCCTTTTTAGAAATACTGTAATGTCAGTCGATGTTGAGAATAAGATTGATTCAGACCTCGCTTGTACTATCATTAATTCTATAATTAATAAGTATTTTTCATTTTTTATTCTTAGAAGT
>CAYQZD010000198.1:0-4248 GCA_964421875.1 uncultured bacterium
AATCTTTTACTTTTTTTCCATCTCGGTCTCTGAACTCACCGAAGATGATTATTATAAGGTCGTACAGAACTCCAATACCTACAATGCCGACCGTGAAAACATAGAGGATTCCGGTCCCTATTTTTCCCACGTAGAAGCGATGCGCCCCAAAAACTCCGAGGAAGATACAGAGCAGCAGGGCAACGATCATATTCTTATCGGAAAATTCCCGCTCTTCCGGCATTTTGAACTCCTTATTAATGAATTCAGCAGTTATTATTCTCTACACTGTTCAATATCAAGGCTATGCAAGTAAGAATACAAAATGAGGTAACACTATTCCCTATATTAAGTCATAATCTACCCTGCTGTCATTCCGGCTTGTCCGGAATCCGACAGCGCTATAATTGAAAATCAGATTCCCGACGCGTTCACTTCGTTCACTTGCGGGAATGACAAAATATCAAAGCGCTTCATAAACCTAAAGTGATACAAAATGAGAACAGACTCACCTTGAAAAGATGTCGCTTATTGTCTTATAAACTATTTTCCGGTCTTCAATTCACCGGCTTGGAACGCTTCCGACAGCCATGCTTTCAAATCAGCATCGATTTCATCGGGTTTGCTGATGCTGAAATGGTGCACATAGCAGTTTTTTGCGGGAACCTCGATTTTAGTGAATCGGGGATGGTCCACCCTCCGTTTCAACACTACATGCCCGTCCAAACGCTCTCGTTTGGGGCAGACCGCGGCGAATATCATCCGGGATTGGAATCCTATCCGGGTTTTGGCCGGAGCGACCAAAACCTCTCCGCACTCCTTTACGGCTTCCTCGAAGAGCCGGTACAATTCAGCCGCCTCCGGCCCCTTGCCCTTCAGGTTGTCTTCCACGGTAAAGCCGCCGCAGGAATGGCTCTGGTTGCGATTAGCGAACTGCCGCCCGCATTTGGGGCAGACCCAGAGATTCTTGAAAGCCATGATGAATCACCATCCTCTCAGGTTTTAGTTTAATCTGAAAACAGAATTGTAATGCGAACCGGAGAAGGACAGACACAGAGGTCTGCCCCTACAAATAATCATCTGACTATAGTGGCGAATTCCTGTATTCGCCCAATACCACATTTTCATCTCTCAGAGTGCGAGGTCTTGCGATGACCATTCTATCTCAGCCCTTTTTAAATACACCGCAGATACTACTGTGTTTGCTTGACTTCACCAAGTGTATCTCTTCAAAACCAAGATTCAGGATAAATTCCCGCATTTCCTGGAAAGTCATCACCCCGAATTTTTTCTTAAAAGGTCCCGAAATTTTAACCAGGAGATTAGCAAATACGATATCGCCAAGTATAAAAAATCCTCCGGTCCGCAAAACCCTATAAACTTCCTCTAACGCAATTCTCCATGAAGCCACATGATGCAGCACATTATATATTAAGACAATATCGAATGAATTGTCTTTGAAGGAGAGATTTGCGGAATCTTCCACCCGAAAAACAATGTTGCGATTAATCTCCGCAGTCTTCTTAGCATGTTCAATCTGTTCCGGGTCGACATCGATACCGGTAACATTAAAATCGTACTTGTCATATAAATGTTTCGCTGATTCGCCGATTCCGCAGCCGACCTCCAGATAATCCACCTTTTCCTTCAATTCGATATGTTCCAACATCTCTTCTGCGAACTTGATTGCTCCAACCGCGTGCTTTCTTGCGTTCACGAACCTTTTTTCCAGTTTGCTCATCTTCATAGTTAAATATTCCATCTAATATTAGGAAATGAGCTGTTTTGAACAGATAGCTATACGGAGTGAAATTACCCGCTTAATCTATCTAACAATGCTCTCCAAATGTGTTTTAAAGGAATCTCCTCCAAATAAATCCGTGAAGCCAATAACAATTCTTCGGAATAAGGGATTTCCAAAATGATATCATTCCCTATAACATTTTGATATAGGAATTCACGATTATCAGCATTGTCAACTTTATTTAGTATCACCTTGACTTGGGATATTCCCAAATCCTTCGCCAGTTTCTTTATCCGCCGAAATGAATTCACCGAGGTGGCGGTCGGTTCCACTACCACCAGCATCACATCGATGCCTGAAGCCGCTCCCCTCCCCAGATGCTCGATACCAGCCTCGAAATCCACCACCAATCGTTGATTTTCTCTCAGGATAATGTGCCTTATCAGCGACTTGAGGAAGGCATTTTCCGGGCAGGCGCACCCCTTATCAGCCTCCTGAATCGCTCCCAGCGCCAATAGCCTCAAATTATCTCGCGACACCGAATACCTATCCAATATATCGCCGACTTCCGGGTCGAGCCGGAAAAAGGAGCCGGTGGAACCGACCCGCTCCTTGATAAGCTGGCGCATTTTGGAAATCAGGGGCACAGTGTCGGGATCGAATCCCAAAGCGAAGGGGAGGTCGCTGTCCGGGTCGGCGTCCACCGCCAGCACTTCGCAGCCCTCTGCTGCCCAGGCGCGGGCGATGAAGGCGGCGATGGTGGTCTTGCCCACGCCTCCTTTTCCCACCACCGCCAGCTTCACTTCGCCTCCGGGAAATAAGGTTCAATCAGCGACTCCACCGTATGCAGCGCGGGGGAATCATTCGAAATATCGAGAATACTGCCGTTCCGATGTTCCAACTCAATTAAACTTTCATCGTAGGGCACAATGGTGAACTTCTCAAATCCCGCATCCTTGATTATTTCTGACATCCGGTCGAAGGGTTCAACTTTGCGGGTGCAGTTCAGGATAAATTCCACTTCTTCCGGAATATTGTCCAGTTTGCGGGCGATTTCCAGCATCTCCCGCGCGGCGCGGACTCCTCGCTGCGAAAGGTCCGATACCAGTACCAGCAGGTTCACCCGCCCGGCGGTGCGCCGCGACAGATGCTCCATCCCTGCTTCACAGTCTATCACCACCGCCCGGTAGGACTTCGAAAGCCGCTCCAGCGAATCGCGCAGCAGATTGTTCACGAAACAGTAACACCCCGGTCCTTCGGGACGCCCCATAGAAATCATGTCGAAACCTCCCTCCCCTTCCCAAACCGCCTGCTGCAGGCTCATTTCCACATACTGGGATTTGGGCATTTCATTGGCTTGACGGCTCCCCTCCCTGATATCGCCAAGAGTGTTTTCCGGCTTTGCGCCCAGCAGGGGCGCCAGGCATCCCGCCGGGTCGGCGTCCACTGCCAACGCCGGTTTTACGCCGCGCGATAGCAGAGTTTTTATAATCATACCGCTGATGGTCGTTTTTCCGCTCCCCCCTTTACCGCTGATTGCTATTCTGAACATAAGGGTAATTCTATGTTGAAGTGTATTATTGTTGTCCTATATTATTCCAAATATTCGCCGAGTTTTCCCGGTTTCACCGTTTCACCATTTCACCGTCTCACCGTTTAACCGTTTCATCATTCAACCATTCCACCAATCTACCTCCCATCAGTATCCAGGGTGAAAAACTCTCCCCGCATCACCCGCGACACCCCCCATAGCAGTTCCATTATCCGTTCCGATTTCTCCTCGGTTTGAGTTCCCATCCCGCAGGAAGTGGTGATAAGGCACTGCTCCAGCATCAACCGGCGGTCTATTCCCTTCCCTGACATAACATCGAGCTGTTTTAAAAAGAGGCGGTGAAGCTCCATAGTGGTACCCAGTCCGGTGGTGGCAGGGACAATTCCCCAAGCCAGTATCCGCTTCTGCTCCAGGAAACGATTGACCTCCTCAGGATACAGCGTTATCCCCTTGAAGTATTCATAGGCGTCGAAGTTTACAATGTCCACCGGGGTCTCCATCACCATCGACCAATCGGTGTTGCCGCAGCAATGCAAACCGGTCATCGCCCCCTCGGACCTGGCGGCATCGATAACCTCTTTAAGGCTGCTTAAAACATCTTCCCGGGATACATTCACAAAGGCCGAACCGAACCCCGCCAGATAGGGCTCATCGAAAAAGATGATAACTTTATCGTGCAGTTTTTTAAGCTGACGAACCTGCCACCTTGCTTTCATCGCTAGAGTTTTCACCACTGCCTCGAAAATTTCAGGCAGGTATATCACCGAGCGCCGGCCCTGGTCGGTCATTGTGAGTCCGAAGCTTATTGGTCCGGTGACCTGGCCTTTGACAAAAAGTGTGGATGCGGGGAGTTCCCGGTTCAAGAAGTGGTGCAAACCCGCAGCGTAGTTTTCGCTTACAGCGAAGTAATCCAAATCCTCGGCTACCAGCGCGGTGTAAAACTTTTCCAATTCGTCCTCTATATCGCAATCCA
>CAYQZD010000199.1:0-4186 GCA_964421875.1 uncultured bacterium
GCATCTCGTATCTCGCAGATAATCAACGGAGGAGAAAATGCGCCGGATTTACATAATAATCATAGCGGGGTTGGTAATGAGCGGTAGTGGGTTCGCCGACTACCGCTGCATTTGGCATTGCACCGGCGCCACTGACACCAGTCAATTGGGATATTATCTGGTTTCAGCCGGAGACCAGAATATGGACGGTTTCGACGACATTCTGGTTACCAACTGGGGCTCCAATGAAGTGTATTTATACTACGGCGGCGATCCGATGGACACCATCCCGGATATGGTTTTCACCGAAACCTGCGAATACTGCTACGGAGGACTGCCGCTGGAGTGCCGGGATTTGAATGGGGACAATCATCCTGACATCGTCATCAGCGCCGATTTTACCTGGCTCAGTCTTATCAATCCGGAAACTTATGTATATTTTGGCGGACCTCTTCTGGACAATCAAGCTGATTTAGTTCTGAGACCCGATAGTCTAGGTCATTCGAATACCTACTTTGGCAAATATTTATCGATGGGCGATTTCAATGGGGATGGATATAATGATTTAGTTATTGCTGCTGATGATTACGATCCGATTGAAGTAATCGCAGGAAAAATATTTATTTTCTATGGCGGATTGAATATGGACTCGATTCCGGATTATACTGTCACCGCTGAATACAACAATTTAAATACTTTTGGTGACTTTATTTCCTGCGGCGGCGATTTGAACAATGATGGTTATGATGACATCATCTGCAAAGGCTGTTACAGTTGGCTCAGAGACGGTGTGATATGTTTCTTTGGCGGTTCACCACCTGATACGATTCACGATTTCAATTTCAGGAATTTTGGGCCCGGTTTCAATAGAGGACTCGGTATGTTCATCTCCCCCGATGTCAATGATGATGGCTATGACGAGATAGTTGTCGGCTCCGATCCCATCGGTTCCTGCGATGCCTATATATTTTTCGGAGGGGTTGAAGTCGATACTTTTTGGGATGTTCGGTTGACTGGAGTTGGTCCGGGGCAGAGTTGGTGCGCCTACGCCGGAGATGTCAATGCCGACGGCTGGCCGGACGCTATGGCGGGCAGGTGGGAGCAGGGAAAACTGAATGTATTTTTTCTATATCCGAATATGCCTTCTCAAAAGTCCTATGATTTATTGATTGAATTGCCTTATGTCGGCGGTTATGGAATGGGCTATGCTGGTGATGTAAACGGAGATGGAATAGACGATTTCATGTTCTCCGAAAATCCTTATTATCCTGTTCCGGGAAAAGTCTATATTTACAGCGATACCACACTCTCGCCCTATGTGAATCCTAAATACGATTATTCAATCGCCGATTTCAGATTGATAGGGAATTATCCCAATCCCTTCAATCAGCGTTCGCTGGTTTCTTTCACATTGGAAAGGGATAGGTTTATCAAGCTTGATGTTTACGATGTATGGGGCAGATTAGCGGCTAACCTAATTTCAGGCTGTTTCAAACGGGGTATGCATAAAATCTCCTGGGAAGCGTTTAATATGCCGAGCGGAGTATATTTTGTGCGGTTGACATCCGAAAGGCGCTCGGATGTTCGGAAGGTTATGTTGGTGAGGTGATTACGGTTGTAGGTAGGGGCGAAGCATTCTTAATCAAAATTCTGTTAATTCTGTCAATCCCACTGTGTCGCAAAGTCCCCCCACTCTGCGACATTTATTTGGTATAATCCGAATCTAATCTGCTTAATCCGCTTAATCCGCTGTGAATCTATGTGTTTAATAACCAAATACTTGTGATTATCAAATTCAAAACAGTAATCTTTTATATTTCAATAAGTTAAACTCATACAAAACTGTAATTGCCTGCTCTAGTACTCTCCCAGGACGCTGCCGGAGTTTTATATACCCCCCCTCAGGTAATCTACGAAATTGGTGAACATTTGTCAAGTTTATGGGGTAAAAAAGTTGGTTTATACTTAGGGCTTACGCTTGCAGGCCCGGGCGGATTTGTGAAAAAGGGGTAATGGCGGGAGTGTTTCCCGGTAGGGGCGTTCTAATGAACGCCCGGCTGTAGGGCGGAATCTTATTCCGCCGGTTACCGGTTACCGGTAGGGGGAACGGCCGTTCCCCCTACGAAAAGGTATTGCAGTTGCGCTTTACTAATTCAGCTTTGTCTCTTCCCCCTCGGTGCGGGCGATAACCACCGCTCCGCAGGAATCCGACCAAACGTTGACCGAAGTGCGGCACATATCCAGCACGCGGTCGGTGACCATTATCAATCCTATCCCCTCCAGCGGCAGTCCTATCGTATGCAAAATGATGGCGATGGCCACCAGCGAAGCCATCGGCACCCCCGCCACCCCAATCGAAGTCAAAAGCGCGGTCCAGACGATGATGAACTGTTGGAAAAAGGTCAGCTCTATCCCGTAAGCCTGGGCGATGAACACCGCCACCACGCATTCGTAGAGAGCGGTGCCGTCCATATTGATGGTCGCCCCCAAAGGCAGGACGAAGGAGGTGATTTTGTTGGACACCCCGGAATTTTCCTTCACGCACTTCATAGTCAAGGGGAGGGTGGCGTTGGAGGAGGCGGTGGAGAAGGCGGTGAGCAGGGCTTCGGTCATCGAACCAAGGTGCCGGTAAGGCTTTCTGATTCTTCCCGCCAAGCGCAGCAATGTCGGCAGGGTGAGGAAAGCGTGAATCGCCAGCGCCGCGAACACCACGAAGAAGAACTTAACCAGCGACCCGAAGGCGGAAAATCCGGTGGTCGCCACCATCCCCGCTATCAATCCGAATATCCCGATGGGCGCGAATTTGATGACGAAGCTGGTCATCATCATCATCGCTTGAAAGAAGTATTCGAAGAGGTCGGTGAAGAAAGTCCTTCCCTTTTCCGGCAGGCGGGTGACGAAGACGCCAAACAGGATGCTGAAGAAAATCACCGCTAACATATCCGCTTCCACCATCGCTTTGACCGGGTTTTCCGGTATCATCCTCAGCAGGATACCCCAGACTGCGCCGGCGTCGGTTTCCGCCAGTTCCGGGGCTTCGCTCAGCGCCAGTTCCACTCCCGTCCCCGGCTGGAAAATGTTCACCAGCGCCAGTCCGGTTATAATCGCCAGCGCGCTGGTAATCATATAGTAAAGGATAGTCTTCCCCCCCAGCCTCCCCAGGTTCCGGGTGTCCCCCACATTCAGCACTCCCGAAGTGATGGAGGAGAATATCAGGGGGACGATTATCATCTTCAGCAGGCGGAGGAAGATGTCCCCCAACGGTTTGGCGATGGGAAGTATCGGTTCGCCCACCAGCCATCCTGCCAGTATCCCCAGGGCGATGCCGAGGAAAATCCAGTGGGTGAGGGTCAGTTTCTTCAGCATAGTATACTTTCAAGTTACATGTTGCCAGTTGCCGGTTGCCGGTTATTTTGCGATGAGCACTTTCCAGGCGCCGTCCATCACGGTTTCGTCCCGCTGGTTTTTGACTTCGGTGCGGAAGGTGACCACGCCTTTGTCACCTTTGGAGCTTTCCTTCTTTTCGGTTGCGGTCAATATCAGGCGGATGGTGTCGCCGAATTTGACCGGCGCGGGCCAGGTGATTTCCATCGAGAGCAGGGCGAGCGAGGTGCCTTCGAAGATGCCGAGCTGGTTCGCCAGTCCGGTGGCTATAGAGGCAATCAGCATCCCGTGGGCGATGCGCCCGCCGAAGGGGAGCTTTTTGCCGAATTCCTCGTTGGTGTGCAGGGGATTGAAGTCCCCTGAAAGCCCGGCGAAGGTTACGACATCGGCTTCGGTGACGGTGCGGGAGGCGGTTTCGTGCTCATCGCCGAGGTTGAACTGGTCGAAGGTGAGGCCTTTGAATTGGTAGGGCATATGTCCTCCGGGGTTGTATGTATATTATTATTAGATGGTTATATGTTTATCGTATTACAATGGTAAGAACATAGATTCAAAGCGGGTTAAGCGGATCAGATTCTGTGTATAAATTCTTTGAATCGCTGATTAAGACTGATTTTCGCTGATGACGCAGATGCATAGTCATTTAAAACAAATATATGAGTCCTTGTCAAAAAGAATAGACAGGATTAACAGAATTTACAGGATTTTGATTATTAAGAACATAGATTCACAGCAGATTAAGCGGATTAAGCAGGTTTAGTCGGATTATTTGGCTCTTCGCTGAATTGTATGGGTAATGACAATCACGATTGAGGATTCAGGG
>CAYQZD010000200.1:0-4176 GCA_964421875.1 uncultured bacterium
ATCAAGCGGGGAGCATAAAAAATTACGCATATTTACCTTGATAAAAACAGCAGCGTTAATACGCGAGCTATGAATTTTCATCTTAAGTTGCGCAAGGTCGCGAAAGAGACCCTCGTATGAGGGTTTAGCGCATCAATAATTATCCTGCAACTGCATCTTGCGCAGTTTCCGCCGAGCCGCATTGCTCTTACGCTTCCGTGCCTCGGACGGCTTCTCATACCTCTGATGCTTGCGGATCTCCGCCATTAAACCCGACTTCTCACAAGCCTTGGTGAAGCGCCTAAAGGCTTTCTCGAAAGGCTCATTATCCCGAACCTTGATATGCGGCATATGGTTTCACACCTCCTTCCGGTGTTAATGGCTGAAAAATTATAAACAAAACAATATATCATAAATTTCTCAATTAGTCAATATTTTTACTCAACTTTCAGTGCCAGGCAACCCAGAGCGATTATAGCCGCCGTCTCACTCCGCAATCTACGCTCACCTAAAGAAACCGCAATGTTTCCTCCCGCCTTAAGAACCTCCATCTCCCCCGCAGAAAATCCCCCCTCGGAACCCACTATGACCAGCGTATCCCCCCTTAAATGCGGTAAGGACAAAATCGGCTCGCCCCCAGGATCGGCGTAAAGAATCCCGGAATAAGCCCTCATCCCCTTCAACAAATCAGGCAGTTTCACCGGCAAATGAACCTTGGGCCAGAAAAACCCGCCCGACTGCTTCGTCCCCGCCAGCGTTACGCGGTTCAAACGGTTCACCTCGGAAGGCGGCGGTCTCCGCGTAGAATGGTCCGTAAGGAGCGGCACAATTTCCCAAACCCCGGCCTCCGCCGCCTTTTCGCAAGCGAAAGCCATAGCCCCCGGGCGCAATATCCCCAGCGCTAAAGATATTTTGGTAACGGGCGGCAGATGTGTCTCAACCTTGAGGATATCGCACTTCACCCCACGCGCCTCTATCGAGCGCACAATCCCGGTGATTTCCCGCCCCTGACCATCGAAAACGGCGATTCTCTCCCCGATCCTGATGCGCCGTACCTTCAAATGTCGCGCCTCGGCCTCACCGAGGACGAAACCATCTTCCGAAATGTCCGCCGGATTCACATAAAAACGGTTATGATGCGCCTGACCCATCGCTCTAAAACAGCTTATACAGAGTCATATCCAAATAAGTTTGACTGTAAGGACTGCGGCCGGTTTCACTGATACGGCGGTAACTGGTCGAAAGTTCTATCTGAAAGTTCATTGGGCCGGTTCCGCTTAAGGACAGTATCGGACCCGAACTCTGCACCCGCTCGTCCGGCAATTCGGTATGCTTCCCCTTGCGGTGATAAAAACCCCAGCCCATACCCAAAAACAAACCCTTCATCCCGCGCACAAATTCAAACCGCGCGTCGTGAGTGCGGTACTCGTCCGATAAATCCTGCACAAACCGCTCCCAGTCCAGCCTTCCCTGGTCTTCTAAAATTAAAACATACTGAAACCGAGCCTTCCACTGCCGGCTCAATTTCACCTCCAGCGAATCCTCCGCCGAATACTTCCGAAACACCCGGCTGGGAGGCGCCGTCTCTGCGAAATCGTAGTCGATATACCGGGCAGTGACCATAAAACGAGCCCGCTGACTCCAACTGTCCGATAAGTAATTCACCTCGGGCGACAGGATGAATATCCGCTCCCAGTTATTATCCGCGCTGCGAGCCGCCTTCAAATATACCAGATGGTTCAAATCGGCCCTAAGCCGGGTAACTATATCCAATCCCCCGCCAAAAGGGTGATAATGAGCGATTTGATAAGAATGACGCAGCTCATCCCGGGTGTCGATACTGTAATCCTCAGGCGAAACATCGTACTTGAACCGAGCCAGCGCCGCGCTGACCTGAACCGAATCCTCCTTCAAACTGTAAGTCACACCCCCGTGAATATCGTACTGCCGCCCTTCGACCGTGCGGAAGGGATACCTCTGATTCTGACTCTTCGAGCCAAATCCCAAGGCATACCGGTGTCCTCCCGATTCCCATCTCAAGTCCGCGCTCATCCCCGTGGCGATTTCGTTCAGACGGTTGGTTTTATTTACTCTTGTCGGCTCTACCTTCCGCTGCGCTAAGTTTAAATCAAGAAGCAGGTTTAAAGAGCTTATCAGCTCATACTCCAGAACATCGCCGATATGAACCTCCTCCTCCGTCCGACGGTCATTCACCCCCGATGAAACTGGAAACTCCCGCCGGTAGTTCCTGTAATTGGCGCTGAAACGATTGGAAGTCCCCTGAGTGTATTCCCGACAGGCTCTAAAGTCCGCGGCTATCTCATGGTTGGTCCTGCTGCCGATAAACTGCCCCCCGGTCCGGGCGTTGAAATCGGTGACAAAACCCCCAATCTCTACCCCCTCCCCCAGCATCGAAAAGTTCCCCATAGGACCCACCGCCGTGGAACCCAGCAACCGCTCCCCGTAAATCCCCACACTGGATGTGATGTCGAAGTTCTCCCAATCGGAAATATCAAAACCCATCGATGCCGAATTCCGGTATATCCGATTGTCAAGGCCGGTGGTGAGGCTCACTCCGGAAGGATTGAAAACCGGTGTGTCAGGATATCTTTGGTTCAATAAGATAGGAGGTGTCTGGCTCACCTCGCGGTCGTAAAAAATATCGGAAGCGACCCTGCCGCTGAACATCAGGTTTGATTTTAAAGGCCTGCTCCAATTCCCCTTGAGCTTAAGCGAAGTTTTCCAATAATCTTGAAACCCGGGCGGCTGGCGCAGCATCACCGAAAGCTCCTCCTCCGTGTGAAAATTCTCCCCGCCCGCAGTGAAATCGGTCTGAACGGACGCGCCCCAGCGATAATAATCCAACCCCCTTTGAAAGCTGAAACGCATAAAATCCGGCCCGGTATCCAGCCCCAGGACTATTCCCGGCAGCAGCAGCGCCGGAAGCGCAGCCGTAATCCAGCGCTTCATGGATTCAACTTTTCAGGGGTTACCGTGCCTCCGCTTATCACCAGTTTTAGCGCCTCCTCCGCGCTCATATTAAGCCGATAAATCGACTTCTTAGGAACGAAAAGCAGGTATCCTGAAGTGGGATTGGGAGTCGTGGGGAGGAAAATGGAGACGACATCGTCTTTCAACAATTCTTGAACCGGACCCTCGGTATCCTGAGTGATGAAACCGATGGAATATACTCCCTCCTTAGGGTATTCAAAAAGAACCGGGCTTTCGGAAAGCTGCCGTTTCCCCGATATAATCGCGCTTATTATCTGTGAAATCGCCCGGTAGATTTTGTTTATCAAGGGAATACGCGCCACTAACCGGTTTCCCCGGGCAATCAGGCGCCTGCCTAAAAAGTTCTTCGCCAGAACGCCGATTAAAATAGTAATAAAAACAAGGGCGACCAAACCAATTCCCGGAAGGCTACGGTCCCGGAAAAACTCAATGCCCACAACCTTGAAAAGCAGCAGATGAATCAGCTCTGTCAGGATACCGTCGAAAAGCAGAAATCCGCGATAGAGGATGAAAACAGTAAGACCGATTGGCAGCAATACCACCAATCCGGTGATGAAATAATTTTTCAACCTCCGTAGCATTTTACCGCTCCCACTTTTCTTTCTCTCTGAATTCCCTAGCCAATTCCCGCTTTCGCTCCCGCTCTTCGATATCTTTCCGGCGGTCATATATTTTTTTGCCCCGGGCCAATCCCAACTCCAACTTGACAATACCCCGCTTGAAATAAAGCGATAGAGGTACCAGGGTGAAACCCCGTTCCGACACCCGCCCGATAAGTTTGCGGATTTCCCGGCGGTGCAACAGTAGCTTGCGGGGACGTTCCGGCTCATGGTTGAAGACATTTCCCGCAGAATAAGGCCCGATGTGCATCTTAACCACAAAAACCTCGCCGCCGCGAATATCCCCATAGGCGTCTTTCAAATTCACCTTCCCCTCGCGCAGAGCTTTGACTTCGGTTCCCAGCAAAACCAATCCGGCCTCGAACCGCTCCAAAATCTCATACTCGTGGAAGGCTTTACGGTTGCGCGCTAATATTTTATGTGAAGACGCGTTCATAGTGTTTCAGAGAGGTAACTCAATGGTTCCGGAAAAATTGTCTTATACCTATTCAATAAAATGAGCCTGTTATTATGATAGCAAATTTATGTTAGGCAGTTGTATAACTGGACTAAATCTGCTTAATCC
>CAYQZD010000201.1:0-4118 GCA_964421875.1 uncultured bacterium
GTTGGTGTCGGGTGCGGAGACCCGACACCACAAATCAAATAACTACTTAACTTTGAAATTCAGGTTGTTGCCCTGGGTCTGCTCCAGGTCGAAGTTGTCGAATCCGGGAATGTCGTAAGCGTTATCAAAGATACCGCTAATCAAGCTTTCGGCGTCGCCGCCTTTGAAGGTAACATCGACTTCGAGTCTTCCCAACTTGGCGTCCCATAGTCTTTGAACCGCGTTGGTCACCCCCGGAATTCCCTTCAGCATACTGATGAACTTCCTACCCTGGCGGCCGTAACTTTCGACTCCATAGAGCTTGACGATATAGAGCGCGCCCTGCTGAGAACGTTTGGTCCAGTTCTGGATAATCTGGGGAATGATGACATCCGCCACCACTTCGCCCGATCTTCGCCCCGCGTTCATATCGGCGGCGGCCCAACTGGCTCCATTGCCGGATTCAGCTTTCTGGGTAGTGGCGAGTTTTTCTCCGGTGGAGGCGTCGACTACTTTCGCTTTGAAGGTGGCGGTGGAAATTTTCATCCCGCCCGAACTGGAATAGGGGTCGATTTTTGACAGTCCCAGCAGCAGGTACTGCGCACCGTAATTCTGCGAGGCTTCCTTGGCGATGCGCAAAACCGCCTCGTCGTTGTCAATTAGGTTTTCCATGAAGGCGGCTTGGTTGCCGCCCATCGCATCGCCCATCCGTGCGAATTCCTGGGCGCGGATGTTAGCCACCATATCCTTGTCCACCAGTTCAAAACCTCTCCCCAGCAGTTTCTCCTCCATCGCAATGGAAGACGAGGGATCGGAAGCGAGCACCGACAATCCGGAAGTGGTCGACACTTCGTCTATCATCGACATGATTTTGGGCATACCCATCATATCCTGCAGGATGCCCAGGGCGCGGAGGTCGTTACCCATATCTGTCAAGTTGACTATCGCTTTGATGGTGACTTTGTAGGTGTCGGGTGTGTCGCCGGGGCCTTCATTGATGACTTCATAGGTCTTGACGTAGCCTTGCGACTTGGAATAGATTTTGTCGGAAACCAGTTGGAAGTTGGCGGTTAAAGTGGCGGATTCCACCAGCGTGCCCAATCCGATTTCCACCGCGGCGCGGCTGGCAATGGCAATGGCGGATTGACGCGCGCCCATGGTGTTTCCTCCGACCACATTGGCAGTACCGCTGGCGATTACCTCTTTATCTTCCTGGCAAAAGCCGGTTAAAAACGCGGCAAGGACGATAACAATTGCAGAAATAGAGGTGAATAACTTCATTCTCTCCTCCTGAAATGGAGTATTGAGAGTTTATTTTTTATAGAATTAACTTCACAAAGTGAGTTAATATAATGATAAAACAGCATTATTTCAAGTGAACGCTCTAATAATATAAAATATTTTTCGATTGCACAAATAATCGTCTCTAATATTAGGATTTTCCGGATGATTTGACAGATATACTGATTCCGGAAGGGCGTATCACCCAAATCGCATTACCGTGGTTTCGGATTTCCGCACCCGACAGCAAGTATAAACCATTTCGATTTTGACTGACTATAAATATGCACATCAACAGACTTATGCTAAAATATTTTCTTAATAATATAGGCTGTTGCAGCCATAATCAACCTCACCATTCCAGCGAAGCTAAAATCAGTCAGCAAAGAAATTCTGTTTTAGCATCGTTTTATAGACTGAATTCTATGCTTTATAAGGTCAAATAGTCACATTTTTTAGAAAATTAAAAAAATATGATAATTTGTTCAGAAAATACTTGACTTTTGCACATCCGGGCAGTATATTATAGCAAATAATAATTAATATGCAGTATTCCTAACACTTTCAAGGTAGATTATTATGAAGGGACTCACCAAAAGGCAGAAAGAAATCCTCGATTTCATCCGCGAAACTATGAGCCAGCAAGGCGCCCCTCCCACCCTCCGGGAAATCGGCAAACGTTTCGATATCGCCTCTACCAACGGTGTGCGCTCATTCCTCACCGCGTTGGAGAAAAAAGGGGTTATCAAACGGAGTCACTATAAGTCACGCGGTATCGAACTAACGGAAGGCCCGCTAACTCCCGCTTCAATGAATCCGGTTCCGGTGGTGGGCAGGGTATCCGCCGGTTTGCCGGCGCTGGCGGAAGAAAACCTCGAAGGCCGTATTGGTATCGACCGCAGCCTGCTCGAGGGAGAAGGACTATTCGCCCTCAAGATTCAAGGGGATAGTATGATCGAGGCGGGTATCTTTAACGGAGACCTGGTGTTCGCCCGGCAAAGCCTTGAACCTAAAAAAGGCGATATCGTGGTGGCTATTATCGGGGACGAAGCCACGGTTAAGTACTATTACCCCGAAAACGGCCGGGTCAGGCTGGAGCCAGCCAACCGCGATTTCAGGACTATCGTGGTGGAAAAAAACACCCCCGATTTCTCCATTGCAGGCAAGGTTGTGGGGGTGTTCCGTAATTATGAGCGCAAGCTGGGACTTTAGCCCGTTCCCCCTACACTTCGATGCTCGTATATTTCAAACGGCTGCTTCGCCGGTTTCTAGGCCGCGAAACTCGAGTGGTTCTGGATACCAATATCATCATCGCCGCAGCAACCAAATCCAAGGGTTCATCAGCCAGGATATTATGGAAAGCTCTGGAAAAGGGCGAGCTGAGGCTGTGCGTCTCGCCGCAGATATTGGATGAATATCAGCACATCCTGAAGCCGTTCGGTTTCGCGCTGAAGCGGTTCGGGGGGCGGGAAGGGTTGATGTCCCGTATTGAAGAGGCGGCTTTATTGGTAGAACCGAAAATGCGGGTTCGCAGAATCAAGGCTGATATATCGGACAATATGTTCCTGGCGTGCGCCTTGGCGGCGAAGGCGGAGTATGTCATCACTTCCGACCGGCATTTCAATTTCCGCAGTTTCAGGGGAGTGAAGGTGAGGAAATCGGGGGAATTTTTGGGGGAAATAAACGCCTGAAAGTGATTATATAGACTCAGCTAAAACGAGGCGGATTTGAATGATCCGCCCGAATCTCATATCTTATTTCTTATATCTTATCTCTTATCTCTTATCTCGCATCTATTTCACCAAAACCGCCTTCCGAACCTGTAATATACTCCCCGCTTGCAGCCGGAGGAAATAGACTCCGCTGGGCGCATCCACCGCATCCCAAACAGCCCGGCGCATCCCCGCCGGATAGTATCCCTCCGCTAAGACCGCGATTTCCCGCCCGGAGATGTCATACACAGCCAGCATAATTTGACTCGCATCTCGCAGCTCGAAACTCGCAACTGTCCGATTGTTGAAGGGATTAGGACAGCAAGACTGAATCCCGAATCCTGAAGCCTGAATCCCTACAACCTCTTCGTCATTATCCCAGCCATATATATTCCATCCACTGTTCAAGGAACCTGAGTTATCACCCGCAATTTTCAGAAAAGGAAAATCATCCCCGGAAACAACCGAATCGGGGAATGTTCCAATATAAGCGTTATAGCTGTAGAAACCCACTGGCGCACCGGAGGGAACCTGCTGTGTCAATTCGCGGGTAACAGTTGTTAAGCCGGGGAGCGTCAATGTCCTAAGTAGAAGGGGACCGTAAACCGAGCCCCGAGGCAGAGTCACATCGCTCCAGACATCGAAGGTCAAGGGGCTGGCGGTGGTATTCCGTACTTCGGCGCTGAAAGCGAAGCTGCCGCCACCGCCGGTGATAATTATATTCGGATTGAGCGGTGTAATCGAAATCAGGGCGAACATCCCGATAGCAGAGGTGCAATCGTAGATTTCAAAATAATAACGGTCAGCCACATAGGCGTAATTCCCCGCGGCTGCTATACCCATTGCAAACTCAGGGGTATTATAACGACCAGTTTCAACCGGAATGGCAGGATTGGACACGTTAAATATCTGCAAGCCACTATATCCTTTTGCCACATAAAGGTAATCCCCGAACACTGCCAATCCAGTTGCATACAAACTGATATTACTAACTTCAACCGGATTCGCGGGTTGGGATACATCGACTATTCTCACATAATTATTGCCATCCGTCACATAAGCATAATCCCCGGAAAACGCAACATTTAGAGCTTCATATGAAGTATGAAAATAACCGGTCATAACCGGATTAGCGGGATTGGATAT
>CAYQZD010000202.1:0-4086 GCA_964421875.1 uncultured bacterium
GAATTGAATTTTTTACTTGACTCAAACATAAAAAAATTGTATTTTTTAAATCCAAGCCTACACAGATCGACGATTCACACTGCCCACTCTGATCCAAAACAATGAGAACATTTATTGTCTCGAACATTTTCAACTAAAGATGAAAATAATGGCTTGCTTATTCAGGTTTTGTTATTTTCATGAAAATCAAATAATACGAAGGAGGTGAATTGGTATCACAGACAAGCTTCTTTGACTCGCGCAGTTTTTAATCCCTTAATCCTTCAACAGTTTTCAGAGGAGAAAACATGCTTAAGAAAACATTGGTAATCTTCTTCATGCTGTGCTTCGCTGCATTAGCCCTGGCAGACGATTTCTCAGCCTATGACATTGCTCCCGGTATTACTCTACCTAAACCATCAGCTCCCAGTGACTCTATGTGGCAAGTGCAGTTCAACTATGCGGCTGAAACGCTTTCCGGCGACAATGGCTGCGTGGGCGTGAGCTGGGACGGCACCTACATCTGGGTTTCCGGTCGTGGTGTGGCTCCCAATCCCAATATGATTTACATCATCAGCGCTGACGGCACCCAGTTAGTGACCAGCTTCCCCTCAAGCTCCTCTTCCGCCTGGGGTGTCCGCGACCACTCCACCGACGGAACTTACATCTACGGTGGTTGGGAAAGCGGGCTCATTAAATACGATCCCTCCCCCCTGCCCGCGAATCCGGCTACGGTTGTATCCACCATTCCCTTCCCCGTAGGTATGCAATTCGGACGCTCTAACGCTATAGACCCTAATGGCAACAACGGTCAGGGCAGCGTCTATTGCGGTAATTTCAGCAACCCGATGTACGAGATGAGTATGACCGGAAGCCTGCTTCGCACCTTTGGCGCCGGGCCGGTAGCCTATGGTATGGCTTGGGACAACATCGACCCGGCCGGTCCCTGGCTGTGGGTTCACAGTCAGACGGGCGGTTGTGTGATGCATCAGTATAATCCCACCACAATGACTCCCACAGGAGTTCAGCAGGATGTAACCGCGGCTATCGTAGCTGGCGCGATCGCCGGAGGCTGCGAACACGTATTCGGTTGGGATCCGCAGTATACTACTATGATTGCCTTGGGTCAGGGCACTCCGGATAAGATTGCCGGTTTCGAAATGTATCCCTTCTCGACTCCGGATCTGGATGTGACCATCACCCCGTTGAATCCCCCGATCAACATTCCCGGGGGCGGCGGTATGTTCAGGTTTGACGCGCAGATTGAAAACCTCACCTCCAGCGCGATTACCTTCGACGCCTGGACCGGAGTATATCTGCCCAATGGCACTTTCTACGGTCCCATAATCCTGCGCACCGGTCTGGTGGTAGGCGCCAGCGCCACCATTACGCGCACCAATCTCCCGCAGAATGTTCCCGGAGTAGCTCCCACCGGCAACTATGACTACGTCGGTTATGTCGGCACCCATCCCGGCACTGTCATCGACTCCTCGTTCTTCGCCTTCATTAAGCTCCCCGGCGACGGCGGCGCCAGCCAGTACCACAATTGGCAGCTTACAGGCTGGTTCGGGGACGAACCGGGTGTATCCGCTATTAGCGAATACGCTCTGCACGGCGCGTCTCCCAACCCCTTCAACCCGACCACCACTATCAGCTTCCGTCTGGGTGATGCTTCCAACATTCAGCTTGCGGTGTTCGATATCAACGGCCGCGAGGTCAGCAGGCTGTTGGAAGGCTGGCTGGGAGCAGGTTCGCATGAGGTCGTGTTCGACGGCTCGGGCCTGTCTTCAGGAGTCTATTTCTGCACCTTGACTGCAGACGGCTTCAGCGCCACCCAGAAGATGGCGTTGGTGAAGTAGCTGCGAGTCGCAAGATTCGATTCACGAGTCTCGAATCAAGAGTTCAAAACTCCCGTTGGAAAACCAGCGGGAGTTTTTTTTAAAATACTCATTCGATAGTCTCTATCACGACAATGTACTATGGAGAATGGAAATGTTGAATTAGGCGAATACAGGGATTCGCCCCTACGTCAGATGAATATTTTATAGCGATTCCTAAAAAGGTTGTCCTATGATTTGTCACTCCTGCGTAAGCAGGAGTCCAGTATATAGTATAAATACAAGAAGATGGATTCCCGCTTTCGCGGGAATGACATTCTTTTTCTCGTCATTCTTTTCAAGAATGACTATATATGGCAGACTCCCGTGTCCGCCCTTCTCCGGTCCGCATTACGATTCTATTTTTTAAGGTAAATTAATTACAGAAAATTCTTGAAAGCACTTGACAATAACTAAAAAAAATGATAATATACATATTACCCTTACTATGATATTGTTGTTAAAGCAACGGTATTGTCCTTCCAACGCATCGCACCAGATATAATCTTCACCCGATTACTACACTGATTTAATTAAGAAGCTCATCGCAAATCTTAAAAGGGATTGGAGCCTGTATTCTTGTGAATACACGCTTCATTTATCTCTATCGCTATTAACCTAATAAACAGGTTAAACTATCAAACCAATCACCTATTCATCTGGAGGAGTAAGATGAAAAAACTCATGGTAGTCTCTCTCATCCTTCTGTTGGCGGCTGTGGTGTTCGCCAAGACGGTGGAGGTTCCGGTTGACTACGATGCCGCACCCGGCATCAAACCCGGAATGTTCGTCTCCGCGCCCACCGACACCATGTGGGAGCTTCAGTTCAACTATGCGGCTGAAACGCTTTCCGGCGACAACGGCTGTGTGGGCGTCAGCTTCGACGGCACCTACATTTGGGTCACAGGCCGCGGTGTGGCTCCCAACCCCAACATGGTCTATATCATCAGCGCCGACGGCACCCAATTGGTGACCAGCTTCCCCTCGGGCTCATCTTCCGCCTGGGGAGTCCGTGACCACTCCGTTGACGGAACCTTCATCTACGGCGGCTGGGAAAGCGGCTTGATTAAATACGACCCCTCGCCGCTGCCGGCCAATCCCGCCACTATCGTCACCACCATCCCCTTCCCCGGGGGGCAGCAGTTCCCCCGCGCCAGCGCTTTCGACCCCGCTGGCAACACCGGTCAGGGCAGCTTCTACTGCGGCAACTTCAGCAACCCGATGTATGAAATGAGCATGACCGGAACCCTGCTGAGAACCTTTGGCGCGGGTCCTGTGGTTTACGGTATGGCTTGGGACGCTGAAGATCCCGCCGGTCCCTGGCTCTGGATTCACAGTCAGACCGGAGGCTGCATTTTGCATCAGTACAACCCGGTGACGATGACCCCCACCGGAGTGCAGGTGAACATCACCAACGCTCTGGTCGCCGGGGCGATTGCGGGCGGCGCCGAGCATGTTTTCGGTTGGGACCCGCAGTATTCCACCTTCATAGCTCTGGGGCAGGGAACGCCCGATGTGATCGGCGGCTTTGAAGGCTATCTGCAGGCGAATATTTACGCGCCCGGCGCGCCCACCAATTTCAACGTGGCTCACAACCAGGCGCAGCTCCGTGCTTCGCTGTCCTGGACCAATCCCACAGTAACGGTGGGCAACGCCCCCTTGACCGATCTCGATGGCGCCAGGATTTACCGCGACGGCGACCTGATTCACACTATGACCAATGTTCAAATCGGCCAGCCTTCGACATATGACGATGCTACTATGACCTCTGCCGGTTTTTATGAATATATGGTCAAGTGCTACAACGACTCCGGCAACGGACTGCCCGCAGTAATGTTGGCGTTCATCGGGCTGGATGTTCCGGATGCGCCTTCCAATGTTACCGCAACTCCCGACCCCGGCGGAGCGCTCTCCTGCGACATCGCCTGGACTGCGCCGACTGCGGGCGCTCACGGCGGATACTGGCCTGCAGGTTCTTGGGACGGTCAGAAGGTTTACCGTAACGGCACCGAGGTAGCCAACCTCACCGGCACCAACACCACCCACACCGACAATCCCCCCGCTAACGGCTGGTACACCTACGATGTCTCCTACTACAACGCTTCGGGCGAGGGCCCGATGGGACAGGCGTTTCCGGCTCCGGTCTTTGTCGGACCTCCGGAAATGCAGGCTATAGCCTACGACTGGGTGGAAATCAATACGCTTGGAACCAACACCGGCATCCATGGCG
>CAYQZD010000203.1:0-4066 GCA_964421875.1 uncultured bacterium
GTTTTTTTCATTATGATGAAATCTTAAACCACCGCATAATACGTACATTAACAATCCGTTACGGGAATCATTTATCCCAGCCTTCCTTTCCCACAAGGGGGACGAAAACACAGTTGACAGAGTCGGTTATCACGATTTCATCGCCCCGCTTTTGGGCGACTTTCAGCACCTGAGTGATGCGGTCGCCCACCGGGATGACCAGCTTACCCCCTTCGGCGAGTTGACCGACGATTGCCGGGGGGATTCTGGGAGCGGCGGCGGTGATGATGACCCGGTCGTAAGGCGCGAATTCCGACCAGCCCAGAGTCCCGTCTCCGCTGCTGACCACAATGTTCTGGTATCCCAGTTTCTCCAGTGTCTGCCTCGCTTTCAACGCCAGTTTGGGGACTCGGTCGATGGTGAACACTTTACGCGCGAGCAAACCCAGGACTGCCGCTTGATAACCGGATCCGGCGCCGATTTCGAGGACTTTGTCGTCGCCGGTCAGGTTAAGTAATTGGGTCATCAGGGCGACCATATACGGTTGTGAGATGGTCTGATCCGCCTCGATGGGCAGGGGGGAATCGTTGTAGGCGCGGCTTTTCATAGTGGCGCTGACGAACAGGTGCCGGGGCACGGTACGCATCGCATCCAACACCCTGTTATCGGTAATACCACGCTTACGAAGCTGGTTTTCCACCATCGACCAGCGCGCGTCCTGGTAGGGATCCCTCAAGTTTTCCTCGAAAATATATATTTAGTCAGGAGAATCAGGAATTTCTTAGTATCCTGCCAGCGGCGGATATGACTGGGCGCATCGGTATAGATGATGGGGATTTCGACCCAGCCGATTTTCCGTTTTTGGCGGAAAGCCTCAAGCAGGAGTTCGTTTTCGGTGTCGAAGGCGCTCGTTTTCAGGTTCAAATTCCGGACGAAGTCCAGGCGGTACATCCGGTAGCCGCACTGCGCGTCGCGGATTTTTTGTCCGGACACGATGGAGAGCGCCAGGGAGGTGGTGAAGTTGGAGAACCTCCGGTCCCAGGGCATTTTGGCGCGCTCTTGTCTGCGGTGACCGATGACAAGGTCGTAGGTTCCGGTTGCCGCGGCGGCGATGAAGGCGGGGACAGCCTCCGGGTCATGCTGGCCGTCGGCGTCCATAGTCAGCGCCCATTCGAAGCCTTCGAGCTGCGCCAGTTTGAAGCCGCTGATCAGCGCCGCGCCTTTACCCTGATTGGTCAGGTGCCGGATAAGCTTGAATCCCTCCGAATCAAGCCCTTCGGCGCAGCGGTCGGTGGAGCCATCGTCCACAATGACAGTATCGGCGGGGGGAAAATACTGCAGGGTTCGGTTCAGCAGATGCCGCAGTCTTTCCCCTTCGTTGTAAACCGGGATAATCAGGGCTGTTTTCATCCGGCGCAGTCCGACAAATTTGTGGTCATAACTTTATATTTTAGCGATTATGGGGGAAATTATCAAGTTTCAGCCGGGCGGGGCGCCCCACCCTTCCGATTGAATTGTGTTATTCTACGTTGGAGGCAGCGGCGCAGATGATGATAATTATTATAATAATAAAGATAATAAAGGCGAGAGTAAAGCGTTTGTAATCCCTCACCGCCGCTGCCGTTTTTTTGAAAGCCCCCTCACAGGTAATTTACGAAAAAGCTGCACAAATGTCAAGCCTTTTCTTTTATAATTTTACCTGTTTTATCTATCTGTATATTATTGAAAGATTTGAGGGAAGGGAAGGATAAAGGGCGAGGAAGTTTCTCGCGATAAAATTTGACTTTATGCAAAATATTTCGTATATTTATAGGGCAAGTGGGGGTGATATGGAACAAATGTTGGTGTTTCTATGTCAGGTCTCCGCTTCGCTAAAGGCATAACATAACGCTGAAGTTTTATAGACAGAATTGACAGTAATAATACCGCAGAGTGCGGGGGTTCTGCGGCGCAATGGAGCACCGGTAGGGCGAACCGCCGTTCGCCCCTACGAAGAGGGATTCCGACTGCGCCGGAATGACTTGTTATTTGGTGGGTTACGAACCATTCCTACAATTTCCGCTACCGCTGGGTGCGGAGACCCAGTGGGCACATAAATAGGATTTAGGGTTTAGGGTAAAGGGTTTAGGGTTTAGAGATAATAAATTCACTGGCTATGAAGGCTATAAAGGCTATGAATGCAGAAGATGTTTACTCGTTTATAAATTAAGACTATTTAATATTTTATCCCATACACTGTATTTTCGTTGATTGGGACAAGGCAATTTAAAGTCAACATAAATCAAGTAAGGCTTTATAGTTAAAGAATCCCATACAGCTCTTTCAATTTTGCTCCTATTATCGATTGTAGCAGTTCCAAAATCCGCTCCCCTTATGTCAGTTTTTTCAAATAAACAAGGGGAATCAATATTTGCTCCGGAAAAATCAGCGCGTCTTAAATCCTTGCCGGATAAATCCACACCGGAAAATTCAGCATTATTTAAATTAGCACGGAAATTATTTTTACCTAAGTTTCCATTAATTGCATTTGAAGAAAATACAATCAATAACAATAAAATCACTGCTATTATTCCGAAGTATTTTGGATATGTTGAACGGGTCGATTTCTTTATTCTATGAAGTAATATATTTACCGAATGTCGACCGAATAACCAGGCGAAGAATAAGCTGAAGGCTATGACAATAGAATGTACAATTGTCAATTTAGAATCGTGTACATTTAAATACCTTAACCAGATAGCTATTAATGTAAAAGGCACAATCCACCAAATCATAAAACCTGTGATTAAATCTTGAACATATCCCCATGAAGGTTTCTTTTCTTTCAGCAGTTTGGAATGTCTTCTTATACGGCTTATAATAATCCAGGGATAGGTTCTACGGTATAAAGGTTTCCCATCGGGAAAAATCGCAGGCATATCTGCTAATTCCTCCCAAAGCCTTAATAAATACAAATTGAAGTACAAATACAACAACATTAAGCAGAAAGGAGCAACCCAATAAAATCCGCCTATCTGAATATTGATACCAAATATTGGCAACGCGGAAGCGGCTCTGTTTACGATAAGCGAAAAGTCGGTTGTGGTTAGAATTGTCAGGCCAGTATAGAAACAGAAAAGGATAATGACAGTCAATAACTTTGAGGAAATCCTGGCGGTTTTTTCGATGTACTCTAAACCTTCAAACTTCGCAATAGGCTCAGGCAATTTTGCTCCGGTTAGGTCGGTACCGGCAAATTGCTCACTGGAAATTCCTTCCATAGGCTGAATAGTTTCTTGATTAGGGCCGATGAAATCAATGTCTTTCAGAACAGAATCTTGAAAACTCGCGTCTTTTAGACTAACATCAAAACTATCGCTTTCCCGCCATATCTTACTATCGCTTAAATCGCATCCAATAAAATTGACACCCTCAAGATTAGCATCTATGAAACTGCATTTATTAAAAGTCATTTCCATGAATTTCATGCCATTAAGCTTAGCTCTCATTAAATTGCATAAAAAAAATTTAGCGTCTTTAAAAACCGCTTGTTTAAGGTCTGCTTCATTAAACCGTTCATTACGGAAAACAGAGCCACTGAAGTTTACTTTAGTAAATATAAACTTGGAGCCACTAAAATCAAAATGCTGTTTGCCGTACTTCTCAGTATCTTCCCATCCCTTCGGATTACAGTAAGTAAAATTCACATACGATAAATCGGCTTGTTCACCTTCTTTGCCGTTTGTTTCAATCCACTTCTTATGCGAGGTTAAGATTTCCTCCACTTCCTCACGGTTCAATCTACGAAGTACTCTTTTTTTGGTTGTTTTTTTTGTTTTCTTCATTTGTCAACTCCCATAATGATTCAGTTTTATTTAAAATATGGCTCTTCACCGTTTTAGTTGCAAGTATCAAGTACAAATCAAAGCTGGGGCATTAGCCAAAAAAAGCCTGCTTGTCATTCCGAGCGAAAGCCGGAATCCAGTCTTTCAGTTTTGAAAGAGATTTTCCTGGACTCCCGCTTTCGCGGGAGTGACAATGTTTTGAGAATTAATGGTTCCTCGCTGTTTTGTATGGGTAAATAAACAATGGTGTATTGTTAGAAATC
>CAYQZD010000204.1:0-4004 GCA_964421875.1 uncultured bacterium
AATTTCGAATACGATAAAGTTAATCCTGAAAAGTTGGTAAAGATTAAATCAGAAACCTCGTCGCACTCTGAAATTATATTTCGACTTGTTCAAATTGGAAAATTTTTAGGTTTTTATAGTTGGATTGGTAAACGCGAGCAAAGTGTTGATTCTTATATGGGATTTTCTTTTCATGATTTATCTTTACCTGAACTACCATTCAATAACCTACAAAAGGCGCAAAAAGATAGTATTCAGCAAATCGACCTTATTTGGTTCGATGAAGTGGCTAATCCAAAGTATGCTTTTGAAATTGAAGAATCTACAAATATATTATCGGGATTTGAACGATTCTCTAAATTGTTAGAAGTCAATTCCAGTGTTTCGCGAAAAGCGTTTATTGTCGCTCCAAAGTCAAGAAAAATCAAAATAGAGAAGGTCTTTAAAAATTCAATGTATATCGGACATCCGCTATATTTAGAGAAAAAAATAGGCTTGATTTATAAGGAAGATTTAGTCAAATTTTATGATTCGCATATGGATGAAATTTTTGATGAGAATGATCTAAAAGTTCTTTTTGTTAGTATGGATTTTAATAATAACCTTCTTATTTAACCATCAAAGGACCCAACACAATGACCCAGCAGAGACCACCACAACAGCAGATACAGGTGAACCTGGATGAAAGCGTAGCGGAAGGCACCTACGCCAACTTCGCCATTATCAGCCATTCCCCCTCGGAGATGGTGATAGATTTCGTGCGGATGATGCCGGGCTTGCAGAAAGCCAAGGTGCAGTCGCGCATCATAATGACCCCTCAGAACGCCAAAGCGCTGTCGATGGCGCTGGAGCAGAACATCGAGAAATTCGAGGAGAATTTCGGGGAGATAAAGATGACACAGAAGGACGGGGGTAAGGATTTCGGATTTCAGACTCCGGCGGGGGGGTAGGACGGGGTGTTATTCGTTCCCGCGCGGGGATGTGGGGACGAGGAAAAAATAGGATTGCAGCAGAGTGCGGACATTTTGTCCGATAATAGGAAAAACCGAAAAATGTCCGGTTTACTGAAAACTATAACCTATTGATTATTTATAAAATATGGATTCCCGCTTTCGCGGGAATGACAAATTCGGGGCATTCTCAGACAGTCTGCGGAGACTCTACAGCACAGTAATATAAAATGTCGAAGAGTGCGGGGACTCTGCGACACCACAGTAAAAAAAGGCGCGTGGGGACGCGCCTTTCGTTTATATTGAATATGCCGCCGGGCGCAGAGACCTGGCAGCACACGTAAAATCAATCGTTCAAGCTAATTTTTTCCCACCTCTTCGTCCTTAGGGGATTCTTCCTCTTCTTTGTCTTCGGAGATAGGGCTCAGTTTGTTGACTTCGGCGAATTCAAGCTCATCATTCGTTAGGGTAACGTTAATGAGGGAGCCTTCGGTGAAGCCACCCTGGAGGATTTCCTCGGCCAGTCGGTCTTCGAGGTGTTTTTCCACCACGCGGCGGAGTTGGCGGGCTCCGGTTTCCGGGGTGTAGCCTTGTTTCGCCAGCCATTCCATCGCTTCCCGGTCGATTTCGAGGCGCATATCGCGCTGCTTCAGGCGGTCGTTGATATCATCTATGTATATATCTTCGATGCGGACGATATCTTCCAGAGTAAGGCGGTGGAAAACCACGATTTCATCGACACGATTGAGGAATTCGGGGCGGAAGATTTTCTTGATTTCGGTCATCATCTTGTCCGCCATCTTCTTATGGTCGTGCTTGGCGTCAGCTTGGCCGAATCCGAGGGAGGAACCCTTAGCGATTTCGCGGGAACCGGCGTTGGAGGTCATAATCAGGATGGTGTTGCGGAAATCGACCTTCCTCCCCAGCCCGTCGGTGAGCAGTCCGGCGTCGAGGATTTGCAGCAGGACATTGAAGACGTCGGGGTGGGCTTTTTCGATTTCATCGAAGAGCACCACGCTGTAGGGTTTACGGCGGACTTTTTCCGACAATTGCCCGCCCTCTTCGTAACCGACATATCCGGGTGGGGCTCCGATGAGGCGGGAGACATTGAATTTCTCCATATACTCCGACATATCGACCCTTACCAGGGCGGAACGGTCTTCGAAGAGGTATTCCGCCAGGATGTGCGCCATTTCGGTTTTACCCACGCCGGTAGGTCCAATGAAGATGAAGGAGCCGATGGGTCTTCGGGCGTTTTTCAGTCCGGAGCGGGAGCGTCGGATGGCTTTGGAAATAGCTTCCAAAGCGTCGTCCTGCCCGATAATTTTCTGGGAAAGGCTGTCCTTCATTTTGAGGATTTTCTTGGATTCCGACATCGCCACTTTCTGCACCGGGATGCCGGTTATCATCGAAACCACCTGGGCGATGTCCTCTTCGGAGACCTGATGCGGGTGATTCCCCTCCTGGTTTTCCCACTTTTCGCGGGAGTGTTTCAGTTTGATTTCGAGTTTCTGCTTTTTATCCCTCAGCACTGCCGCCTGCTCGTATTCCTGCTGTTTCACCAGTTCCTCTTTACGGCGGCGGACAGTCTCTATTTCCTTTTCCAAATCTACAATACCTTGAGGGACGGTTATATTCAGGAGCCGGACGCGACTGCCGGTTTCGTCGAGGACATCGATAGCTTTGTCCGGGAGGTAACGGTCTGAGATATAGCGGTCTGAGAGGTAGAGGGCGGCGCGGATCGCTTCATCGGAATAGTGGACGCCGTGATGTCTTTCGTAGTTTTCCCGCAGTCCGTAGAGCATTTTAAGGGTGTCTTCCTGGGAAGGCGGGTCGACGACAACTTTTTGGAAGCGCCGTTCCAGGGCTCCGTCCTTTTCCACGGAATTTCGGTATTCCGCCATAGTGGTGGCTCCGATGCACTGTAGTTCTCCTCTCGCCAGGGCGGGTTTGAACATATTGGAGGCATCGAGGGAACCTGAAGCGGAGCCGGCGCCTACGATGGTGTGGAGTTCATCGAGGAATATGATGACATCGGGATTCCGTTCAATTTCGACCATCAAGGCTTTGATGCGTTCCTCGAACTGTCCGCGGTATTTGGTTCCGGCGACTATGGCTCCGAGATCGAGGGCAATAACCCTCTTACTGAATAGCACTGGTGAGACTTGCTGTTGGATAATGCGGTTCGCCAGCCCTTCAACGATGGCGGTTTTTCCCACTCCGGGTTCGCCAATCAGCACCGGATTGTTTTTCTTTCGGCGGGACAGGATTTGCGCCACGCGCTGGATTTCCTTTTCCCGGCCGATGATGGGATCCAGCTTGCCTTCGCGGGCGTATTTGGTCAGATCTCGGCCGAAGTGGTCGAGGTTAGGAGTTTTGCTTTTTTCGGCTACAGCGCGGGGATTGGGACTGAATCCGGTGGAACCGCGAAGGATGTTATCTAATTCCGACTTTGTGCGGCCGTAGTTGACGTTGAAACCGGCCAGGACCTGCGCACCCATCCCATCCTCGTCTTTCACCAGGGCAAGCAGGAGGTGTTCGGTGCCGATGATTTCGCTGGAGTAGTTTTTCCCTTCGATGTATGATACCTTCAGGACTTTTTCCGCCCTTTTGGTGAAGGGGATATTCCCGATTTTCGCTACACTGCCCGAGGGCTCCACCATCTCCTCGATGGTCTCCCGGATTTCATCGAGGTCGCAGTTCAGGTTCTGCAGAATCTGCACCGCCAGCCCCTCCCCCAATCGAATCAATCCTAAGAGCAGGTGTTCGGTCCCGATGAAATCGTGCCCCAGCCTGATGGCTTCCTCGCGGCTGAATTGAATCACCTGCTGGACTCGAAGGGAAAATTTGCTATTCATCAGCGATTACCTAAGAATTCAGAAAAACACAATTTGTTTAAACGCCCTATTATCTGCAAGTTGGCGACTATAAAACTTGAAGAAATACGATAATCTATCTCAATATATTAAATTTAGTAAAAAACAAATCAAAAATCAACAGTTTCCGGTTTATGGAATTAATATATTTTAGAATGTTGCTAAATAGCATTGTCATTCTGAGCGAAGCGAAGAATCT
>CAYQZD010000205.1:0-3962 GCA_964421875.1 uncultured bacterium
AATAAATCCTAATCAATTGTCTTTATTAGACTAAAAGTTGGGACAGTAGTGATAAAACATAAAGGGCGGTTCGCGAACCGCCCCTACAGATTGCTTCATTTATGTGTGCTGTCGACTCTCCGTAGTCGACAGCATATTCAATATTAATAATTAGCTGGTGTCGGGTGCGGAGACCCGACACCACGGTTATGCTGCGCGAAGCATGCGCATAGGGATTTACTTCAGAAGCAGCATCTTCTGTATACCCGTGAAACCGTTTGCTTCCAATTTGCAGAAATAAACTCCGCTTGCTATCGAAGACCCGTCCCAAACCGCTTGATGGATTCCAGCGAGCTTGAATCCTTCAACCACGACATATACTTCCCGTCCCGTTATGTCGTAAACTGTCAGCTTTACATTACTTGCAGCTTGCAGCTTGTAGCTGAGAGCTGTCGTAGCGTTAAAAGGATTGGGGGACGGTCGATGCAGTTCGAAATTCAGGGAAGTTACCGGACTGTCTGTCTGCCCCAAGCTTTGTTCCCATCCGGCGATATTCCAATCCCCCGGCGCGGAATGGTCGGCGCCAAGTTTGGTGAAACTGAAGGAGTCCTCATCCCAGACTTCATTAGTGGTGTAGAGCCCCACATATCCCGTGTAACCGTAGTTGCCAAGTGGGGCAATTCCAGGCACATTCTGAGTCAATATTCGGTTGATAGCAGCGCCTCCGGGGATATTGTTGCCGGTGCGAAGCAGAACCGGGCCGTAGGGTCTGCCGTCGGGCAGTGTAGCCATTATCCAGGCGTCGAACTGAACCGCCTGATTTCCGGGATTGAACACCGCCGCATTGAATTGGAACTGCCCTCCGCCGGCGGGGATGATGACAGGTGGATTCAAAGGTGTCAAGGTGAGGTCCAAAATCCGGGCGACATCCCCCCCGCTGAAACAGTAGAGATGACCATCCCTGGTGCCGCCCAGCAGTTCCGCCGCGCCGGAATTGTCGATATCCGGCAGCCAGCCTACGGCGTCAAAGGCGTAACTTGAACCGCCGCCGTGAATGTAACTGAAGAGGACGGCGCCGTCCGCGCCGGAGACCGCCTGGAAACTGCCGTTCATTATCCCGCAGCAGGCGTCGGGGATGTTGTCGCCGGTGATGTCCGGTGTGGCTGAAAGCGAGAGGACATTGGAGCCGAAGTTGACAGACCAAATAGCGGTTCCGTTCAAGCCTTCAAAGGCGTAGAATGTTCCCGAAACCGAGGTTACCAGCATATCCGCGTAACCGGAGTTGTTCAGGTCTTCGGTCACCTCCAGCCAGTAATTGAGCCCCATCGATGGGAGGTGCCAGATGTCGGTTCCGTTGGCGCCGGAGAGGGCGTAAACTCCGTCAGTGGAAGCCGCGGCGGCGATGTCGGCGACATTGTCTCCGTTGAGGTCGTCGATGCGGTTCAGCGAAAAGACCACGCCGGAAACGCTTCGCATCCAGTCCACGGTTCCGGTCTGGCCGTCCAAACGTTTTATGGTATAGGTTCCGGTTGAGGGGGAGGTGGAACAGACCACTTCGTCGTACCCGTCGTTATCCACATCGTCCAACCTGCGGACGGCGTAAACGGTTTCGCCCAGGTGGGCGCGCCAGATGACTGAGCCGTCGGTTCCGCTGAGGAGAAAGACGCTCCTGGGATCGGAGCTGCCACCTACCGCAGCCAGGACATCCCACACGCCGTCGTTGTTCCAGTCGTCTTCGCAGGTTACTTCGTAAACCCAGCCTCCTTCGCCGCCGCCGAAGTTGTGGGTGTCGAAGCACCAGATTTGCTCGCTGGTGCGCCCGGATACGGCGAATACGCTTCGGCTTCCCCCGGTGGTGCCGATGACATAATCGTCCACGCCGTCATTGTTCAGGTCGGGCGCGGACACCATCCCCTGCTCCTTATAGACACTGCCGGTACGGAGGGGATTCACGCCGGTATCGAACATCCCAAATACGTCACCGGTTCCGGCGCTTTGACCGTTGATGGTGTAAACGATATAGTTCTCATTGGCGGCGATGACTTCAGGGACGCCGTCCCGGTTGATATCGTCGGTGAACTTGATGCTGTTGAAAGAGTTGAAGGTGGAGGGCTCGGCCTGCATTTGCCAGATAATATCCCCCCGGCTGAAAGCAGCGACGGTCCCGACGCCTGAAAGCGAGATGTCGATGACAGGATGCGCCGGGTCGTTGGTGGTTAAAGTCATTGTGCCCGAATAGGTAATCGCCTGGGTGGGGTGGAAATAAACGGTGAACTTCAAGGTGTCCATCGAAGCCAACTGCCCGCTCTGGAAGCCTGATTGGTTGAAGGCGGGGTCGTTGATGTTGAGGGAAATCAGGTTGAGAGGTTCGGCTCCCAGGTTGCGGATTTCATACTCCCTGCCGGTGAGGCCGTCGTGCGCGCCTTGAGGCACCCATACACTGCCGAAGTTCACGCTGGAATCGCTCACCCAGATATGGCGCTGGGGGTAGATTCCATAGCCGGTGAGCGTCACCGGCACATCGCCGTTGATGGGGTCGTTGGAGCGGATATGCAGCGTGCCGCTGCTGCTGCCAAAGTTCAAAGGCCGGTAGTAAACATTGACATTCTGCGACTGACCGGTGCTCAGTGTGAAAGGCACTGTGAGGGCGGTATCGACATAGAAATCACCGCCGAATTGACTGATGGGCAGTTCGCTGACGATTAAGTTTGCGGAGCCGACATTGCCGACTGTCACGGCAAGATGGGGATTGGCGCCGAGGGGGACGAAGCCATATTCCAGCGATGTCGGCGAAACAGTGATTTCAGGTGTGCCGCCGCCGAAGGGATCGATTTTATAAAGGTGGTCGATGCTGTAACCCTGGCCTTCGTCGCAGACCCAGAGGTATTGTCCGTCCCAGGCTAAGCCCGCCGGATTGTTCATTGGCGAGGGGAAGCTGAATACTGTGTTGTGGGTATCGGGGTCGACCTGGTAAATATGATGAGCATAGTAGTCCGCCACCCAGAGGTATTGTCCATCCCAGGCTAAGTCCCAGGGCTGGGCGTTGGGCGCGGGGAAGTTTTCCAGAATGGTTCCGGTGGTGTCCACCCGGTAGATGGCGCCGTCGGGTTCATAATAGTCACCCATATATAGATGGGTTCCGTTCCAGGCTAAACCCGACATATAATTCGATGGGTTCTGGAACTGGTATAGAATGTTGCCCAAAGTGTCGATTTTCAAGGTGAAATCGCTGCCGACGTGGTTGGTGACCCAGAGGTGGCTGCCATCCCAGGTCATTCCGTAGGCGTCGTCGAGATTAGCGGCTCCCAAATCGAGGGAATCGACAATCTGTTCGAGAACAGTGTCGAATTTATAGATGCGTTCGCCCTGAGTACCGTAGCGGCCGTACCAGATATTCCTGCCGTCGAAAGCGAGTCCGCTGGCGTGGTCGTGTATTTGATAAGTGGCGATAACGGTTTGCGCGTTGGCGGCGCTGACTATCGTAAGGACTGCCAGCGCCCAAATGATGAAAGAAAAGATTGTTTTATGCATAATCATACCCTTTCAATGAAGCTGGAGTTTTTTAGCGTGAAACCTACATTGCAGGTCTCGGTCGTAGCTCTCCGCTACGATGAAAAAAAATAATGGTTACTATTAAGTTATTCGCACAAACCCAATACTGTCATTCTGGCGAAGCCAGAATCCTTCCTTTTTTACTCTAATAGTCTATAAAACACAGAAGGATTCTGTCTGCGCTTCGCTTGACAGAATGACTATCTTGAATTGTACTCAAAGAACTAAGTAATTACAAATAATAATCCGCGGGAGGAGACATGATATTCTCAGTTGATTGAATTTAGCCATAATCACTTCTAAAATCAAGTTAAGGCTGAGGTTTGACAAGGTGAAATTCATGACTAATCAGACTGTCTGACAATATCGAAAACAATCATTGTCATTGCGAGCGAAGCGAAGCAATCTTATTATTTAATATAGTCTTAAAG
>CAYQZD010000206.1:0-3960 GCA_964421875.1 uncultured bacterium
GAATATGCGGGGGAATGAATGCCCCGCCTACCATTATTTAGTATCAAGTATCAAGTGTCAAGTATCAAGTCCACGCTGGGAGAGCCCCGCTCTGGATTCCGGCTTACGCTCGGAATGACAGGTGGCGGGTTGAAGTCCACGCTACAAGCAATCATCAATCACTATCATAATCCCCCCTGCCCCCCTTTAGAAAAGGGGGGAAATTCTTGGTGGGTTGAAACCCACCCTACTTTAGTAAAGAAGGATTCTGGCTCGCTGCGCAGCCAGAATGACACTTGTAGTCTATTGAAATGGCGGATTAAGAATCCGCCCTACTTGTACACCTGTACACTTGCGCACTTGTACACTTCCCATCACACATCGAGGTTTTGGACATAGCGGGCGTTTTCTTCGATGAATTTGCGCCGTGGTTCAACATTATCGCCCATCAACTGGTTGAATATGCTGTCCGCGGCGGCGGCGCTTCCTATAGTGATGCGTTTGATGGTGCGTTTTTCCGGGTCCATCGTGGTGGACCAGAGTTGGTCGGGATTCATCTCGCCGAGCCCCTTATAGCGCTGAATGGCGGTTCTTCCTCCGCCGTCGAAGCGTTTCATAATCGATAATCTATCTTCCTCGTCATAAGCGTAATATTCCTCTTTCCCTTTTTTAATGCGGTAGAGCGGGGGCTGGGCGATGTAGATATGACCGAGCCGCACCAGGGGTTCCATATATCTTAAAAAGAAGGTCAGGAGGAGAGTTCTGATATGGGCTCCGTCCACATCGGCGTCGGTCATTACAATAATTTTATTATATCGCAGCTTATCCATTTCCAGTTCATCTTCCGAGACGCTGACGCCGATGCCGATAGCAGAGATTATAGTTCGGATTTCCTCATTTGCCAGGATTTTATCCAGATTGGTTTTTTCCACGTTGAGGATTTTCCCGCGCAGGGGGAGGATGGCTTGGAAGCGGCGGTCGCGTCCCTGTTTGGCGCTGCCGCCGGCGGAATCCCCCTCCACCAGGTATAGTTCGCAGTGTTCGGGGTCGTTGATGGAGCAGTCGGCGAGTTTTCCGGGGAGGTGTCCTGATTCGAGGGCGCTTTTGCGTCGGGTAAGTTCTTTAGCTTTGCGGGCGGCGTCTCGTGCGCGGGCGGCGTTGGTGCATTTTTCGATGATACGCTTGCCTTCGGCGGGATGCTCCTCGAGGAATTCATTTAAGTATTCACCAAAGACGGCTTCCACGATGCCTTTGATTTCCGAGTTACCCAGCTTGGTTTTGGTCTGCCCCTCGAACTGGGGTTCGGCGACCTTGACGGAGATGATGGCTGTGAGGCCTTCGCGGACGTCTTCACCGGCGAGGGTGAATTTGGCGTCCTTGAAGAGGTTGTTGCGGTGGGCGTAGTTATTCAGGGTTCTGGTGAGGGCGGTTTTGAAGCCGATGAGGTGGGTGCCGCCTTCCACGGTGTTGATGTTATTAGCGAAGCTGAAGATGTTCTCGGTGTAGGAATCGTTGTATTCAAGGGCGATTTCCACGGGGACGCCCTCCCGTTCCTTTTCGATGTACACGGGTTTTTTCTGTAGGGCGTTGCGGTTTTCATCGAGGTATTTGACGAATTCGGCGATGCCGCCGGTGTAGTAGAATTCTCGCTCGCGTAGGCCGTTTCCGTTGCGCTTGTCCACTATTTTGATACGCAGTTTTTTATTGAGAAAGGCGAGTTCCCGCAATCTTTCGCAGACGGTTGAATAGCTGAAGCGTCGGTTCTTGAAAACGTCGGGGTCGGGGATGAAGCAGGTGATGGTGCCATTGCGGCGGCGGGTGGGTCCGACCTTTTCGACCGGGGTTTTGGGGACGCCTCGAGCGTATTCCTGCCGCCAGAGGGTTTTATTGCGTCGGACTTCGACCCAGCACCATTCGGAGAGGGCGTTGACTACGCTGACGCCGACGCCGTGAAGCCCTCCGGCGACCTTGTAGGAGGCGCGGTCGAACTTGCCACCGGCGTGGAGCACGGTCATCACCACTTCGAGGGCGGATTTGTTCTCCGTGGGGTGCATATCGGCGGGGATGCCGCGGCCGTCGTCGGCGATGGTGACGGAGCCGTCCTCGTTGAGGACGACTTCAATCTGGGTGCAGTATCCCGCCATCGCTTCGTCGATGGAGTTGTCGATGACCTCGTAAATCAGGTGGTGCAGCCCCCGGACGGAGGTGTCGCCGATGTACATTGCGGGCCGGCGGCGGACGGCTTCGAGGCCTTTTAAGACCTGGATTTTATCGGCGCTGTACTGGGTTTCGGCAGTAGTCATAATTAAGGTTCAAGATAATATATAAGTCGTAATATTACAATTATTTGTAATATAGATTTTCAATCATATTAATATAAAGATTTTTCGATTAAAAGTCAAAAAATGACGGGAGTTTAAGTGAATAAATAAGCAGTATTAATTATAAAGTGTAAAGGATAAAGACCGCGCTGAAATATCCCACCTTTTTTGAATCGCTGATATACAATGATGAACGCTGATTGCACTGATGAATTGCACGTTTGCAGGTCGGCAAGTCCCGCATCAAATCTCCCCCGCTTTTTTGGAATCGCAGATGAAGGCTGATTTACGCTGATGACGCAGATAATTGATTCGTGGGCAAGTGGGTAGGTGTCCCCTAATGGTGGGATGGGAAACACAAAACGGATTATTATCTGAAAATTGACATTTTATCTTGATATGGTTATAATATAAACATAACCGTTAAGTCAGGTCTTTAGCATAGCGGATACCTGATTGATTCGCTGGCAGGTCACACCCGCCTGCGGCGCGCGCGGCGCTGGAATATAAGTGAGGGTGGTTGATGTAGGGCGGATTCTTATTCCGCGGGTTTGTTGAAACCACGAATGAACACGAACGAACACGAATGGATTTGTAGTGTGGATTCTTAACCCGCCGATCCCTCGTGGCGCAGAATCCCCGCACTCTGCGCCAATATTGTGGTGTCGGGTCTCAGCGCCCGACACCAATATCAGCCATTTAAAGATATGCTAAAAAAGACTGTACAATGTTCTTGTAGGGGTTCAACATGTTGAACCCCTACGATAAGTCATTATTTTTTAAATTGATATAACATCTTTTTTAACAGGGGCAGATATGGGAATCTGCCCATATATCGCTGATAATCCGTTAAATTTCTTGACAATACCCGCTGTTTTTATTATATTGAATCGTATGAACTTAAGATAGGAGTGAATAATGAAGGAATACGAATACACCGTTATCTTCGAACCGGCGGAGGAGGGGGGATGGCTCGCCCATGTTCCCGCCTTGAACGGGCTGACTACGGAAGGGGAGACCTGGGAAGATGAAAATTTATGGTAAGGGACGCTATCAGAGGGTATCTTGAAACTTTGTTGAAGAATAATTCACATTTTTTCGTACATGTTGAGGAGTGATTAGTGAATGAGAATCTTTCTTCCTATGATTTTGCATTAAGTGAATTGGAAAAATTATTTAGACTATTATTTCAAATTTCCAATTCTATTGCAGGTAAATCAGGTGTTTCTTTTCAACAAGAACAGGGGTCATACATTCTTGTAAAAATATGTCTTACATTAGAGTCAATACTGAAAAACTTGCCACACAGTCAGTATAATACATCAAAAAATCAATACTGGGACATATCGTCCATATCGATCTTGTCAAGAAGTTTATTAGAATCTTACCTTGTTTATTATTACTTATGTATAGACAAGGCTGATGATGATACAAATATATTAAAGAAGTTGATCTGGGAATATCATGCAAAAAAAGAACGTCTGAAAATGCTTGAGACCATTGAGTCTCATCTTCCAGATGTAGAAAGAATTAAACAGGAAATCGAGGTCTATTGGGAAAAAATTGAAATAAATAAAATCTATCATAATCTTACTAAGTCTAAAAGTGTCAATTGCAAACTAAAAGTGAGCCACTATTGTAAAGTAAAATTGAGCCACTC
>CAYQZD010000207.1:0-3923 GCA_964421875.1 uncultured bacterium
TAAAGTGAATCCTCAATGGTGATTGATTTTTACCCATACAATTCAGCGAAGAGCCGATTTTTTCAGGCTCAATCGTCGAACAGGGGCGTGGAATTGTCCTTCACTCTCATATTGGAGTTGGATGCATTCTTAAAAGTAATATTTTGATAAGCGGGATAATCGAAAGATTTTCCTTCGAGCAATTCTTCGACCGTTAGAATTTGAACCCGGTGATACCTTTGTTTGAAATGTTCCGGTTCGTAATATCCCGCCTGCCCGGCTTCACTCTCCATTCCTTTGGTCAGATATTCCTTGAAACAGACGAAGACTCCTATATTAGCTTTATGTTTATTTACAACTTCAACAAATCCTCTCATATCACCGACATTGGTATTGCCGCTTTTAACTTCGATCAACGCGATGTCTTTTCGCTTCTCGGATTTATAAAACGTCAGATAACCGTCGAAGCCGCCGTCGGCGGTTTTCTTGGGATTGGATACGCCTCCCAGCATAATTTCGATAATCCAGTCCTGGAATTTCAGCCTCCCTTTTTTCGTATGGCGGGCTAAATCTTTCGCGGAAGCGATGTCTCTGGGGAAACCGCTGATTTCAATCCCGCTTCTCAGTTTTTCCAGCGCTTTCTTCTTACCTTCATAAGGTTTTAGTAGCCTGCTATATATTTGCCTGACCGCAAGATGAGAGATATCAACCCCAATCCATTTACGGTTAAGTTTCTGCGCGACCGCTACCGTTGTGCCGCAGCCGCAGAAGAAATCGGCGACGAGGTCACCTTCATTACAGGAAGCTTTAATAATTCTTTCCAACAACGCTTCTGGTTTCTGTGTTGGGTAACCGAGACGTTCCTTTGACGCTTGATTAATAAAAGGCATTTCAAACCAATCCCTTGGCAGCGCCCCAATTGTTTCATCCAAATACTGTCTGTATGTGAATTCACCTTCCTCTTCAATTGGAATGTCTGTTTTCTTTCTAAATTTTCCCGCTTCTGGTGTGCCTTTTCCTCTTATTCTAAACCTTCTGCCAGCGTCATCAATATGTTTGAACTTTTTTATTGTCACCTCCGAATAATCATCCATAATTTCTCGATAATTAAAAATGTGATTTCCGTATGTCTTTGTATAAAATAATATTATATCATGTTTTCGATTATAGTGTTTTTTTGACCTTTCCCTTTCTTTATAACACCAGACTATCTCATTCGCATAATTATTCACTGAGAAAATTAAGTCGCAAATCATTTTTAAATAATGACTCATCGTAGGATCGCAATGCAGGTAGAAACTGCCGGTCTTTTTCAGCTTTTTCCGCATATAGAAAATTCTATGCGCCATGATAGTCAAATAGGAAATTGTGCCCTTCGCTATCCGTAGGCGATCGAGATTCCATAGAAAACTGTATAAATCGAGGTCGAGGTCCTGCAGGGCGTTCAACTCGTCGATATAAGAGACATTGCTCCAGGTGTCGGCGAAAGCTTCCTTCTGGGCTTTAGCGTCGGATAAATCTATCGACTCAAAGAGGACGTTATACGCCCGCTTCGAGTTGAAGGGCGGGTCGATGTAAACTAAATCGATGCTCTCATCTTCAATCGAGCGCTTCAAAATGTCCAGATTGTCGCCGTAAAATAATTTGTTCATATCAGTTCATTTTTCTTCTATGTATTCCGTCCTCTGTTCTCTGACTTTACTGAATCCTGAATCCTGAATCCCGTATCCCTTAAAATCCCACCGGCTCCGCGAACTCGCCGAATTCTTCCCGCATCACTCCCGCGATTTCCCCCAGCGTGGCGTAAGCCTTCACCGACGCTATAATCGCCGGCATCAGGTTTTCCCCGCCGCGGATGGCGTCCCGCAGTTCCTCCAGCGAGCTCTTCACCGCCCTGCCGTCCCGCTGCGCTTTCACCGCCTCCGTCCGCTGCGTCTGCCGCAACGCCGCTTCCGGGTCGAAGCGGTGCAGTTCCACCGTTCGTTTTTCCTCCTCCATCTTGAATATGTTTACCCCCACCTTGGGGATTGCGCCGGATTGGACGCCCTTTTCGTATTCAAAAGCCTGTCGGGCGACTTCGCGCTGGATATATCCCTCCGACACCAATTTCACCATCCCCCCCAGCTTTTCCACCCGCTCCAACTCTTTGCGGATGCGCCGCTCCATCTCATCGGTCAGCCATTCGATGTAATAGGAGCCACCCAGCGGGTCCACCGTGTCCGCCAAGCCCATCTCGTGAATCAGTATCTGCATCGTTCGCAGCGAGATGGTCGCCGCCTTCTCCGAGGGAATGGTGTAGGCTTCATCGTAAGAGCAGAGCGCCATCGTCTGCGTTCCTGACAGCGCCGAAATCAGCGCATAGTACGCTCCGCGCACAATGTTGTTCTCCGGCTGCTCCACCGTAAGTCCCCCGCCGCCGCCCCCGGCTATCATCCGCAATACCATCGAACGGTCGTCTTTAGGATTATAACGCTCCTTTATCAGTTTCGCCCACAGCCGCCTTCCGCCCCGGAACTTGGCGATTTGCTCGAAAAAATTGCCGTGAATATCGAAATTGAAGGACAGCCGGGAAGCGAATTCGTCGATGTCCAATCCCCGCTTCAGCGCATCCTCCACATAAGATAGGGCAATGCCGAAACCGTAAGCCATCTCCTGCACCGGGTTGGCGCCGGACTCGCGGATATGATAGCCGCAGACCGATACGGGGCTGTATTTGGGGACGCTTTTCGCGCAAAACTCCACCGTGTCCGCTATCAGCCGCATCGAAGGCTCCACCGGGAATATCCAGGTCCCCCGACCGACGAACTCCTTCAAAATGTCGTTCTGCGCCGTTCCCCGCAGGTTCGACAGGTTGTAGCCCCGCTTCTCCGCCATCGCGAAATACATCGCCATCAGGATTGAAGCCACCGAGTTGATGGTGAGCGACACTGTGATTTTGTCCAGCGGGATGTCTGCAAAAGCGGTTTCGAAGTCCGTCAAAGTGTCCACCGCCATCCCCACCCGCCCCACTTCGCCTTCTGCGCGCTGGTCGGCGGAATCCAGTCCAAGCTGGGTGGGGAGGTCGAAAGCCACATTCAAGCCGGTCTGTCCCTGGGAAATCAGGTATTTGAAACGATTATTGGTGGCGTCGGCGTCGGCGAAACCGCTGTATTGGCGCATCGTGAAGGGGCGTTTACGGTACATCAGAGGGTGAATGCCGCGCGTGAAGGGGAAGCGCCCGGGTTCGCCTACGTCGGCGCGGGCTTTTTCCGAGTCGGTATCGTCGGGCCCGTAAACGGGTTTTATTTCGATTCCGGATTCGAGGAGGGTTTTGTTCATAGAATTATTCTTATTTCCCAATTACACAAACGGAGTTTTGCAAGTCTTTATATTACAATATTATACATCAAGAGTAAATCCCAAATAATTGCTATCAGTTACATCGCGTTACATAAATCAAGCATAGAATGGCATACTATTTCTCTGAATCAATCAGAGGTTCGATGCCTAAGTATTCTCTGTAGATTCTTTCTTTGTATTCCCTGCCAATCTCGTTAATCGCTTCAATGAAGGCTTTGTATGTTCCGGCTCCGCCGATTTTTTCCCAGAATTCATCTCCTATTAAGACTGCCTCGTCATTCTTCATGTCAAACCATCGGCCGGGAAATGTCCAATTGTAATCCTTTCTTATACCGTATGGATTATATGGCAATGCATAATATGCGTCATCAATCTGTTTAGGTTCCATACAATAAAGTTTGAGGATTTTCTCTTTGCTGACTTTAGTCTGGTCGCTATTGGGCAATGGCGCTTTCAATTCGAAAGCGTATTTTTTATTTTTCTCCTTATCTTCAGCATAGATATCACAGATTACAGTAATCTCGCTTTTATTTGAACTCTTACCGTCTAATGTCAATTGCAAACTAAAAGTGAGCCACTATTGTAAAGTAAAATTGAGCCACTCT
>CAYQZD010000208.1:0-3837 GCA_964421875.1 uncultured bacterium
TGCCCTGAATCCTCAATCGTGATTGTCATTACCCATACAATTCAGCGAAGAGCCAGTTAGCAAGTCAGCAGGTTATATTGTTTGCGCTCTATTTCAAATAGAGGATTTTCACCGCTTCCCGGTGGCTGCCCGCTTTCAGCCGGATGAAATAAATTCCCGATGTCAGCGAGGAACCGTCGATACGCAGGTGATGGATTCCGGGCTCTGTAATCCCCAAAGCAAACGATTGAACTTCCCTTCCCTGAATATCAAAAATCTTGAATTCAACTTCACAGCGGTATGGAATTAGGAACTTCAGGTTAGTGTTGGGGTTGAAGGGATTAGGCTGGGGCGGGAAGAGGCGGAATCCCAGGGGATTCAGCATTGAAGCCTCATCATCGATTATTCCCGCGCTTGTCACTGTCAATTCCACCGGAATTTCAGTCAGTCCGCCTGCGGCGTTGTGATGGAGGGCGATGACGGATTCGTAGAATCCCTGGGGCAGGAGGGCGGCGTTCAGGTCGGTTAGGAATTCTTCGTTTCCACCGGGGGGAATTGTACCGCTATCGGGCGTCACTGAAATCCAGAAGAATCGTTTTTCCAATTGCCATCCCAGCAGCCGGTCTCCCATATCGCTTTCGACGACGCCGAAGAGCAGGGTGTAGAAGGGGTCAACTTCAGCGCTGACGCAGCAACCACCGGCGGCTTCTCCGGGCATCGACATTATATCTCCCACCGGCGCCAGTTCGCCGCTGGCAGGGTTCATTTTCGATACGGTCAGGCGGGGGTTTCGGGAAAAGATATAGAGCGGCATTTGGTCGGGGTCGTTTTCCCGCCATCCCAGTCCGGTGATGTTGAGGTTATGGTTGAGTATTTGTATAACGGCGCCGGCGCGGTCGATTTCCCTGATACTGTAATTTCCCCCGGCACAGTAGAAGCGGTCTGAAGCCGGGTCATAAGTTATAGTGGTGATGGGACTAAAGGGTCCGGTAATGCTGTCTATCAGAGCGCCGGTGGTATCGAAGCAGAAGATTTCACTCCCCTCCGCGCCATAGAGGTACTGCCCGTCCCAACAGATATCGTAAAATCCCTGGGGCGATTGCGCGCCGGGTTGGAGCGTCATAGCAAGCAGGTTTCCTTCCCGGTCAAAGCGGTAGAGGTGGTTATTTTGGGCGTCGCCTTCTCCGGTAATCCAGAAGTTCTCCCCGTCGTAGGCGGTTCCATGAATATTCAGGTCTCCGGTGATTTCGGATACTCTGATACTTTTTCGCTGCCAGAGGTTTGGTCCGGCGTTATCCCCGGTTATTTCCAGTTCGAATTCCAGGGCGCCGTCTCCGCCGTTGTGGACGCTGAAAGGGATTTGGGTGGAATCACCGGGCTGAATCGCCGCGATAATTCTGTGCACACCGGGGGCGCATTGGGGATGAAGCAGGGCGAAATCGAGGATAGTCACGCCTCCGCTGTCCACGCGGACATTTTCGGCGGTTTGTTCAATGTAACCTTCGATTCCCGCGGTAACGGTATATTCCATCGCGGGAATCCCTTCGAAGCAGTATAATCCTGTTGAATCGGTGAATTGATCCAAATTTAGATGGGGAATAAAGACTCTTGCTCCCGGCAGCGGCTGAGAGGTTTGATTGGCGGTTACTATGCCCTGCAAGACGCCTCGACCGCCGCTGATTTCGAGAGTGTCGTTATAGAATGCTATATTATGTCCGGAAACTGTGAGATAGGCGCTGCCGGACTGAAGGGGGAGCGGATTGAAACTAAGTCTTGCGACACCCATCGAGTCGGAGTATGCCACGGCGTAGATTTCGTCGTTTTGGAGGCAGACCATCGCATTTCGAACCGGGCTGCCGCTATGAAGGACGGTAAATTCTGCGGAGCCTTGCCCCAGGATGATGCGGCCCGGTGTTACGACTTCCACAGTATCCGGGATATGTGTCCAGAGGTCTATCGCGGGGTCTCCCAGCCAGTAGTACATTCTGAAATTTGCTTGTCCGTAGGTGCCGAATTGGGTCATCACTTCCACCGATGCTGCGTTTGAGGCATAGCTGATGTGGTTGACGCCCCGGTGATAGATGTTTCGGTAGAATTCGCGGTCGAAGACGTGGTTGGGATCGGTGTAGCTGGGTCTGATGGCGGCGTGGACTGCGGCGGCGGCGTAATTTGCCATCATAAAGGACTCCGCCAGGCATAGTCCGGTTTGAGTCACGGCGTCTCCGTTAAGACAGCAGACATCGAAAAGGATGAAGAGTCGGTTTTGGTTGTTCATTTGCGCCACGTGGGCAGAGTAGAATGAGCCGGACCCCCATACAGGCCAGGAGGTGGCGGTGCCGTGTCCGCGGTAGTTGAAGAGCCCGCAGGAACCGGTGTTGACGTAATTGACAATATCGGCGTTGGAGCCTCCGGCTCCGCCGTAGATTGCGGAGAAGGCGGGATTCTGGATGCTATAGCTGTAGGTGCGAATCTGTTCTTTGCACTGGGTGTATTTCAGGGGATATTCTTCGCGATGGGCTACTAAGAGGGAGCGTTGGAACCAGTCTTCAGAAGTGTCATATTCGTTCAGGTAATTCAAGGTTTTGTTTACCATATGCTGCAGGTCGAGGACTCTGGTGCAGACAAATCTCCCGATGGCAAGTTCGGGGAGGTGGTCGGAATCGTTTCCGGGGACTACGCAGGTGTACCAGCTATCGCTGTAGGAGGGATTTTGGGGATCGAAATCCCAGTAGTACATCGGGATTGTGGGACTTGAGACATAGGGATCTCCCACCATCAGCACGTATTCCAGGCCTCCTTCGAGGTAGAGCTGTCGTATGTAGTTTTTAAAATCATGGGGAGTCTGAAAGCCGGGTCCGGTGGCGCGTATTTCGGCGCGTAAGCCCTGGGCGTGTCGCAGTTCCGCCAGGGGTCTGATGTAATCAACCGCATTCTCGGTGGTGATGATGAGGTATTTGACGCCCACCGGTTCGTCATCGGTGAGACTTTGGCGGCGCGCCGGGTCGTAGTTCAGCGCTTTTTCCCGGTAAATTCGGTCGAATTGAGGGGTGACAGGTCCCGGCGGCGCATTGAAGGGGGGAGTTTCGCCGCTTTTGAAATCGACTTTCACGGTAATGGTTCGCTGTATTCTCAAGACGCCGTCGCGGGGGAGGTATTGGAGGGGGTGGAGTTTCAGTCCTGCGACCTGGAGGCGCCGCCAGACTCCGGTTTCCCCGATTGTGACCGGGGATTCGGGGGTGAAGTCAGCCGCTTTATAGGCTTTGGGATCGAATGTGAAGGGGGGCTGAGGGTCGGTTTCCTTCAGCGCGGGTTGGCGGGGGTAGGGGTGGAAACCCTGGATATCGGAATAATCGCTGGCGATGACTTTGGCCGCGGCTGAGGCGGTGGGGGGGATTTCGATGAGGCGGGCGATTTCGGGCAGCGCGGGGCTTCCCGGCTTTCCGGTTTCCGGTTCGACAGGCTCCCAGAGCCTGATGCGGTGAAATTCACCGGCGGTTGTATTAGCGCTTTCGGCGTAGAATCCGTAGAGGCGGATATTAAGGATCAGCCCCTCGTCGTTCGATTCTATCAGCGAGATTTGGGGGGCGGTTTCGGGTTTTGCCCAGGGGGAATGCCAGACATATTCGGCGAAACAAGCGGGTGCGAGGAGCAGGAGCGCTATTATGGTTAAGAGTATCATCTATCCTGAATTATTTATAGTCAATAATAATAGACCGGATTGATAGGATTTATATTTATAATAAACGAAGTTCTTGCAAAAGTCTGCCGGAAGTGTCACCCTGAACGAAGTGAAGGGTCTCAATTTTTTCTAACATCATAATAAACAAGAGATTCTTCACTGCGTTCAGAATGACAAAT
>CAYQZD010000209.1:0-3685 GCA_964421875.1 uncultured bacterium
GTCGATGGTCATCGAGTTTGCCCAGTAGATATCGTATAATTCTATCAATGCGTTGGTCAGGTCAGAATGTTCTATCACAATCGAAGTGAACTCTTTACTGGTAGCCGCCTGGTTTTGCAGCGTGAACATAACCTTATCATCGTCGGCGATAAGCAGCTTTAGCGGCAGTTTATCAGTAATTCTGACTTCCTCACCAACCTCATCCCAGAACTTAATCCAAGAAATGAAGTTGTCTATATTATCTCGCTCGACTTCCCACAATCCCCTGACTTTTACCCCGGATTTAATCGTATCGACCACCGGTTTCGCTACTTTCAAAGGTTCGGCGAAGGTTCGATGCTGGGCGTAAGGAGGTTTATTCATACCCCGGCAGATTTGCTTGCTGTTAAGATGCAAATCATTAAACTTATCAATCATTATGGGCCTTGAAGTGAGAACATGGATGTAGTTCAAAGGCGATTCGTTGGAATCCGCCGCAGTGTAGGTTTCCTCCAATTCGTCGGTAAAGTTTTCCAGACTGTGCAAGTCCTTTTTTCGCTCCTCAACCATTTTACCCAACGCCACGGAAGGCCGGACGAGTTCATATTTTTTTACCGGACCCAACACGATTGAACAAAAACCTTTCTTAACCAGACTCTCAAGGATATTATATATCCTGCCGTGCGGTATCCCTCCAATTTTGGAAACTTCCGAAGCGGTAAGCAGTCTTTGATTCAGCAGTGCGTTATAGGCATTCGCTTCGTATTTGTTAAGACCTAAATCAATCAAGTTTTTGATATTGTCGTTCATTGTCGATTCAATGTTTCTTTATATATTATTATTACAACTTCCAGTTGTGTTGCAACTATGAGTTGTAATATAATACATTCTCTCTTCATTGTCAATAGTATTCTAAAAAAAATTAAGAAAATTCCCCGAAAATCACCGCAGTTTCAATAACTGTGGCAATAGCACCAGGAAACGGTAACGGTGGGACAAAGCGGCGAGCGGGGCGGATTAACCTGAATGAGAATATGTGCTTTGACTTAATTACGGAATAAATTATAATATTCAGTTCCGCCCCTGTATAAATCTGAATTCACTGCCTTTCAAGATAGCGGACCGTGAAATATTCATCCTTGATATTGGGATTGAACTGGATTATATCTACTTTCATTATCGACTTCCGGTCGTTCTGCAGGTTTACCATTGTGAGTTCCATCGCCCGGTATCTCTTATTCTCCGGATCGAGAAGGCGGATTTCACCGATGGAAAGCTCCTTCAAAAGCTCCCCGTCCAAATCATAGTAGTGAGCTTTGCGGATAACAAAGTCGGATTTACCGATAAAGGAGATTTTTCGCGAAAAACCGTTCTCGTCGGCGACATCCTCATTTATCGGAGTCATCTCAATCTGCCTGCAGGGAGTTTCTCCCACTAAGGCGTCTTCCAGCATTTTATAATTGAAATCCTCAAGGTTGGGCGGAGTCATATCGGCGTAGGAAAACTCCGAGCCCATAAAGCTCTTGGCTTTCTCACTCGAAACGATACGCCGCGTTTTGCGCAAAGCCGGCATAAAAAGCCATAAGTCGTCATCCTCAGTAGCGTAGTCGAAAGTCAGCAAACCGGTGCCTTTAACGTCGGCGGGAGCGAGGAAGCGGACCAGCCTTTTCTCGGTCTCGCCATTGTTATACAACTTGGTGACCTGTGCGATTTGACGAACCCGCTCCCGGCCCTTAGCGTCGATGATGGTCAGGGTGGAAGCGGCTTCGGAACCGGCAAGTTTAGTCGCTTGATAAGATTTATCGGCAATCTGCTTTGCGGTAAGCGTTTCTTGAGAATTAGCATTACCGCTAATGGACAGCAGAATCGTGCCAAGGGAAAACATTGTAAGTAATCTCATTCCTACTCCTTTAGGATATTAAACCGTTTAACTGTTTCACCATATAACCGTTTCACTGTTTAACTGTTTAACCGTTTCACAGCTTCCTTTCGCGATATTTATACCCGAGAGCCACCGCAAGCGCCACCGCTGCCAGCATCATCCCCCAGCCTCCAACCCAGTTCGCCCATGCCGCATACCCTCCGTAAGGCTCGATTATCCCCTTGACCAGACTTGAAACCAGAAAATATCCCAGAACCAACGGTGTGACAAACATTATGCAAATTTCCCACCAGCGGCCGATTCTGATTTCCGAGTCGCCGTTGATGTATGCCCGGAATTTCCCCGCTCCGAAAATCCAACCCACCAGGACGCATTCCGCCAGAGCGATGGTGACCAGTCCGTAATCGCTGATGTAATGGTCCACCAAATCCAGCCAGTGATAACCGCCCCGAGTAATATAAAGCATCCCGATAAGGATTCCGATGAGGCAGAGAGATACCGTGATTTTGATATGCTTCCAGCCGGTGGCGTCTCTGAGAGGAGTGGAAAAGCCTTCGACCAGAGCAAAAGCGGAATCGATGCCCAGCGTGAGTAGCATCAGAAAGAAAACCACTCCGAAAAAGGGCGCCCAGAAAGGGAGCATATTGATGATGGTGGGATAGGTGACGAAGGCGAGGTCAGGTCCCGATGCAACCACTTCAGCCACTGGCAGACCGTTCTGCAAAGCTAAAAATCCCAGCGCAGAGAAGACAGCGAATCCCGCGAAAAAGCTGAAACCGCAGTCCGCCAGTCCGGTCATAAAGGCGTTGTTGGAAATGTCCGATTTGTCCGGAAGGTAACTGGCGTAAGCGATGAGCACCGACTGCCCCAGAGAAAGGGAAAACAGAATCTGACCATAAGCGGCTAACCAAACCCGGGGGTCGCCAAGTTTGCTGAAGTCGGGCTGAAGATAATATACAACTCCGTCCACTGCGCCGGGGAGAGTGAGTCCCCTGACAGCTAAAATTACCAGGCAGAGCGCCGGCAGCGGAACGCTTATCATCACCACCTTCGAAACCGATTTGATACCCTTCCAGAGGATGAGCAGAACTGCCAGCCAGGTGAGTACGAGCCCGATGAATAGCCGCCAGTGTATCCCTCCTAAGATTCCGGGACCCTCCGTTTTCGCCAAAACCTGTTCCTTGAAAAATGTCTGAACGTCGCTTCCCCAGGCCAGGGTAAAGGAATCGAAAATATAGTCCCAGGACCAGGCCATTATGGCGCAATAGTAGGTCACGATGATGTAGGCGCAGAGACAGGCCAGCCATCCCGCCCAGGTCATATACTTTCGAATAGCCCCAAATGCAAAGGGCGCTCCGCTGCGGCTGCGCTTTCCCAATGAATACTCCACCATCAGCAAGGGCAGCCCGCAGGTGAACAATGCAAAAAAGTAGGGTATGAGAAAAGCTCCGCCGCCGTTCTGATAGCACACATAGGGAAAACGCCAAACATTTCCCAGTCCGATAGCCGAGCCCACAGCGGCCATTATGAATCCGGCGCGGTTATTCCAAAAATCGCGTTTTAAGGTCATAAACCTTCCAGAATATTATATCGATGATTATGTTCCACAATTATCAATTCCCAAGATAAATGTTTATCCCCTCCTCCTTCCTCGTTCCCACGCTCCGGCGTGGGAATGCATACCGCCATCTGTCATTCCACCCCAGCCGCAATCCCTCTTCGTAGCGGCGGATCCCCGTATCCGCCCTTTCCTAAAACTAATCCCTAACCCCTAAATCCTAAACAACCGGCAACCGGCAAATTATATCTTATATCATATATCTT
>CAYQZD010000210.1:0-3667 GCA_964421875.1 uncultured bacterium
CGCCGTCCATCTGAGCCGCGCCCGTAACCATGTTCTTCACATAGTCCGCGTGACCCGGACAGTCCACGTGAGCGTAGTGACGGTTGTCCGTCTCATACTCGATGTGAGCCGTGGCGATGGTGATGCCGCGCTCACGCTCCTCAGGAGCGTTGTCGATTGAATCGAAACTGCGATACTGAGACAAACCCTGCTTCGCAAGCGCCTGGGTCATCGCCGCCGTCAAGGTCGTCTTCCCATGGTCAACATGACCTATCGTCCCCACATTAACGTGAGGCTTGGTACGCTCAAACTTGGCCTTAGCCATGATGTTTTCCTTCCCTTGATATTTTTAGATTCATTAAATCGAAGTTATTCAGATTAAAACCGCATAACGACTTTAGATTTAGCGATTTTTTCCGGGACTTCCGCATAGTGGTCGAATTCAAGGGTGAAAATAGCGCGCCCCTGGGTGATGGATCTGAGGTCGGTGGCGTATCCGAACATTTCCGCCAGCGGGACTTCCCCGTTGATGACCTGTCCGTCGCCCCGGACATTAATGCCGTTAACCTTCCCTCTTCGAGCCACTAAATCTCCCATCACATCGCCCATATATATTTCCGGCAGGACAATTTCGATGGACATAACCGGCTCCATCAGCATTGGATCGGCTTTCTTGACCGCGTCCTGCGTAGCCATCGAACCGGCTACTCTGAAAGCGAGTTCAGAAGAATCGATTTCGTGAAAGGAGCCGTCTATCAGTTCTACCCTGATGTCGCTAAGCGGATATCCCGCCAGAGGCCCGCTTTTCAAGGCGTCCTGTATACCCTGGTCGACTCCGGGAATAAATTCGCGGGGAATCACCCCGCCCTTAATCTTGTTGGTAAACTCGTACCCACCTTGGGGATGGGGAAACACTTCGATAACTACGTGTCCGTATTGACCGCGTCCACCGCTCTGGCGGATGAACCTACCCTCGCTGCGAGCGGAATTCCTGATGGTCTCCCGATAGGAAACCTGGGGTTTTCCAACATTGGCTGAGACATGGAACTCCCGCATCATTCGGTCTACCAAGACCTCAAGGTGAAGCTCCCCCATACCTGAAATGATAGTCTGCCCGGTCTCTTCGTTGGTTTGAACCTTGAAAGTGGGATCCTCATCAGCCAGGGCGTTCAAGGCGACGCTGATGCGGTCCTGGTCGGCTTTGGTTTTGGGTTCGATAGCGATGCCGATGACCGGTTCGGGAAACTGCATACTTTCCAGGATAACGGGCTTTCCTTCGCTGCAGAGGGTATCACCCGTGCGCACATTCTTCAATCCTACCGCGCCGACAATATCACCGGCAAAAAGCTCTAGGATATCTTCACGCTTGTTAGCGAACATCCTGAGCACTCGTCCCAGTCTTTCCTTCTTACCGGTATTGGCGTTGAGGAGCTGCAGACCTGTTTTGGCTTTGCCGGAATATACCCTCAGGTAGGTTAGTTTCCCGACATAGGGATCGGTTTGAATCTTAAAGGCGAGCGCAGCAAAGGGTTCCGAATCGTCGGCTTCGCGGATCTCTTCCCGGTTTCGCTTGGGATGAATTCCCTTGACCGGCGGTATATCGACGGGGGATGGCAGATAATATACCACCGCGTCCATCAGTCTTTGAATTCCCTTGTTTTTGAACGCGGCTCCGCAGAGCACCGGTTGGATACTGTTTGCAATGGTAGCTCTGCGCAGGGCAGACCTGATTTTATCGATGGATATTTCCGTTTCGTGCTCTTCGAGTATCATCTCCATTATATCATCGTCATAGTCCGATATGGCTTCCAGCATCACATTGCGGGCTTCCAGCGCGAGATTCATCAAATCGTCCGGTATCTCGATTTCTTCCCAGAGCGCGCCCAAACTCTGCTCGTTGTAGATTACCGCTTTCATCTTAATGAGGTCGATGAGACCGTTGAAAAGTTCACCGGAACCCATGGGAATCTGAATCGGGATGGGATTGGCGTGCAGGCGTTTTTTCATCATCTCCACGGTGCGGTTAAAATCCGCGCCCACCCGGTCCATTTTATTGACAAAAGTCAGACGGGGGACGTTATAGCGTTCAGCCTGTTTCCACACCGTCTCAGACTGCGGCTCCACGCCGCCGACAGCGCAGAAAATCACAATCTCACCGTCCAGAATCCGGAGTGACCGTTCAACCTCAGCGGTGAAATCGACGTGACCCGGGGTATCGATGATGTTGACCTGGTAATCTTGCCAGGCGATAGTGGTGGCGGCCGAGGTTATGGTAATGCCCCGCTCTTTCTCCTGATCCATCCAATCCATCATAGCCGAACCATTGTGCACTTCACCCATCCGGTGCAGTTTTTTAGCGTAGAACAAAATGCGTTCGGTGGTGGTGGTTTTTCCGGCGTCGATATGGGCGGTGATGCCGATGTTTCGCACCTTGGATATGTCTATTTCACGAGGCAAAATCGGGATACTTTATAGCTTAACTAACTTCTTAATCTATTTTTTTAATTACGCATTACCATCTGAAATGCGCGAAGGCTTTATTGGCTTCCGCCATCCTGTGGGTATCTTCCCTTTTCTTGATGGTTGCGCCTTCATTGCGAAAAGCGGAGAGCAGTTCTCCGGCGAGTTTGTCCGCCATGGTTTTTTCCGGGCGGGCTTTTGCGTAGGAGATTATCCAGCGGATGGCCAGGGCTTCCCGGCGGTTAGCCCGGACTTCTACCGGCACCTGGTAGGTGGCGCCTCCGACTCTACGGGACTTTACTTCCAGCAGGGGTTTAGCGTTTTCCACTGCTTTGCGAAAGATTTCCAATCCTTCGCCGGGATTATTAGCGTCGATTTTATCGATGGCGTCGTAGAAGATTTTTTCCGCCACACTCTTCTTGCCGCGCCGCATAATATTGTTGACGAATTTAGCGACGAGGACATCGTGATATTTAGGGTCGGGGATAATTTCCCTTTTGACCGCTCTTTTTCTTCTGGGCATTATTTAACGCGCCTTTGGATTATCAGCAATCCTTGATATAGCGATAATTATCGTACAATCTCTATTTTGACTGAAGGTTCGGTTCGACATTTCAATGCCGCGCCGGATTTAGCGCGGGTTTATTTCTTGGGTCTTTTCGCACCGTATTTGGAACGACTCTGGTGGCGTGCGTCCACACCTTGAGCGTCGAGGGTTCCTCGGATAATGTGATACCTTACACCGGGAAGGTCCTTGACTCTTCCTCCGCGGATAAGCACAAGAGAGTGTTCCTGGAGGTTGTGCCCTTCTCCCGGGATATAGGCGGTCACTTCGATACCGTTGGTGAGCCGCACCCTGGCTACCTTCCGAAGCGCAGAATTAGGCTTCTTGGGAGTGGTGGTGTAAACCCTGGTGCAGACACCCCGCCTTTGCGGGCATCGGTATAATGCCGGAGCGGAGGTCTTTTTGACCACCCTGGTTCGTCCCTTCCGTATCAATTGATTTAAAGTAGGCAATATTACTCCAATATAAACCGTCACAGACAGTCTCTGTCGCAGCCTCGCGCCGTCAAGGAATAAGATGACGGTTCGCGGGAAATACGCTGCCGTTATTTTTTAAAGCAAACAATCTCAGATGGTCTTGGTCGCGACCATCCATAACTTAAAATGATGATTCACGGCACGCATATCAGCGCTACCGCTATTATGAGGATAAACTTTAATTTAT
>CAYQZD010000211.1:0-3371 GCA_964421875.1 uncultured bacterium
CTGCAGGAAACCCTGAAACAATACAACGATGAAATCCAAAAAGTCCGAATCGCCGAAGGCAGCCTTCTGGACCAGGTCAAAAGCCTGCAGGACGAAACCAAAACCCTCTCCAACGCCCTGAAACAACCCCAGGTGCGCGGCAGGTGGGGGGAATACACCCTGAGGCGCGTGGTGGAACTGGCGGGAATGAGCGAATATTGCGATTTTAAGGAGCAGGAATCCGTCAAAGGGGATGGCGACAAGCGCCTCAGACCGGATATGGTGGTAGGCCTGCCGGGCAATAAACTGATAGTGGTGGACGCTAAAACCCCGCTGGTATCGTATCTCGAAGCGATGGAAACCACCGATGAAGCTAAACGGAACAACCTGCTAAGAATGCACGCGAAAAACGTCCGAGAACAGGTGCGTAACCTCTCCTCCAAAGCTTATTGGGACCAGTTCCAGTTCACCCCGGATTTTGCGGTGATGTTCATCCCCGGCGACCATTTCCTCAGCGCCGCGCTGAAAGAATACCCCGACCTTTTCGAGGAAGCGGTGGAACACAGGGTTCTGCTTTCCACACCCGTAAACTTCATCGCCTTGCTGAAAACAATCGCCCTCATCTGGAGACAGAAGAATATGGCGGAAAACGCCGCTAAAATCAGCCAGATGGGGAAAGATATTTACGATCGGCTGCTTGTGCTTTCCAGTCATTTCGCCAAAATGGGCGGACATCTGGAAAAAAGCGTCACTTCCTACAACGCCGCGGTCAAGAGTCTGGAGAGTAGAGTCCTGACTTCAGCCCGTAAATTCAAAGAGTTAGGATTGACGGTCAAAGCCGACGTCCCTGATTTAAAAACTGTGGACCGCCTCCCCAGCCTCCCCGCCACCGAGGAGAAGTAATTCCCGGCGGCAGCGACGCAGTTTTATCCCAGCGCCTTATCGCGGATTGTCATTCCGGGCTTGACCCGGAATCCGAAGCGGAACTCCTCCAGCGCGGACTTGTTACTTCCTTCTTCCTTCATTCCCAACACCCGTCATTCCGGCGCGACCGGAATCCATTTTCGTAGGGGCGGTTCGCAAATCCTCCACACCGGAAAACACCTCCGATAATCCATTCCCTTAAATGCGCCCGGGCCTGCAAGTATAAGCTACTAAGTACAAATCGGCTTTCTCACCCCAAAAACTTGACAAATGTGCAGCTTTTTAGCATATTAACTGAGAGGGGGCATTTATAATTAGGGCAGCAGCGGTAAGGGATTTCAAAACTGAGCTTTCATCTTTATTATCATCATCATTATGATTATCCGGAAACACCAATGTTGTTAAAAATTCTCAGGAAATATGTCAATCCCGGCAACTAATTCGGTAATTCTTTCGTTTATATTAAAGTGAAATTCACCGCTAACATACTCAAAGCCGCGATTATCCTGTGCCTGACGATGCCGTTGTTTTCTGGCGCGCAAGTTCGCTGGGACCCCCCCATCATCGGCGCCCCCGATGACGGCAGCCGCCTGATGATGCTGCGCCGCGCCGCGCAATCCGCCGAGGCCCGCAGAGATTACGAAGGGGCGCTGAAGTACTACCGCCAGATACAGGCGATGGGGGCGCGCTGGGATTACTATTACCACGGCGAATTGCGATGCCTGCTGGCGCTGAAACTCTACGAGGAAGCGGCGGCGCTGGTGCAGGGCGAAATCGTAAAACTGGACCGGGGACTGGCGCACGGCAAACGCAAAATCGAACTTCTGGTCGATTTGGGCGAGGTGTATCTGAGTTCCGGCGACGAGGAATACGCCTGGCTCTATTGGGACCAGGCGCTGGCAAGCCGCGCCGCCGACCACATAATCTACCGCTCCGTCAGCGGAGCCTTGATGCGCGCGGGCAGATTGGAACAGGCGGTGGAAACGCTGAAACGGGGCGAAGACCGGCTTGGTGAACGGGTCCTGGCGCAGGATTTAGCGGTGGCTTACATCGCGATGATGGACTACAAAAACGCGGTTCACTACCTGCTGATTCGGCTGAAACACACTCCCGCACAGTATAAGTATATCGAGCGGATGATATACAACCTGCCGGGCGGAGATACCGCAACAGAGCCGGTGATTGCAGCCTTGAAGGAAGCCAAGGATAACCCTCAGGCGCGCAGACTGCTGGCGGGATACCTGTTTTCGCTGGGGCGTTATGAGGAGGCTTTAAAGCGGACGGTCGAAGTGGATAAAAAGGGGGCGGAACTGCTGAACTTCGCCGCCTCGGTCAAGAATGAAGGGAGGTATGACATCGCGCTGGAAGCCTACAGCGCTGCGCTGAAGAAGCTGGATTCGCGGGCGTCCCAGCGCCCCCAGGCATTGTTGGGGATGGCGGAATGCCTCGACCACTTGAGCCGTTACGGTGAAGCATTGGAACTGTACCGGCAAATTCTGCGGGAATACCCTCGTTCCGCGGGCTACAATGATGAAACGGCTTACCGCATCGGCGAAATCTATCTGGAAAGGTTGAACTTACCCGACAGCGCCGAGGTCTATTACCGGAAGCTGAAGACCGGCAGGTACCGGGCGGAAGCGGGACTGGCGCTGGGGAAATGCGCCCTGATGAAGGGGGAGGTGACGGAAGCGCTGCGGCGCTACCGCGCGTTCAATACTTCCGTCGCAGGCGGGAACATCGACATAATCATCCGGTCCAGGCTGATGGAGGGGCGGTGTTTATTCTGGCTGGGGGAGGCAGATTCCGCAGTTGCGGTGTGGAACGAATTGGCGCGCGCCCGCCCCTTGTCTGAGGCGGCCAACGACGCTTTGCGGGATGCGATGACCTTCGGCGGGGTCAAGGACAGCGTTATCACCGCGCAGTTCGCCGCCGCCTGGCTCAAATCCGCTATACGGGATTACCGGGGAGCGGCGGAAGGTTTCAGCGCGGTTATGGAACGCACTCCGGGGAGCGTCATCGGGGGGCGGGCGGCGTTGGAAATGGGGGAAGCGCTGCGGCGGTTAAGTAAGCCGGATTCGGCGGCGGCGGCGCTGGAAAGGTACCTCGAAGAGTATCCGGAGGCGGCTTCCCGCGATGAAATCCTGTTCCTGTTAGGGGCGGTTGCGCTGGAGGATTGGGGCGATTTGGCGCGGGCCCGGGCTTACTACGAGCGGCTGTTAGTGGAGACGCCGGACAGCCCTTTGGCGCCGGTGGTTCGCAGAAAGCTGGATAGTATAATGTAGGGGCGAAGCATTTTAGAATAATATTAATAATAATATCAAACACTTGAAAAAATGCTTCGCCCTTACAAAAACTTATCGTGTCGCAGGGGCTCCGCAGCGTGTCTAACAATAAGAAAAACAATCGCTGTCATTGCGAGCGAAGCGAAGCAATCGCGTAATATTACCGCAACACTACCCGATTGCTTC
>CAYQZD010000212.1:0-3370 GCA_964421875.1 uncultured bacterium
CGTCGAACAACTGCAGCAGTGGAAACGAAAACTTGCCTAACCCGTTGCACCGGAGGGTAATTTTGCTAACAGCGGGGTTTGTGGGTTATGCAAGGCAGAAGTAAGAACCATTAATACAAAATTTCAATCCATTGGGGGAATTAATGTGGGCAGCCTAAGAACTTCATTTAACCTAAATAGCACAAATCAAGGTTTGATCCCAGTCCCCACATCGGCAGAGTTAGCCGTCGCGCTGGCGGTACGCTTCTCGACGGAGCGGCCTCTACCGTGATAGCGGACTTCACCGTCAATCCCTGGGGATTCACCGGCGCTCTCGCAGTGTTGACCGCCTGGTCGTTGGCACTCTTCCTCCACCGCTCGGCCGTACGGGACCGGGTCACCCGACTGTTCTTCGCCGTCCTGGTGGTGGAGGGGCTGGTGCTGGTCACCGCGAGCGCCGGACTGGTGATGCTGTTCGAGCTCGATGTGTCATGGTCCTACTACTCGGCGCACCACATCGCCGACGGCGCGATGTTCGTGCTGTACCCGGTGTTCCTAGCGCACGCGCTCCCGCAGCGGTTCCTGAAGCCTCTGCGGAGCCGCGTTGCTATACCGGTTCTGTGCGTCATCGTGGCACCGGCGCTGGCCCTCCCGGCTTTCAGCGACTTCTGGCTGATGTATTTGATGCTGGGGGTCATGTTTCTTTCGGCTTTCGCCCTGGCCGTACACGCGGTGTTCGTCGCGCGGACGACTCTGGCCCGCCGGCGGGCCTTGCTCTTCGCCACGGCGTTCGGGATCCGCGACGTCGCGTGGGGATTCGTCTACACGACCGCGTTCCTCGGCTGGTTTCGCGCAGACGGTGGCGGCGCTATCCTCGCGGTCGAGCAGCTCTACGCCGGATCGACGCTGGTGCACCTCCCGCTCGCCACATACGGGATCCTCAGCGTGCCGCTGATCAACATCCAGGTCGAAGTGCGGCGGGGTGTCGAGCGTGGGACGCTGGCGGCCGCTTTCGTGGCGCTCTTCTTTCTGATCTCGGAGGGCTCGGCGTCCTTCCTGTCCGACCAGTTCGGAAGCGTCGCCGGCCTCCTAGGCGCGACTCTGATCGTTTTCCTGCTCTCTCCTCTTCACCGGGCGACGGAGTGGCTATCCGACCGGGTGGTGACGGTAGACGAAAGCGCCGAGTACAAAGTTTATCGAAAGCTCCAGATGTACGCTGCCGCCGTCGAGGACGCGCTGTCGCACGGCGAGATCGGCGTGTCGCAACGCGGTCTTCTGGATCGGCTGCGTGAATCGCTGGAGGTTTCGGAGATCGACGCGCGACGGATCGAGGCGGACCTCGTCGGCGCTGTACGTTTTCGGGGACGCTCCCTCATAGATTGATACATCAGATCTTCTTAATAGAAAACGTGCCACATATCTGAAAATCGTGGTGAAAAAAATGAAAAGGAAAATAGGATTAATCTGATTCGAAGTAATTAACCAACCTATCAAGGAGCGTCCCCAAAAGACATAAAATTATTTAGTTTTCATAGTAGGGTGGCCTGCAGCTCAGCTCGCAGCGCGTTAGAATGTTAAAAGGAGGACAAATGTTTTTTTTATTACTTTTTGTTACGTTTTTACTGGCGGCAGCCGTTGCTTTCGGTGTGGTAAGGCTGTTCGACAAACCAATCGATGCAATCTTCCGCCGTATTATCCGCGATGATATTAGCAGCGCATGGCACCGGTATATAAAGTTCGCAGCCTTTGTAGTTGGCATATCGGGTGGTGTCAGAATTTATCAACTCGAACGGTATATTAGCGCTCCACATAAAGATAAAGAGGTTTTAGTATTGAATTCGGAGAGGTGGACGCTTGAAATATACCGAACCATCATAGAAACACTTCAGAGCATTGCCTGGATGTATTTGGTTGTATTTGTTTTCGCCCTTATCGCATATGTAATCGTCAGAGGGTTCGAAATCAAACGCGGAATATCTGAAAATGGCGAGCAATAGAGTGCTATTCGGGGTCGGGCCTGGCTAACACTTTGTAATAATGAACAAAGCGCTATAGATTCGGTAGCTAAAATGGCTTAAGAGGCCAATTTTGATGCTAAAATTGAGCACGATATCCGGGATGTCCATAAACGGGAAGTTCGGGACATCCATAAATAAGCAAGTAACCATATAAAACGATCAACTATTTACTTTCTTATGGACCCTAAAATCCAGAATTTAATGGAGAGTGAAGAATGAAGACCTGACCCAGATGGGTTTTAATCTACTATAAGGATATGAACTTAGCAAGGGGGGGAGGAAAATGCAGTGCTCCAAATGTCAATTTGACAACCCCGAGGGAATGAAGTTCTGCGGAGAATGCGGCATTAAAATCGAACAACTCTGCCCTCAATGCGATTTTGCAAATCCGCCTAACTTTAAATTTTGTGGGGAATGCGGCCATGATTTGCGAAAACCGGTCCCAAAGCCCGCAAAAGATGATTCAGACTCCCGATCTGAGGTGTCTGCCGCTCAGCCGGAGGAGCACGCGCCTAAAACCGAGCGGCTTGAAGGTGAGCGCAAACATGTCACGGCCCTTTTTTCAGACATGTCCGGGTACACGGCCCTGTCAGAGCGGCTTGATCCGGAAGAGGTCAAAGAAATTACGGGCCGCATATTTGGGCAGATTTCACAAATCATAGACAAATATGACGGGTTCATTGAAAAATTTATCGGTGATGCCGTCATGGCGCTTTTTGGGGTGCCCAAGGCCCATGAGGATGATCCCGTACGCGCCATAAAGGCCGCGGGTGAAATACACAATGTCGTTAAAGCCATCAGTCCCGAATTTGAAGCCAGAATTGGAAAACCACTTGGCATGCATACAGGTATCAATACCGGCCTGGTGGTGACCGGGGAAATAAATTTGGAGAAGGGAACCCATGGTGTTGCCGGAGATACCATAAATGTAGCGTCTCGATTGAGCAGTTTTGCTAAGGGCAATGAAATCGTTGTGGGGCCGGATACATTCCGCCATGCGGAAGGCTATTTCCGGTTCGAAGCCTTGGAACCGACCAAGGTCAAGGGCAGGGCAGAACCGATTCAGATTTTTAAGGTTGTATCTTCTCGGGAACTGCCCACCACGACGCGTCGTCGCCACGGTTTAAGGGCGGATCTGATCGGAAGGGAAGTGGAACTCACCCAATTGGGGGAAGCGGCTGACGCTCTCCGTAAGGGCGAGGGCACGATCTTTTCAATCTCCGGTGAAACCGGCGCCGGGAAAACCCGTCTGGTCGAGGAATTCAAGGCCTCCTTAAACCTGGAAGAGATTCAATGGCTGGACGGACAAGCCTATGCTTATTCGCAAAATACACCCTATTTTCCTTTAATCGATTTGCTGAATCGCGGATTTC
>CAYQZD010000213.1:0-3252 GCA_964421875.1 uncultured bacterium
TTCTAACAATACACCATTGTTTATTTACCCATACAAAACAGCGAGGAACCAAAAAATAGCTATAGGTGCGGACTCGATACGCGTCACTCGTAACTTGCAGACTTCTTCAATTTGGAAACTTACCTTCTGGAGATAACCAAATAGTAAACAGCAGGACGGGATATCCCCGTAAGAATCACCGATGTGTCCGGCGCTGGCACGGTCATAACCGGCGGGAACTGCGGGAGAAAATATGGCTGGTCGGAATTAAAAATCAAATACTCCGCCGCCCCCGGAACTGTACTCCAGATTATACGAACCGTATCCGCTGACAACGATATGGTCAAGTCCCGAATAGCGGGGAGGTATTGGTGGAAGTAAAACGTCCCCATATCGTTGCGGGTATTGTCCGGGTCGAAATAGGAGGAATCGGGAAGGCCGGCGTCGATGCAGGGAGATTTTGTGGAGTCGGGCTCCGGATAATTCGCCCAGGTTAAGTTGAAGTCTCCCATAATAGGGTCGGCGAATAAGGGGTCGGCGTCGATGTTCCCTATTCCCGGCCAACCCCCGTACACATCGGAATAGTGTATGGAGATTGAATCGTTGCCTGAAACAAAAATATCCCGGTAATTGCCCGCATCGTTGCCGTAAACAATGCAGTTGAGAACTTCAGGATAGGAAAATGTCTCGGTGTAAATCCCCCCGCCCCATACCTGGCATCTGTTCTCGGTAATTGTGTTGTTCTCCATCCGCACTCCGGCGGAAGTATTGACGCAGACTCCGCCCCCGTATTCGCTCTCGTTACCGGCGATTAGGTTTCTCCGTAGAAATCCATTGCCGAAAAAGTATAGAAAGACTCCCCCGCCGTAAACCGAAGCTCGATTGTTGATGATTACGTTTTCCTCCATCCTGGGCCCCGACATAAACCCGTGTATTCCCCCGCCTCCGTAAAATGTCAGGTTTCCGCTGATGTGGTTTCCGATAATCACCGGATTCGATTCGTCGCAGCGGATCCCGCCGCCTCCGCACCCCCCTCAACCGCCGACTGCAGTGTTGTTGGTTATCCGGTTATTCCTAATCAGCGGTGTCGAATAACCCAGACTGGCGATGCCGCCTCCCTTATCGGCGGTATTGGCTGTGATTAGATTATCGTCGATTATCGGCGAAGATAGAAGGCACGCAATCCCGCCCCCCCAATACGCATAGCACTCAGTAATCAGATTATTCCGAATGGTGGGCGAAGCGTTGTAGCAGAAAACCCCTCCGCCGCAACCTTCCAAAGGAACGTTCGCCCCGGTGATTTTAAACCCTTCCAAAATCGAAGCTTCCGTTTCATAGCTGTGAAAGTAAAAACCTCTTCCCAGTTCATCGACTTCGATTACGGTGCTGTCCGGGCCAGCCTCCGAGGTGACAGTTATCGCTTTGCTCAGAAAGTCGATATTGTAATTTCCATTTCCGGTGTATTCACCGGGCTCGACCAGGACCGTATCCCCGTTCACCGCCGCGTTAATCCCCGCCTGAATCGTGGGCTGTTCCGAGGGAACCCGGATCACACGACAAAACGCCGGCTTCGACAAAACAAGCGCGGCGAGCAAAATTAAGGTGTTCACTCTCCGCAGTATCATTTTTTCCGCCTTTTGCTCCACCACCTCTCCAATCGTTCCTTTATCGATTTCTCACTCCCTTGAGTCGTGGGACGATAATAGATTTTTTGTGACAGCTTCTCCGGCAGCAGGTTCTCTTCGTAGAAGTGCTCCGGTTTGTTGTGAGGATAGGTGTAATCTTTGCCGTATCCCCAGGCTTTCATATGCGATGTTACCGGATTTCTCAGTTTTAAAGGGACGGAGATATCCGGATTTGCTTTAGCGTCATTTATCGCCTCGTCAATCGCCTGGTAAGCTGCGTTCGACTTGGGGCTGGAAGCCAGATAAGCGCAGGTCTGCCCTAAAATTATCCGCGCCTCCGGCATTCCTATCATCGAAACCGCCTGAAAACAACTCACCGCCATCGTCAAGGCGAAAGGGTTGGCGTTGCCGATATCCTCCGAAGCTAAAATCACCATCCGCCGGGCGATAAAAGTAGGCTCTTCTCCCCCGGCAATCATTTTCGCCATATAAAACATCGCGGCGTCAGGATCGGAAGCGCGCATCGACTTGATAAACGCCGAGGCTAAATCGTAATGATAATCCCCCTTCTTATCGTGGTAAACGGCTTTGCGCTGTAAGGCCCGTGCCGCGGTCTCAGCTGTCACTCTGCGCTTTCCTTCAACTACAGCGGTAAGCTCCGCCGCAATCTCCAGCGCGTTGAGCATTATCCGGGCGTCGCCGCCGGAAAATTTTACCAGAAAGTCCCTCGCCTCCTCCTCAAAAACCACCCCGGCCTCCAGCAACAACTCGTCCGTCTCCAAAGCCCGCTGCAGTATAGACTCCAAATCCCCCGGGCTCAAAGGTTCGAAACGCAGCACCCTCGCCCGCGATAGCAGCGGGGGTATCACCTCGAAGGAGGGATTTTCCGTGGTGGCGCCGATTAAAATCAGCGTGCCGTCTTCCACCGCGTGCAGTAAAGCGTCCTGCTGGGATTTGGAGTAGCGGTGAATCTCGTCGATGAACAAAGCGGTTTTTCTGTCCTTGACCCCCCGTTGCAGCCGCGCGAACTCGATCACTTCCCGTAAATCCTTCACCCCGCTGTTCACCGCAGAAAGCTCGCGCATCACCAGTTCCCCCTGCTCTGCAATCAACCGCGCAAGCGTAGTTTTGCCGCATCCCGGCTCCCCCCAGAAAATCATCGAGGGCACCATCCCCCGCTGAAAGAGGTCGCGTAGCAGGCCTTTTTCTCCCAGCAGATGTTTCTGTCCGGCGAACTCCTCCAGAGTAATAGGGCGCATCCTCTCCGCCAATGGCCGGTAAGAAGCGGATTCGCCTTCGGTGTTGAAGATTTCCATTGAGTCTACCTTGAAAATAAGTCAGCAAGTCAGCAAGTCCACAAGTCTTCAAGTTGGGCGGTTCGCGAACCGCCCCTACAAGCTGTTTCCTCGTTCCAACGCTCCTGCGTGGGAATGCAGACCAAATCCGGGCGACCAAAGCGATACAGATGAATAATATCACTCCTACTAATGAAAAAATAATAAACTTTCTTTTCAAGGTCAAAGTATAATTCGAATATTTTTCGGATAATCGTGATAAAGCTCTCTCATCAATTCATTCCCTCGCTCCCAATGTGATATCACTACTGTCCCAACTTTTAGTCTAATAAAGACAATTGATTAGGATTTAT
>CAYQZD010000214.1:0-3211 GCA_964421875.1 uncultured bacterium
TCTAGCTTGCCTGGAATCTGACAGCTGATAAATTCTAAGTTCAGATTCCCGACGCGTTCACTTCGTTCACTTGCGAGAATGACAAATAATTCGCGTACTTCATAAACCAAAAGTGATATGAAAGGACTACCTTCCCCGCAAGAGCTTTTCCAGTTCGGCTTCCGCCCGGGGATGCCCCAGTTCTATCACCTTGATGAAATCCAACCGCGCGTTTTCATAGTCCTCAACCAGCTTGTACACCAGCGCCCGGTTGTAGTAAGCCTCCTTGTAGCCGGGGTTGATATCAATCGCTTTGGTATAATCTGCCAACGCCTGCCGCGTCTCCACTCGACGCCGGCATACCACTCCGCGGTTGTTGTAGGCTGCCGCAAATTTTGGGTCGATTTTAATGGCTTTGGAGTAGTATTCTTTAGCGTCGTTGAAATCTCCCATCATAAAACTGGTGTTTCCCAGGCTGTTGTAAGCCTGAGAATAGTAGGGGTCGATGTCCACCGCGCGGGTATAGAACATCATAGCGTCGTTGAATTGTCTCATATTGAAGTAGGCGTCGCCGATACTGTTATAGGCGACCGCATATTGCGGGTCTATCTCAGTGGCGCTGGTATAATCTTTTATGGCGGTCTGGTAATCGCCTTTGCTGGCGTAGGCTATACCGCGGCTGTGATAGGCTTCGGCGTAATCGGGACGAAGCTGTATAGCTTTACTATGGTCCATCACCGCGCCTCCGAAATCTTTCATTGCGCAGTAAGCTAGGCCCCGGCTGTGAAAAGCTTCGGGAAAATCGGGCGTCAGATAAATCGCTTCATCGTAGTCGATTACAGCTTGCGCGAACTTGCCCTTCTCAAAATTACTTCTTCCCCGGAAGTGATAGGCTTCGGAGTATTTGGGATTGAGTCTGATAGCCTCGGTAAAATCAAACAGCGCCGAATCATAGTCTTTATCTTCGAAATAGATGGTTCCCCGATGGAAATGCGCTTTTGAGAACTTTTGATTCGCCTTTATTTTGGGTTCTAACATCGTCGCGGTGGAAAAGTCGTCGATGGCCAGAGTGTATTCCATAATATCGAAGTATGCGGCGCCGCGGTTGTCGAAAGCCTGCACGTACCCCTCTTTGAATTCTATGGCCCGGCTGAAATCCGCTATGGATTTGGCCACGTCGCCCTGGCTGTAATAGAGCTCGCCTCGGTTGTTATACGCTTCGGAATATGTGGGATAGAGCTCCACCGCGCGATCGTAATCTTTCAAGGCCGCCTCGATTTCCCCTTGGGAGAAATAGACATCGCCGCGGCTTTTGTGAGCCTTGCCCAGGCTTTGGTTCAGCTTCATCTCCGGATTAATCTGCATCGCCCTGACATAATCATCGATGGAGAAATCATATTCGGCGTTGTCATAGTACAAATCGGCGCGGTTCCTAAAAGCTATGGAGTATTCCGGGTCGATTTCAATCGCCTGGGTCAGATTCCATAGGGCGGTTTCGTCATCGTCATTTTTTCGGTAAGCCATTCCTCTGTTATTATAGGCTTCCGCGAAGACTGAGTCTAGTTCGATGGATTCATCATAATCCGCAATCGCCGAGTCAAATTCGTCATTTGAGAAATATTCCAGCCCCCGGTTATTGTAAGCCCGGGAGTGATTGGGATTCAGGTCCAGTTCGGGATTGATTTCATTGGCGCTGTTATAGTCCGAGATGGCTTCGCTATAGCGCTTGCGCTCAAAGAAGATGTCCCCGCGCTTGCCATAGGCTCGCTCGTGGTTTCCGCTAATTTCATATTCCGGGTCGATTTCAGCGGCTTGCCCGAAATCGGTTATCGCCAGGTCGTAATCCTCCTTCATAAAATGCGCGTCGCCGCGGTTATTCAGCGCATCGGTATATTCCGGCGTCAGTTCCAGCGCAGAGCTGTAATCCCGTATGGCTCTATTGTATTCCGTCTGCTGGAAATACTCCAAACCTCGGTTATTGTAAGCGATGGGATGGTTGGGGATCAGTTCCGCTTCCGGATTAAGTTCGACCGCGCGGTTAAAATCTTCGATTGCCTGCGCGAATTGGCCCGCGGTGAAATAATTTTCACCCCGGTTCCGGTGTGACGGAGCGTAATTGGGGAGTTCCAGGTTTTTGTTCAAACTCCTGGCGCGGGAAAAGTCGGATATCGCTTTAGTGTAGTCCTCCAGGATAAAAAATACTTCACCTCTGAATTTGAAAGCCAGGTTGTGTTTGGAATCGATTTCGATAGCCCGGGAGTAATCGCCTGCCGCAGATTCATAGTCGTTATTAGACTGGTGAATCTTACCCCTCAGATAGTGCGCCTCGGTGTAATTCGGATTCCTGGAGAGCCTGGGATTGATTTCGCGGGCGCGGACAAAATGTTCAATGGCTCGGTCGAAATCCTCCTCCTGAAAATACTTATCCCCTCTGCGGTCGTGAGCCTTGGGATAATTTGAACTCTGTTTAATCTCCGGGTTGAGTTCCTTGGCGCGCTTGAAATCGGCGATCGCCGCATCGAATTCCTTCTCGATAAAGTAGGCGTCCCCCCGGCTAAGGTAAGCTTCCGCGAAGTCGCTCTTCAGCTCAATCGCCTGGGTAAAATCGTCGATAGCGCCGCTGTAGTTATCGAGCTTGAAACGCCGCTTCCCTCTAAGTTGGAAAGCTTGGGGATGCAGAGGATTGCTTATACCGGGGTCGATTTCGGCGGCTTTGGCGAAATCTTCAATAGCCTGGTCGTAATCCTTCTTGGAAAAATACGCGTCACCTCGGTTGTTGTAAGCCCCGGCGTATTCGGGATTAAGTTCAATGGCGCGGCTGAGAAACTCAATCTTCTCAACCGTCTTTTTAGTCTCCATCGCCCGTTTGAACCAGTCTTCAGCAGTGCTGTCCTGCTGGCTTAAAGCTTTCCCCCAGTCCGTCCCCGCCCCCGCCGCGCCCAAACTGTCCGTAAAAGCGACAGAGAAAACTACCAATAAAATGAACATAGACTGTGTTCGCATGGTGAATCTCCGCATTTGCTGATGATGTAAAGCTTCGTAGAAATCCGGATTCTGCGATTACTCATCGACAATAAAAAACTTCAACCATCAACGGTAGTTATATAATTGAGATTTATACTTTCGTTTTATAGCGATTCCCCAAGAGAGTGTTGCCCAAGTCGGTTTTTCAATTTCAAATCTGTTTAATGGATAGAAATGTAGGGATTTGATTTATCAAATCCCTTGTAAT
>CAYQZD010000215.1:0-3188 GCA_964421875.1 uncultured bacterium
GATTCCGCACTGTGCATAGCCACCATAGCCATCATTGCCAGTGAATTCTCTTCCCTAGCCCTCCAGCCCCCAGACCCAAGCGCCATTCCACCTACCCCCAAACCCCCGCAATCCGCGCCCCGCATTTTATACACCGGCCCTCCTTAATGTTCACCGACTTGATGTAATACCCGGTCCTATCGACCACCACTTCGCCGCATTCGGGGCAGTAGGTCTTTTCCGCGCGATGCCCCGGCACATTGCCGATATAGACATAACGCAGCCCTTCTTCGCGGCAGATGCTGTGGCACTTTTCTAAAGTCGATACCGGCGTGGGAGGGATGTTTTTCACCAGATACTGCGGATGGTAGCGGGAAAAATGAACCGGTGTGTCCACCTCCAAGTCGGATTTAATCCACTGTGCCATCTCCCGGATTTCGCCCGGGTCGTCGTTCCAGGTGGGGATGACCAGATAAACAATTTCAGTCCACATCCCCTGCTTTTTCAACAGCTCCAGCGTATCCAGCACCGGTTTGAGTTCCCCGGTCACCATTTCATCGTAGAATTTCTGGGTGAACGCCTTCAAATCGACCTTGACCGCGTCCAAAACTCCGCACAGGTCGATCATCGGTTGAGCGTTTATATAACCGTTGGTTATCATCACCGACCTGATCCCCCGGCTCCGCCCCAATCGCGCCGTGTCATACATATATTCCGCGAAAACCACCGGCTCGGTGTAGGTGTAGGCTATCGACTGCGCCCCCCCGCTTTTGGCGGACTCGACAATCACCTCCGGCGGCGCATCGTAAGAAGGAACCTGCGAAGGACCCACCTGAGAAATTTCCCAGTTCTGGCAGAACTTGCAGTTGACATTGCAGCCCACGGTGGCGATGGAAAAGGCTTTGGAGCCGGGCAGAAAATGAAACAACGGTTTCTTTTCGATGGGGTCGTTGTGCGCCGTGACCGGCCGCCCGTAAACCATCGTGTAGTATATCCCCCCCCGGTTAGTGCGCACTCCGCAATAACCGGTCTCCAGGTTGTCGATGGCGCATTCCCGCGGGCACAGCAGGCATTTCACCCGCTTATTGGGCAGCTTCTCGTAATAGCGCGCCTCCACCCAGTGCGGCTCGATATCCTTGCCGCCAAAGGCGCGCCCCGCCCTGCCCCCCGCCGTTAACACCGCCGCCCCGGTAAGGCACTCTTTTATAAATCCCCGACGGTTCATTTTATCTCTTTACTCCCATGACTTATCATAAGAATAGCTGCGAGTTGCAAGCTTCAAGCTGCGAGAAATGTAGGGCGGAATCTTATTCCGCCGGAAAACTCAAGTTGTCATTGCGAGCGAAGCGAAGCAATCGGGTGATATTCCGTTACAATTATCAATTTATCTGTGGCATCTGTGTAATCTGTGGTTTAAAAACCAGTAGCCAAGCAACCAGAAACGAGAAACGAACAACATTTTCATCCTAAGTTGCGCCAGGTCGCGATAGAGACCCTCGAATGAGGATTTCCCCTACCTTCATTCCGGAATGATTCAATATATCACGGCTGCGGTATTTATCTAAGACGCCGATGATTTCTCCCTTGAAAACGCCGAGCCCGTCCAGCGTTTCCACTACTACCAAATCCCGCGCCCGCTCCGCCCCGTCGTCGATTTTCACCGCAAGCCCGATACCCCGCCCCTTATCCCTGAAAGCGGCAAGGTAATACCCCTCCGCCCCCGCCTTAGCGATAAGTTCCCCGCCCCCGGCTTCAATTAATTCGGTGCAGATGCGCCCCCTTCCCGCCACCAAATAGGGATGCCGGGTCATAGCGTCGAATACTCTTTCGCAAGCCGCCCCCAATGCGCCCTCCGCGCCTGATAATCCCGCCAATTTCGCCGCCGCCAAAGCCGCCTTCCGCAAGGGGAGCGCATGCACCGGCGCCCCGCACCCGTCCACCCCCAACTCGATTTCCTCCGGCTCGACTTCCGCCAGCTCCGCGATAACCTCCAGGATTTCCTTCTGCCAGGGATGGTCGAAATCGAGGTAACTATCCGGGGGATACCCCCTGTAAATACTGCCCGCCAGCATCGCAGCGTGCTTGGCGCTGCAATTGTTATGCAGGGCTGAAGCGGGCTGGCTCCGAAGCTTCAATTCGGTCCGAGCCTCTTTATCCAACGGAGAATGAACGCCGCACTGGAGCTGTTCCGGCTTCAGACCGATTTTGCGCAGGATGCCCAGCGTTAGGTCTGTGTGAATCCTCTCCCCGCTGTGACTGCCGCTCATCAAAGCGGCTTCCTGCGGAGAAAACCCGAAATGTTCCGCCGCTCCCGATAGTATCAACGGCAGAACCTGCATCGGTTTAGCCGAGGAGCGCAGGTAAGCGGGGGCGTCGATATCGCCCGACCACGCTAAAACTTCGCCCCGGCTGTCCACCACCGCCGCCGCGCCTCTATGCGCCGATTCCAGCAAACGGCCGCGGGTAACTTCCACCAGTATGGGATTTGGGTTGCTCATAAAGGGCGTGCTGCCTGAATACTCCAAGAGTGGAATTGTAGGGGCTTGATTTATCAAGCCCGTTCTTAAGTTATTTTAATACAGGGATTTGATAAATCAAATCCCTACATAAGGCGCGAACTAATCTAACCCGTCAATATTCTACGCCGTCTCGGAAGGATTATCGCCCCGGAGTGCAGGCTATTCCCCCATAACCTTGATGATGGCGCGCTTGCGCCTGCGGCCGTCGAACTCGGCGTAATAAACCTGCTGCCAGGGCCCAAAATCGAGCTTCCCCTCCGTCACCGGGATAATCACCTGGTGGTGCGCCAGCAGCGACTTCAAGTGGGCGTCGCCATTGGTTTCGCCGGTGCGGTGATGGCGGTAATCGGAAAAGGGCGCAAGTCCTTCCAGCCAGTCGTCGATATCTTGTATCAGCCCCGGTTCCGCGTCGTTGACATAGACTCCCGCGGTGATGTGCATCGCCGAAACCAGAACCATCCCCTCCCGAATCCCAGCTTCCCGCACCGCTTCCTGCACGTTGGAGGTGATGTTGATATATTCCCGCTTGGTCTTGGTGTTGAAAACCAGATATTTAGTGTGAAATCTCATAGTCCGCTCTATTTACCTTGAAAATAGATTTACCGTTTCCTCGCGAGCCATTATTTCATCCTTCGTTGTGGATGGTCGCGAAAAGAGACCATCTATGATGGTTTATCCTGAAAATAGCGG
>CAYQZD010000216.1:0-3111 GCA_964421875.1 uncultured bacterium
ATCAAAGGGAATATAATACGCCTAAATAATTAACCACACGAAACAGCGATGAACCTGAATTGGCTTATAATCGAGGTGTCGGAGTTGGGATTTAGTCGGAGATGAAAAGATGTATAGTTGTTATTATATAAACATAATTTTTTATTAAAGTCAAGTATTTTCATAAAAAAAATGCCCCCCAATTTCGGAGGGCTTATAATCTGTAACTGGCAATCCGCCGGGAGGCGGACAAGCTGTTTTTATTTCACCAGCGCCAGTTTCCGCACAAACTTGAAAGTCCCCCCCTCCTCAGCTTCCACCCGGATACGGTAGAAATAGACGCCGGAGGAAAAATCCCGCGCGTCCCAGGATGCGGTATAGCGGCCGTTGGGAAGGGTCTGCCCCTCCATCAGCCGAGCCACTTCCTGGCCGGTCACATTATACACTGACAGATACACCCGCCCCTTATTCAGCACATCGTAGGTGATGGTGGTGAGGGGGTTGAAGGGGTTGGGATAGTTCTGGTGCAGTTTCCATTCGGTGACCACCACGCCTCCGTCCACCGGATTGACTCCCAGCGGCGAAAACTCCGCGCCGTAAACAGTTTCCGGCAGTCCGGTGGTATAGACTGCCTGATAAACGGCGGTCATATCCACATAGCGCGTAGCGGTGGACCAATGTTCCGCGTCGAAGACCCGGAGGTAGATGCGGTCGCCGACATTGATAACCGGCTCGGTCCCCGCGCCCTCTTCCAGGCAGAGCAGGTATTGGAAGGGGAGGAAAATCCCGGCGTAATGTTCCCCCATCACCGACTGACCGTTAATCCGCCAGTAACTCACCAGATTCTGTGTCGAATCCGCCAGAAAGTCGTCGTCCGAAGGCATCCCCGCTTGAGGCCCCGAAGAGATGGGCGGGTCGACGCCGTCCTCGGCGCCGTCGCAGATAATCTGAATCACCCAGCCCTCCGCCGCCGGTTGATTGTCGAACATCACCGGTAAAAGCTGACCCCCCTGGTGAGGGTTGTCGGTGAGGTTGTGGAACATCAAGGGCTGCTGCTGAGGCTGGGAAAGGGCGGTCAATCCAACGCCGGCCAGCGCTAAGACCGCCAGCGCCGTTAATACTCTGTATGCAAATGTCATCGCTCACTCCGATTTAGATGTTTCCGGGTTGGGGAATCACTCCTGGGTTCCGGGTTTGAGGGGCTGTTTCCGTTCCGTGGATAAGTCGGCAGCCTTGTCCGCGCTTTGCAGACTGGCGCGCGATAGTCCCGCCGGAGGGGTGTAAACCCATTCGAAGCCGTTATGACCCGCCTGCACCATTATCCAGAGCGCGTGAGCGGGCTGCAATCCTTGCAGCGCCCCCCGCCAGGCGCTGACCGCAGCGTCGTAATAGGAAAACGACAGCGTGTTCTGGTCGAAAACCCGGTCGGAACTGAAATAATCCCCCCCGGTGAAGCCGGATTCCACCAGGCGCGAAGCGTTCAAGGGAACAGCGCCGGGGTCGCGCAGTCCCGCCGGAGTGAACATCCCGGCGGCCATTGTCCCTATGGTGATTTGCGTCAAATCGACTTCCCCGGCGCTGACCGCCCGCGCCGCGGGACTTTCCGCGTTCACCCTCAGCCAATAGGCGCGCCCCGGAACGATTTGCGTGAGATTCCCTTCCCACTGACCGCTAAGTTCGCTGAAATAAGCCGTCGCGCCGGTGTTCTGGTCGTAAACCCGGTCGGCGGTGGTTTGATTTCCGGCGGTGAAGGTTCCGGTCAAGATGTCGTTCAGGCTAAAAGTGGGCTGATGACCCTGCCGGTAATAGGTGAAGGGGAAGGCGAAGGGGGTCCAGGCGCCGGGTGCGCAGTCCCAGGCGATGTAGCCTACCGTGTTCGACGGCTGGGACTCCTCCGCCCCCATCGGAGCCGCCGCTGCGGCCAGCAGCGCAATCGTCAAAAGTAATCTCGGCATAGCGTCCTCATAAATAAGTATGAAAGTATGAAAGTGTGAAAGTATAAAAGTAAAAAAGTATAAAAGTCTGCAAGTCTGCAGGTCAGCAAGTCCGCAAGTCTAAAGACCTGTAGGGTGGGTTCTTAACCCACCATAATATATCGCGTTATGTCAGGTCTTTAGCGAAGCGGAGACCTGACATCCGTATCTTTAAAACATTCCAGTATGTAGGGCGGGTCATTCAGACCCGCCTTATAAAGAATACGCTTGTCGGTTTCAAGTAAGTCGGCCTACAAAAATTTTTTACCTAACAGTAATTCGCATTTAATACTTCGTGTAGTCTATAATTCTTGCTCCATATTTTATCGAACTAGGACAATTACTCCCATAGAAAACTGAAATCTCGAATAATGATTTCTTGCCGGGATATATTATATCGATATAATCATAGCTCTCTTTAGTATTATTTCCGTATTCATCTGAAACATGCGTACTTATTTTAACATTTCTAACTATATTAGGCAGATTATTTACAACATAACCTTTCACTTTAATAGAGTATGTGTCAAATTCAGCATCTAAATCATTAATTATCAAACACTGGAGGTCATTAACATAACTTTGTAACTTTTTTATTTGATCATACATTTGAATAGAATAAATCACTGTGTAATCATCGGTTTTTTCTAATTCTCCTCGCAATTTGTTTGCTTCTGTAGTTTCACCTAATTCACAAAAACATTCCCATAAATAATACTTTTGCATATTGCTTGGACTTTTAATCAGCATATAATGAGTTTTTGCCTTTTTATAATCTTTAGCATCTTGATAAATCTTTCCAATCATTGCGTTTAATTCATCACTTTTATCTTCATTAAGACAAAAATCTAAAATGTTCTGGTATATTTCAATTTGTTTAAATGTTTCTTTGATATTACCATAATATTCAGCTATACTTTCTAAAGCCTTAATTCTTATGGTCTCATTTAGACAACTTTTTGTTATTGCCTTTAGATATTCAACTAATCCTTCCGCATTTGAGTATTTATATATATGTTCAGCAGTAACATATTCTCGATTTGATATAACTACATGATCAACTATTAGACTTCCAATAGCATCATTTCCTGATTTAAAATTGGGATGAGCTTCTAAGAAAGATGATACCAATTCTAAAGGTCTATTAATACTCGTAGAG
>CAYQZD010000217.1:0-2930 GCA_964421875.1 uncultured bacterium
TGTTAGTTGAGCCTGATTGTGAGCCACGGTGAAGTTTTCCGGGGATTGAGGCGCGGTGGGACGCGCGGAGTGACCGGTTACAATCGTCTGATGATACCCCTGAAAAGTGGAATAGCGGTTCTCTATAGTGGGCTGCACCGGCCAAGCCGGAGTCGAAAGATTACCGGCTACACCGGACTGAAGGCTGCCGAAGGAACAGGGTATTGGCGGACTGGGACCGCCTCGGGCGTAAGCGCAGGTGCCGGACCAGGCGATGCCGATGAAGTAATAGTTGCCCTGAGTCAGTTCAAAATCCCTTGTTCCTGAGGAATAGAACTGATTTCCTAGACCCTGATTGGGGATGGTCACCGAATCCACCAGATTGTAAACACCTAACAAAACTGTTCCCTGGTAAACGATAAAGCACATATCCTGCGCGCCAGTTGCCTCGAGATGCAGGCGGTGTTCATGCAGGTTTACGGTGCTGTCAACATAGAAAATATTGCCCCGATGATATTGTAGTCCGGACCAGCTTGAGCCCCAATCCCCGAAAGTCTCTTCGACAAGTTCGTCGGTAACATTGACCACCGGCGGCGCGTTGTTATCCCTGAGGCCGAACCAGGGATTCAATTCCGACATATAGTCCGAAATCGTGATTTGGGACGGTAAAACGATTTTACCTTCCGCGGCAGAAAGCGCTGTGCAAAGTAAGAGCGTCAGAACAATTGAGACAATTTTCTTGTTCATTTGTTCTCCTTACTTTTTTAATTGATTAGGATGGCGCAGAAATCGAGGGAGTCGAGGTATTATCCACACCTTTCTATAATTTGGATTAAGAGATTTGTTGGGAGAGTAACAGTATATATAATAGTTTTAAACTAAAGAAAAATACTGAAATCAACAGAAGGTCAATATCGCGGCAATCTAAGAAGGAAAGTCTAATTTTTCAATTGTACAATAAAATAAACAAAAATGCAATAGCATTCAATAAAAAAAATCCCCGCCGGTTTGCCAGCGGGGATTTCTAACTTCAAACATCCGACTCGATACTCGCAACTCGAATCTCGCATCTCGCATCTACTTCACCAATATCATCTTCCTAACATCGCTGACACCATCCGCTGTCAGTTTATAAAAGTACACCCCGGAAGCCAGACCAGTCCCATCGAAAACCACATTATGATGTCCGGCGAACATCTCGCCCTCGACTAACCGCGCCGCCTCCCGGCCGGTGATGTCGAAGACTGACAATGTAACCTTACCCGTTTCCGGCAGGGTGAAGCTGATAGTGGTGGTCGGGTTGAAGGGATTGGGGCTGGCGCCGCCTAAAATGAATTGCGTGGGAGTTGCAGTAAGCGCAGTTTCATCCCCCAACCAGCCGTAACATTCCCACTCCTGGTTATGATTGGGAACCGCGTCTCCCGCCAGCTTGGAGAAATCGAAGCTGTCACTACGGAAAACCGAATCAGGGAATACACCGACGTAACCCCAATAAGTGTAGTTTCCCGGCGGCGCGGCTGCAGGGACATTTTGACCCAGGGTTCGCATTAAGGTCGCTCCTGCGGGGAAGAGAACATTGGTTCGGAGCACCAGCGGTCCGTAATGCGCACCGTTTGGTAAAACGACATCGGTCCAGGCGTCAAGCGTCATTGAGTTCGGCAGATTGTTTTCGATGGTGGCGTCGAAATTGAAACTACCGCCTCCCGCAGGGATTTGAATAGGGGGATTATGGGGTGTTAAAGTTAACCGGAAATTGGTGGGTCCGCCGGGGAGGTCGCCTCTGAAGGTGTTGTAATAGGTGGTGGAAAGGTCTCTACCGCCGCAGTCGATGAGATAATGTTCGGCTTCGACATAACAAGCCGCATTGGTGCCGGTGGTGGCGCTCCAGCGGGGAGTTTCAATTGCCCAGGTATCGGTGGTGGTGTTATAGACCTGAACTGTGTCAGTGGCGGGAATACTGGTGGCGTTGCCACCGCCTCCACCCACAAGATAAATCATATTCCCATCGGTAGCGGTATTGAAACAGTTGAAGGAAGAAGCTTTAATCATTAGCGCTCTAGAGGTCCAGCTGTTTGTGCCGGGGTCGTATTCGTAGGTGGTGTTGGTGTAATTGTTACCGGTATCGGTTCCTCCCAGAACATAGAATTTACCATTGACGAAGGCGCCGCCTCCAAATCCACGTCCTGCGGGCAAATTAGCTATCTGCTCAAAAGACTGGGTAGAGAGGTTGAAACGATACGCCAAGTCTTGATTTGAGATGAAGGAACAGGCGCTGTAGATATAGTTTCCTCCGTCCCAGGCAATCGCGTTCATACATGTGGTTATGGGATACTCAGCCACATAACTCCAGACTCCTGTGGGTCCGCCGCCGGTGGGAGTGAAGGCCTGAATCGTTGTGGATAGAGTAGTCGGCCAGAGATAGAGTATAGAATCGCCCACCACCGCCGCCGACCAGTTAGCGCCGGTAATAGTCGGCGTTGTTGAGGTTTCCCACTGGAGGGTGGTGAGATTGAAGGCCAGCGCGGTGCTGCCGCCGCCGGTTCCCTGGCCGCCGAAGATATAGACATAATTGCCAATACGTCCGATAGCCGCCCGGCATACTGTTACCGGCGCGTCGGGGAGGTTGTTCCAGGTTATGGGGTCCATTGTCCCGCCGGATAAACCCGGATGCTTCCAGTCTGTTCCCTGCGCCGCTGACGCCGCTTCTTCGTTCATACCCAACTGCTCAAGCTGCAGTTTATCCAGCGAATAACCCGGGCTCACTGCGATGAGCAAGGCAACTGAAATCAGGATTGTTAAAATACTTCTCATTAGACTTCTCCTGTTTATGTTATAGGTTTATAATGAGATAATGTGGAGCTGTTTCTTACTTAGATTCTGTGTAAAGATTCTTAGAATCACAGATTAACGTAGATTTTCGCTGATGACGCAGATGCATATTCAGTTAAAAC
>CAYQZD010000218.1:0-2892 GCA_964421875.1 uncultured bacterium
CCCCTTTAAGAAAGGGGGACAATCCGCTTTCCCTCCTTCTTTAGGGCTGCCCGCAATTCCCCCCTTTTCTAAAGGGGGGCAGGGGGGATTATCGAACTTGGGGAAAAATCAAAGGGAATATAATACGCCTAAATAATTACCCACACGAAACAGCGATGAACCATAAATATATATATCATTCTGAGCGAAGCGAAGAATCTCCTTGTTAAACATAAACTTATTGGAAATTGGAGATCCTTAACTGCGTTCAAAATGACAATCGCAAGTATTTGTATATAATAATATTAAGATGAAGTGAAAGTTGTTTGTAACTCTCTCGCTTAAACACGAACAGTCCAAGTGAATTGATAAAGCAATATTACATCCAAATCATCTTCAAAACCATACCGGACAATTAAAATATCCTGTAAATATAATAAATCCTTAAACGAATTCCAAAAAAACCATCATTGAGAGAACTGTAAGTAAAGATCCAAGATACCTCTGGTTTTGCCCTTACTCATCGGGTGGATTATAACCCATCCTTAGGATTCATAGAACATTATTCTCAACCGGGTTTGATAATGTGTCTTTTTTTTGCTAAACTGAACAAGATGTGAAAAAAAGAGTATCTCCGAATACCGAAAGTCCAATTTCCGCTGTTTTCTTAATCCAATCTCCGGGAACATTGTAATGTTATCATTCAATGACAATATCGACACACTCATCTACCGCTCGATACCGCTGATTTGCATTGTCGTTTTCACCGCGATAATGCTCATCCTCCTGCCCTTAGCTTTCACCGCCGCTGATGTAAAACCTGCCAACACCCCGCCTTCAACCGTAAAGTATAAAATCGATTCCTCAGCGGTCCCCTTCGACGGGGATTCGGCGAAAAAATTTGTGGAGACGCTCTGTTGTCCGGAATTTGCCGGCAGAAAAAGCGGCGACCCGGAAGCGGCGCTGGCGGAAAAATGGATCGCGGACAAGTTCGCCGAATTCGGACTTGAACCGGGCGGAACCAAAGGCTGCCTGCAGCCCTTCCCCATTCTCAATAACAGGGAACTTAAAGCCGAATTGAAACTGCTGAACGGCCGCCACGGCGGTAAAAATTACCAGACTGGAGAGGATTTTCATCTGATAACCAATTCAGGGTCGGGTAAAATCAAAGCGGAAGTGGTCTTCGTCGGTTACGGGATTTCCGAACCGGAGATGGAGCATGATGAATACGAAGGAATCGACGTTAAAGGTAAAATTGTCCTCATCAGCCGCGGCACTCCCCGCCCGGAACGGGATTGGCAGGCGATGCGCTGGCGCGATTACAAATTGAACATTGCTGTCGCCAAGGGCGCAGCCGGAGTTATCTTCTGCGGGAGGGAACGCTCGATTTCAGGGGCGGCGATTCACCTTGAAGCTTTCCATTCCGAAATACCGGTGTTGATGATTTCCCAGCACGTGGCTGACGATATTTTCCGCGGATCCGGCCGCCGTTACAGCGACACAGCGGAAAAACTGAATCTGGGAATTCAATCATTCAATACCGGAAAAGTAATGAGGATAGTGACCAGGCTGAAACACAATCCCGCCGCTTCAGCCGCTAATGTGATTGGCGTCTTGCCCGGTTCAGACCCGCGGCTAAAAGAGGAATGGCTGATAATAGGTGGTCATCTGGATCACAACGGAGTCAACGCGGTCTCGGACACATTTTTCGGCGCGGACGACAACGCTTCCGGTGTATCGGTGGTGATGGAATTGGCGCGGGGATTCGCCTCGTTGGAAAAACCGGTGAAAAGGAGTCTGATGTTCATCGCATTCGCCGGGGAAGAACAGGGACTTTTAGGTTCGAAACACTTTGTGGACCATCCGACAATAGAATTGGAAAAAGCGGCGGCGATGTTCAATTATGATTGCTGCGGCTTGGGCGAAGGGAAACCTCGAATCGGAGGCGCCGAACATTTCCCCGCCATCTGGGAACAGTATCTGGAAACGTTATCGGAGAACGACCGGAACACTCTATCGATAAGCCGTCACTGGAGATACGGCTCGGACAATCATTACTTCCAGGAATGGGGAACGCCCACATTTAACCTTTCTTCGGTAGGTAAAAGACTCTTCTATCACCTTCAAGAGGACATCCCCCCATATATCCCCGCCGGAATGTTGGAAAGTATGGGCAAAGCCTCCGGAAATTTCATCCATTTCCTGGCGGATTGGAACGAACCTTTGACAAACCAAGACTACCGGGCTCGCACCAGGCTCTATTCCGCTTATACAATCAATCTTGAAACCGAACCGGTTCCCCCCTCTCCGAAAGAGACGCCCAAGTTGGCGGAAGAGCTGAAGGAGCGCTGGCGGCGGGGTTTGAAGTGCCAGTTGGTGGAAATATCCCACAGCAGCGCCGAAGCGGACTGGGAATTCTGGTACCGGATGTGCAGGGAGCAGGATTTCATTTGGGCGCCGGAAGCTAAAGGTGTGAGAAACGCTTACAATAAGAAAAAGTTAGCGCTTACGCCTGCATTGCGCGGCGCAGAGGGAATCGATCCTGAAGGATTTGAATTAGATAGGTTGAATCTACTGGGAGTGAAGCTCTTGTTACTGGAAAATACCAATATAGACTGTGTAACGGCGATCGACCTTCTTAAGAAAACCGCCGATTTGGGGATGCTTCTGATTTATTCGCAGGGATTTCAATGGAATGAGGCGATTCACCCCGGGACGAAGCGGGTGGAGATTGTGCAAAGCGATGTAATCTGTCCGCGGGTGATGGAAATGGAAGGTGATGACAATTTGCGGCTGGCGGTTCTGGGGGAATTCCCGGATCTGAGCTTTGGTGGGAGCGATAAACTGGAACGATACCTTCATCTCAATCTGGAGTTTTCAAGGGAAACTGAGCTTGTAAACGCGTTGAAGCAC
>CAYQZD010000219.1:0-2689 GCA_964421875.1 uncultured bacterium
TGAATCCTCAATCGTGATTGTCATTACCCATACAATTCAGCGAAGAGCCTAAAAAAAGGGCGGGTGATTTCACCCGCCCCTGCTAAGCTCTGATCAAGCTCAATCAATCTGTCAAGTATAATTCCGGGGGAACCATCAACAGCGGTCTCCCCTCGGCCTTAAGCAGCATTCTGTAGTAGTTCAATTCCGGACTATCGACGCCTTGCGGGAATAAGGTTTCCCGATAGCCCAGCAGGCTGGGTTGGAACATATTGGGATTGAATAATCCTCTTTCCGGCATCTCTACGATTTGAATCTTTCGCCGGGATTTGATTCCCGCCGCTTCTCGAGCCATCGCCACCGCCTTCTCCATTCCGCCGACTTCGTCAATAAGGCCGATTTCCTTTCCCGTGGGCCCTATCCAGACCCTGCCCTGGGCGACTTCCTCCACCGCCTCCACCTTCATCTTCCGGCTTTCAGCCACCCGTTCCACGAATCCGCGGTAAAGCTGCTTGATAAACCTGCCGACGTATTCACGCTCTTCGTCGGTGAGGTTCCGGTCGGGGATTTCGAAACCTAAGAACGGCATACGCATTCCGCGAAAGATGTCCGCATGCTCGCCGGTCTTGGTGTGGTCGTAGGTGAAACCGATTTTATCCCCGAAACCATCGTCGTATAAAAAGCCCCCGATAACCCCGATGGAGCCGGTAACCGTCATTGGCGTGGCCAATATCTTGTCGCCGTACATCGAAATCCAGTACCCGCCGGAAGCTGCCACATAGCCCTGACTCACGATAACCGGTTTCTTCTCCGCCGTCTTTTTCAACTCCACCGCCACAATGTCCGAAGGGAGCACATCGCCGCCAGGAGAATCGGCGCGTAAAACCACCGCCTTGACCTTTTTATTTTCCCGCGCGCACTTAATAACATTCTTCAACCGCTTGGCGTGTATCCCGGTATTCATTGAGCATTCGCCCAGAGCGTATATCACCGCTATTTGCGGCGGAATACCCCATTCGTCTTCCTGAGGAATCATAGCCGCGAATGGTTTTTCTCCGACCAGGCGTTTTTTCCCCAGCGTCTCCTTGATGTAATCTTCCATATCGCACCACCGGCCTACAGTATCCGCCATTTCTCTTTGCAGCAGCGAATCTGCGCTCAATAGGGGAAACTTATTGACAATTGTGTCGAATTCTTCGTGAGTCATCCCCCGGCTCCGGCAGATATCTTTCCTGAAAGTTTCGTACCAGCCGTCGCAGAGAGCTTTGCGCTGCTCCCGGTCCGCCTCGGACATATCCTTCCGGGAAAAGCTCTCAAAAGCGGATTTATACTTGAAATAGCGCCATTCATCGACGCCGAGCCCCAGCTTGTCCGTCATACCGCGATAGTAGGTTCTACCCAGCACAAATCCCGGCAGAATCACCATAGACTCCGGATCCACCATTATTTTGTCGCCCACGGATGCCAGATAGTACTGCTTCATTCCCCCTCGCTCCAGGAACACATAAACCTTCTTACCGGAATTCTGCAGTTCCTTGATTTTTTCCCTGACTTCCCACATCAGCGCCCAGTTGCCGCCCATATCTTCCGTGATTCTGAGAGCGATTCCGGCGGCTCTTTCGTCGTTTTTCACATCTTCCAACGCTTTTAAGGTTTCCATCAAGGTACGGTCCTCCCAGTCGAAGAAGCGATAGCGCCGGTATTTCAAACGGCTGTCGAAATCCATCTTCACCATCATCTTGTTCTTGCAGGTATTGGGGGTGACGATGTTCTTGCGGGGGTATCCAAGTCTGATTCCGTGAGTGCGGTATACATTGGCGCCGTCTTTATCCATATGGGAGCTTGAAGAGAAGCCTATAGAACCAAGTGAGAGAGCCAGCCCCACATTGAAACCTTCAGACTCGCCGAATTTTTTCGCGAATACTGTGATTCCAGGCACAGGCTCCACCGCAGCGCCCACCGCCCAAGCCGCATCTTCGAGGCGTTGGCTGTCGAACATCGAACCGTCCGCGAACAGCGTCAACATCGGGGTTCCCAGCGGGCGGAGGCCGACATCGACTACACCGCGGAAATCCTTGTGTTTCAGTCCGTAATGACCTGCAGTCCCCAAAGAAAAATAGCGGCAGGGGCGGTTCAGCGTTCCTAATGAAAGCGTATTTTCACGAGCCATCCGGGGGCTGATATCTCCTTTGGACCAGGTGTATCCCAGCCCGAAGCTCATCTCATCGTCCCCTCCGCCCAGGGCGATGTTGTAATCTGTGAGACTGCGTTCTTTCCATTCGCCTCCAACCAGCTCGCCGTAGGTCCAATTCTGCATTCCGAACCCCAGCCCCTTCGAGCCCATCACGCCAGCCCAGTTTTTCGTTTCCCAGGGCTCTCGATCCAGGTCGCTCCAATAAAACTGCAGTTCCGGACCTTTAACCATCCCCCAAACCGCGGGATTGAAGAAAGCTCCGGCGGCGTCGCCCGATACTCCGGGAGAGGTCGGAAGGAAGTCCGACTGGGAATAATAATCGGGGAGGTATAGCAATCCCTGACCGGTGACTACCCCGGTAAGAAGAAGCGGCAGAAACATCAGGAATAAGAGTTTTTTTTTCATAAGTTTTGTTCCTATATTTATTTGTTTAAAACAAGTTTGCAGGTTGGCAAGTTAGCACCCAGATTCTGTGTTAACTTGGACGATTTGGTATCGACTTGTTCAAAATGATAG
>CAYQZD010000220.1:0-2569 GCA_964421875.1 uncultured bacterium
TGAAGGGATTGGGATAGGCGTCGCCCAAACGATACTCGGTCGGAACCGAAGACAGCGTGGTTTCGTCTCCGAACCAGCCGTACACCGCCCAGTCCTGGTGGTGGTTAGGTGCGCCTTCTCCTGCGAGTTTGGTGAACTGAAAAGAGTCGTCGTCGGTTACACTATCGGGATGGACGCCTACTTTACCTACATAGGTGTAATTTCCGGGAGGGGCTCCACCGGGAACGTTTTGCACGATTCCGGTGCGGTTAATGGTCTGCCCCGCGGCGATGGGGAGGTTAGTGCGCAGAATCAGAGGACCGAATACGGTGCCGTTGGGAAGAATAACTTCGGTCCAGGCGTCGAAAGTCAAGGCGCCGGAAGCGTTGTTTTCAATCGAGGCGTCGAATTGGAAACCTCCTCCAGAAGCGGGGATTTGAATCGGAGGATTAAGCGGAGTGAGGGTAACTACCAAATCCGGCGCAGCTCCTCCAATAATTTGGCCGACGAAGGCTTCCTGATGATAAATGGAGCCTGATTCGTAACCGCCGCCGTCGAACAATGATTGACTCGCCGGGATGTAACAACCGGAGTTTGTGCCCCAGGCGTGCAGTCTGGGAGTTTCCAAGGTCCAGGTGTCGGTTCTGGGATCGTAAACCTGCACTGCGTCGGTGGCGGGCCATGTGCTTATATTAGCGCCACCGCCGATTATGTATATAAAGTATTCGCTTTGAGTAATGCAGTGATTGGTATAAGCGACTCCTACAGGCATAGAGGCTTTTACGACCCACGTATCAGTCGGCGGGTTGTATTCAAAACAGGTGGCGGACTGTTGAGAAGAGCCATTCATTCCACCGACTACATAGAATTTACCATCGACGAAGGCTCCGCCGACGAATCCTCTTGCCTCCGGCAATCCGGCAATGGAAGTATAAGTGTTGGTGGTTAAATCCAGCTTATAAGCCGCCTGCGAAGCCGGAGATCCGCCCCCGGCGCAATAAATGTAGTTTCCCCCGTCCCAAGCCACAGCAAAGCTGCTGGCGCCGGCAAGCGCATACGACCCAATTGTGGTCCAGGTTCCGGTGGGACCGCCGCCAGTGGGAGTAAACTTCTGAACGTCGCTCAATCCGCGGCTTTTGGGAAACAGGTAGAGCTCGCCATTAACCACCGCTCCGTTCCAATTATCTCCGGTAACGGGTGGAGGGGTGGAGGTTTCCCAGGTGTTATTCGTGAGGTTGTAAGCCATAGCAGTTGTCCTGGTGGGAATTCCACCAAAAACGTAGATATAGTTACCGATGAGACCGCAGGCTGCACGGTTGATAGGATTAGGCGCGTTGGTCGCCGCGACCCAAGAAATAGAGTCGGCGCCGCCGCTGGTCTTGACCGGGGCCGAATCAAGTGAATTATCAGGCGCGTAGCCATACATCAAGTCTTTCGAACTCGATGCGCCAGCGGTGAAAGCGAGAAATAATAACGCTAATACCGTGAAAGTAATCCTCTTCATTTTAAGTTCCTCAAATAGTTATTCAGGTTGGTTTAATAAGATGTTGGTATTGTTAACTATCAATTGCTTTGTCTAAAACATCCCACTTATTGAAGTCGACTGAGTTTTCCCAGAAGTGTTCAAATAAAGCGGTAAAAGCGTCGGCGACGGCTTTGTTCTTTATTACCGACATCACCAGTTCACCGGTTCGGGAAAGGATGTCTTCCTGAGCCACCAGCACAATTTCCCGGTCAAAGAGGAACATCTTCAATGGGAGTTTCCGGTTAATCCTGATTCGAGCCCCCATAGTCTGCTCAATTATGAAATGTTCATGGTCAAAGACATCCGCATCAGATGCAGAATTTACCTCGAATACCCTGCGGCTTTCGCCGCCCCGCCGCAGAAAATCCATTAACGCCAGGTCCTGTTCATCGTCCTTCTCTATTGTGTCAAATGCGTAAGGACCGCGCCTGAAACCTAAAATTTCACTTTTGGCGGCGCGGATTAATCCGCAATAATAATGGTGGACACTGGCTTTTCCATGCAGAAATTCCACGTATTCGATGGGTTCGACAGCTTCGCCCTCCCTGGAATATATAGCCTTCAATTCCTCTCTGATTTTCTGTGAATTACGATACCTTTCCTCATATTCCAGAAAGCGAGCTTGAAGCGCGCTTCCGGGATCGATGACTTCGTAAATAATTTTTCCGTTCACCCGCTTCTCGCTGCAGTAGCCTTGGAAAACCAGGCTTTTGATTATATCGTAGATTTTTGTGCGGGGGATGCCTGAAGGTTTGTATAAGTCTGCGGCGGAGGCGGATTTCATTTTTAATATGGCTAAGTAAACCTTAGCCTCACGTTCGCTCATTCCCAAATCGGTAAGGCAGCGGAGGATATTTGTTTCGTTTTGAGGCATCTTTATAGAATGATTACTTAGTATATGTAACCCCAACGGGGTAACATTATTTTAACATAATAACTTTTTTTTTAAATGTCAAGGATTATAGAGATTTTTTTATAAAAAACCCCCGCCGGTTTTCCGACGGGGGTTTTGAATTCTTGACTCGAGTCTCGCAACTCGAATCTCGCAATTTTCAACTACTTCAC
>CAYQZD010000221.1:0-2564 GCA_964421875.1 uncultured bacterium
ACCCGCCTAACGGCGTCCAAGACCTGACAAACAATAGAAAGCAAATCAAATATCAAAAATCAAAAATCGAAAATCAATAATCATCGCCGTAATAGCCGTAATAGCCAGTGAATTATTCCGTTAAACAACGCGATTGCTTCGTCCGGCGGCTGCCGGACTCGCAATGACAAATGATGGTGGGTTGAAACCCGCCCTACGTTATAATACCAGAACCCAGCACCTAATCACCAATCACCAAACACTACTTGACCAGTTCACTGTTTAACCGTTTCACCATCTCACCGTCTCCAATAGCTGCGGCTGAAAAGTATCACCACTGTGTACACTTCCAGCCTTCCCACCAGCATCAGTCCCGCCAGCACCCATTTGCCTAGTAACGGCACTGCGGCGTAGTTGTCAGTGGGACCCACCGCTCCCAGTCCGGGGCCGATGTTGTTGAGGCAGGCGGCTGAAGCCCCGATGGCGCTGACGAAATCCAGTTTCATAAAGGTCATCACCACCGCACCGAAGAAAAAGAGCATCATATAGAGCAGGAAGAAACCGAAAATGTTCTTCATCACATCGTCGGAAATCACCTTTTCCCCCAACCGCACCGGGAAAATCCCCCGCGGGTGCACCAAATGGCGGAGTTCCATTCGCGCCTGCTTGATAAGCAGGAAGACCCGCATATTCTTCATCCCCCCGCCGGTGGAGCCCGCCATCCCTCCCACGAACATCAGTGTCAACAACAGGAACTGCCCGGTGGAGGACCAGATTTCGAAATCGTGCGTGCCGTAGCCGGTGGTGGTCATTATCGAGACGGTTTGGAATAGGGTATGGCGGATTTGGCTTCCGGCGCTGTCGAACAGCTTGGGGCTGTTGAAGATTAAGAGCACCGCCGCCGATCCTATCACCGCCGAGAGGTAGAATTTGAATTCGGGGTCTTTCCAGTAGGACTTCACATTCCCCCTCAGTGCTCGGAAATGCAGCGCGAAATTAGCGCCCGCCAAAAACATAAAGACGATTATCACCCAGTCCACCGCCGGATTCTGGAACGCGCCGATACTGCCATTCCTGGTGGAAAACCCTCCGGTGGCGAGGGTGCCGAATGTGTGGCACAGGGCGTTGAAAAAACTCATCCCGAACAGCATCAGCAGCGCCGTCTCCAGTACGGTCAGCAGGAGGTACACTCCCCAGAGGATTTCCGCGGTCTGGCGCAGCCGGGGGGTGAGTTTGTCGTGTACGGGACCGGGGACCTCCGCCTTGTAAAGCTGCATACCCCCCACGCCGAGCATCGGCAGTATCGCCAGCGACAGCAGAATGATTCCCATCCCCCCCAGCCAGTGGCTCAAACTGCGCTGGAACAGCACTCCGTGCGGCAGGGACTCGATGTCGGTCAGTATCGAAGCCCCGGTGGTGGTGAAACCGGACATCGACTCGAAGAAGGCGTCGCTGAAGGAGGGAATGGCTCCGGAGAAAAACGCCGGCAGCGCGCCGAAAAACGCCACGCTCAACCAGCCGAAGGTAACGATGGCGAACCCGTCCCGGACACTGATTTCAGGGCGGCGCGGGGTGAGGATGAAGGTAACGACGCCCGCCGCCGCGGTCAAAGCGATGGTGATGAGGAAGGCGGAGAGGTCTCCTTCCCGGTAATGCAAAGCCCATCCCGCCGGAGCCAGCATCGAAACCGCCAGGAACACCCACAGCGCGCCTAAAATATGCAGGACTGATTTGTAATTCAATTATTGAAGGGACTATAGCCCCAATCGGTTTTTTAATTGCGGCTTGATTAATAGATGCTGTTAATAGGATGGGAGTTTAATGTTTTTATGATAATTTTTCAAGTATTCGGAGGTTAAACCAACATTAATGGTCTCTTTAGCTGCTGGTTACTGGCTGCTGGTTTTCGCGGGGGAATAAACCCCCCGCCTGATTCATAGGCTGGTAAAGGGCGGATACAGGGATCCGCCCCTACGAAAGAGGGCTTCCGGCTGCGCCGGAATGACTGTTGGTGGGTTAAAACCCACCCTACGACTAAACTCTAAATATATAAATATTGGTGGATTAAGAAGCCACCCTACAATTTCGCTCGCAATGACAAATGATTTGTGTATTGAAAACCGCCTTGCAAACGGGCGTTCATTTGAACGCCCCTACCTGTACACCTGCGCACGTTTTTATGGCAACTTCACAAAGGGAAACTCATCACTGTCCGCCACGCTGTCCGGATACACCCCCACATTCCCGATATACCGGTAATCCCCCGCAGGAGCGTTGCCGGGCACGGTTTGCGTAATCTGCCGGGACACCGTAGCTCCGGCGGAAACGGAAAGGCTGGAACGAAGCAGAACCGGCGTCAACAGCCTCCCGGTGGGCAAAACCACCTCGGTCCAGGCGTCGAAAGGAATTGCACTCGAAGCGCTGTTTTCAACCGTAACAGTGAAATCGAAGGAACCGCCGGTGGCGGGAATATTTATCACCGGAACGCCCGGCGTCAAGGTCAAAAGCAATCGCGGACTTATCGCATTGTTCCGCCAAAAACTGACGCCGCCGCAGAAATCGCCAAGAAATAAGTCAATATCCCC
>CAYQZD010000222.1:0-2482 GCA_964421875.1 uncultured bacterium
TATCTTATTAATCATGTAAATCAGAAACACTTTACCGATTTGAAGCGCAAGCGTCATTCTGGCAGCGAAGCGAGCTAGAATCCTTCTTTTCCGGAGGGATTCCGGCTGCGACGGAATGACTATCCTGCCAGTGACTTCATTTAGATATAGTGTTTCGTAAATCATGTCAAATTTATGAATTAATAGGATTGGTAGATTGTCTCGATGATACGGAATAATCAATCACACCATAATAGATAATCGCTTCTATGGATTCTACGCCCTTAATTGAAGTCCGGGATTTGGTCAAGACTTACACCGTGGGGGAAGTGAAGGTTGAGGCTCTGCGAGGATTGGACCTAGACATCGGAAAAAACGAGTACGTGGCGATAATGGGTCCTTCAGGGTCGGGAAAATCGACCTTGATGAACATTGTAGGCTGCCTGGACACGCCCACCTCCGGCGCCTATAAGCTGCGGGGAACCAATGTGGAGGAAATGAACGACAACCAATTGGCGGAGACGCGGAACCGTGAAATTGGATTCGTTTTCCAAACTTTTAACCTGCTGCCCCGCGCCAACGCTATGCATAACGTGGAACTGCCTCTGATTTACAGCGGGGTATCCTCCCGCGAGCGCAAGGAACGCGCCCGCGAAGCGTTAGCCAGTGTGGGATTGGGGGACCGGGCGAACCACCGTCCCAGCGAATTGTCCGGCGGGCAGCGCCAAAGGGTCGCTATCGCCCGCGCCCTGGTCAACCGCCCCGCGATTATCCTGGCCGATGAGCCCACTGGTAACCTCGATTCCACCACTGGTATGGAGATTATGGAGATTCTCACCAAAATTCACCAGGAGGGCAACACCATCATCCTGGTGACGCACGAAGACTTCATCGCCGACTGCGCCCACCGGGTGGTCAAACTTCTGGACGGCAGAATCAGCCAGGAGAAACTCAATTCCCATACACCCCTCCGGAAGAAAGCCTGATGATACTGTTCCTTCGACATATGTGGAGTGGATTCGGGGTTGCCTACGGGGCGCTCAGAGCCAATCCGGTGCGGGCTGCGCTGACTACACTGGGGATAATCATCGGGGTGTTGACAGTGGTGCTGATGATGACTATCGTGCAAGGATTGACCGCATCTTTCAAGGGCCAGCTTGAGTTCATCGGGTCGGGAGTGTTGTATGTCAACCGCGAACCCTGGATTCAGATGGAGGATTACGGAACCTACCGCAACCGTCCCTATGTCGATGTGGACGATTACAAAGCGGTGCAGCGTCAAGCCACTTTAACCTCGGCGGTGGCGCTGGAGATGGCTACCGGCAAATCGGTGAAATACCAAGAGCGGAGCCTGCGCCGGGTGGAAGTGGACGGAGTGACCGCTAATTATATCGATGTGGTGTCCACCTATCCCCGTTACGGGCGGTTTCTGAGCGAGGTGGATGTAGCTCACAACCGGTCGGTGGCGGTGATAGGGAGCGAGGTGGCGGACAAGCTCTTCGAACTGGTCAATCCCATCGGACGCAAGATATCGATTTCGGGACATCGATACCGCGTCATCGGAATTCTGGAGGAGCAGGGGAAGTTTTTAGGTCAAAGCCTGGACCAGAAGGTCATCATCCCCTACGGCGCGTTTTCCAAGCATTTCGGCAGAAGGCACTGGGTGTCGGTAATCGCTAAAGCCAAGGACCCCAGCCGGATGGACGATTTGGAATACGAGCTGAAGGGGATAATGCGGCGGGCGCGGGGTTTAAGGCCGGACGAAGACGATAACTTCTCCATTAACAAGCAGTCGATGCTGATGAGTCTCTACACCCAAATCACCTCCGGAGTTTATGCGGTGGGGATAGCCATCGGCGCCATTTCGCTTTTAGTGGGAGGTATCGGGATAATGAACATTATGTTAGTGTCGGTGACGGAGCGGACGCGGGAAATAGGGATTCGTAAAGCTATCGGCGCTAAAAAGCTCATCATCGCCTGGCAGTTCTTAGTGGAGTCAGCGGCGATATGCTCTTTGGGGGGGATGATAGGCATCTTAGGGGCATTTGGGCTATCCAAACTGATAGACATCTGGCTGCCCACGGCGATGCCGGTGTGGGTGGCGCTGTTCGGGGTGGGATTTAGCGCGGCGGTGGGGATATTTTTCGGGCTTTGGCCGGCGATGAAGGCGGCGAATTTGAAGCCGATAGAGGCGCTGAGGTATGAGTAGGATTTAGGGGTTAGGGGTTGGGGGTAAAGGCGTAGCTATTTAATTGGAGTATGATACCTTCCAAATTATTTTGTTGCTTGTCAAACGAGTGGTGATTAATAGTATCTATTTCATACAGAAATATGTGCTGTCGTCAAGTTGATAATCGTATGCAACAAAAGTCTCATCATACTCTTTAATCATATTTTGTATAAAATTATTATAAGTCATTCGATTATATTTAATGCCGCTTTTATCAATCACAGGTAAGAAATTCTGTTTTAATCCTTTATCTTTAAATATTGTATGTTTGCA
>CAYQZD010000223.1:0-2463 GCA_964421875.1 uncultured bacterium
CTAGGGATGATGGGACAGAAGCTCTTCGCAAAGAAATAGACTGTACATCATAACAAGCATTGTAGAAAATCCATTCTGCGTTTAACCTCTGATCAAACTGGTTGTCTCCATTAGGATAGTATTTTTTTGACTTTATACTCAAAAAATACTCAAATGTTTTAAGCTTGAAATTCCGATTAGCGTAATAATCATGAGTTTTTGACTCCATTTAAATAGTAACAAATAAATTTATAAAATCAAATATTTCATTTGGATTTTTCGTCACTTATTTAAATAAACAACAAACCTCTTCCCTCACCCCAAATCCCCCGCTTCCGCCAATTTCGCGCCTGCTGCGGCCATCTCCGCTATCGCTTTATCGCCGTCGCCGGGATTGACATTCACCGGTTTCACCGCGTCGGTCACCAGCGTCACCTCGAAACCGAGCTTGAGCGCGTCCAAAACCGTGGCTTTCACGCAGTAATCGGTGGCGATTCCGGTGACGAACAGGCGCTGTTTTCCCTTCAGGTTTTCCGTCAGGTCGGAATGTTCGAAGCCGGAATACCCTTCCATCTCCCGGCCGTAACCGACCTTGACCAGCCTGAATCCGGCGGCGTCCAAGTCGGGCGGATGTTCCGCTCCCTTTGTGCCCTGGACGCAGTGCGGCGGCCAGGGTCCGCCCTGCGCCTGAAACGAGGCATGGTCGGCGGGATGCCAGTCCTTGGTGGCGAAAACCTCGCGAAACAGCGGTTTTATCCGATTTATGGGTTCCACCACTTTGTCGCCGTCCTCCACCGCCAGCGCTCCCCCCGGCAGGAAATCGTTTTGCACATCGACGATGATAAGCGCGTCTTTTTCCCGGTTGACTTTCATTTTCGGCTCCTAATGTATGACCTTTCTTTGTGGGACAATCGCCCAAATCCTGCGTATGTGCTGTCGACTCTCCGTAGTCGACAGCATATTCAATAATAATAATTACTTGGTGTCAGGTGCAGAGATCCGGCGCCACGATAACAAATTTAAAGCGCAAGCGTCATCAGCCCTACGGTTGGTGCTTTTTCGTAAAAGCGGTTCGCGAACCGCCCCTACCGGCTTCCTTCGTGTCGCAGAGTCTCCCGACTTAGTACTCCACCAACTCCAGCCGGGGATTGGGCGAATAGCGCCTCCCCTCCTTCGCCATCGGCTTCCCTTCCAGTTGCACCACATCGGCGGTGAAATCGAAATTGCCGCTCAGCATCCAGCTCCCCACCGCATAGAAATCCACCGGAACCTTCAGTTCCTCGAAATGCCTGATTTTATTCGGATTGAATCCTCCGGATACGATAATTTTGACCTGGTCGTACCCTTCAGCATCCAGGGCGTTCCGCACCCGGTGCACCAGCGGCGGTACTACGCCGTGCAGGTCGTCGATTCCCTGTTGCTGCAAATCCCCCAGGGAGTAGTCCACCATTTCGCGGGCAGTGTCCAGTCTCACCGCCCATAGCTTGTCCCCTAACTCCCGCGCTGACCTTAAAGCCTCCTCCACGCAGTTGTTGGTGAAATCCACCAGACTCACCGACCGCGCTTGAGGAATGTGCTGGTGAAATTTACGCGTAGCCATCGCGGTGTCGCCGCCATAGCTGGCTATCAATCCGTGCGGCATCGTCCCCAACCCCCGCTCTCCGTACCACGCCGCCATAGCGTCCGTGGGCACGCCTTGAGCGCCGCCGGTATGAGTGGCGTAGCCGTCTCCGCCTTGAGTGGCCCAATGGTCGAAGCGGTCGGCGAAAAACAGCACTTTCTTCTCCCCGGCGGCCTCAACTACCCGCCTGGTGTTGGTCGCCACTCTGGTGCGGCGCGCCAATACCCCTAAATAGACCGATTCCAGGTGCGCGAACAGCGAGTAATCGCCCTCGATGGTCATCACCGTTTCCCAGGCCTTAATCTCGTCACCGTCATAGAGCGCTTTGACCACTACTGCATCGAAACCATCCACCCAGAGTTCGTCCAGTTCTTGAGAAATCTCTATCTTTTCGGCCGTCAAATCGAGGTAGTAATCGTAATTTCCGGAGTATAGATACTTTCTTACCTCCTGCTTGATTTCGATATAGCGGTCGAACAGTTTATAGACGCGGGGATAGTCTATGAAATAACCGGTGGCGGATTTAAGCACACCGAGCGCTTCATCGATACCGCATAGGATAGCTTTATCGTTTTTCTGAAACGCCTGCAATGTTACTATAGGGTGATGGTTGTCCCTTTCCAGTATCCTTTTGGCGCGCCAGAAGTATATCGCCGACCGGTAACCCCGGCGGAATTCCTGCACCGGGAAATCGAAAACCGCCGGATTCAATCGCTCTTTTCTACCCATTTCAACCTTGATTAAGATTATGCCGCTGCCGCACGGCGTTACGTTTTGTCATATTGTAGGATAGGGTCTAGACTACCAACAATAGTGTCCCGAAAAAAATTCTTTAGACTAAATGATTGTATATATGATACTTA
>CAYQZD010000224.1:0-2112 GCA_964421875.1 uncultured bacterium
GATTATCGAACTTGGGGAAAAATCAAAGGGAATATAATACGCCTAAATAATTACCTACACGAAAAAGCGATGAACCATAAAAACAAAGAAGGATTCTGTCTGCGCTTCGCTTGACAGAATGACTATCTTGGATTGTACTCAAAGAACTTAATAATTTCGTTTCCGGCAAGTCATTTTTGTGTCGATTCCCGATAGTTTTTCCTATGATTTTAGTAGGAGCGAACGGCCGTTCGCCCCTACATCGGAAATCATTTTCAAGAACCGCTATAGTTATCATTAGTAACCGGAGGCGCCAATGATTTTAGGAAAGGTGGTGGGATCGGTTTGGGCCACCCGCAAGGATGAAAAAGTCCAAAACATGAAATTCCTCATCGTCCGGCACGTCGATTTCGACTATAAACTTAAGGATAATTTCCTGGTGGCGGTCGATTCGGTGGGAGCGGGAGCGGGGGAAATAGTGCTGGTGGCGCAGGGCTCTTCAGCCAGAATGACGGAATTGACTCACCAGAAACCGGTGGATTCGGTGATTATGGCTATTGTGGATAGACTGGACATCGAACCGGAGTGGAATCGGGATTAATGGGGAGATTTTAATAGCGGGACGGATGCGTTTACAAACAGTTTTTTTGTCGTTCCGTATGCAGGATATGTCTTTCAAGACAACCAAAAAAAACGGCGGGAATTCAATCCCGCCGTTTTTACTTTACACATATTGCCACAGACAATCACTTATTCACCGGTAAAACCGGCAACTATGTCCCTATCTCCCAGCTTTTCAGGTAATTCTCCTGCTCCTCGGTCAAGGTGTCTATCTGGATATTCATTGTCTTCAGTTTCAACCGGCTTATCCAGTCCTCCAACTCCTTAGGCACCTCAATTACACCTTTCTGCAGTCCTCCCGCGTTCTTCAGCGCCCATTCGGAAGTGAGAGCCTGAGTAGCGAAGGACATATCCATCACCGACGCCGGATGCCCCTCCGCCGCGGCTAAGTTAATCAGCCGTCCGTCCGCCAAAAGGAATATCCGGCGGTCATTTGCTAAGGTGTACTCATCCACAAACGCCCGCACCCCCTTGCGCACCCCCTTCGCCATTTTCGCCAAGCCGGGGATATCGATTTCGATGTCGAAATGCCCGCTGTTGCACACCATTGCGCCGTCTTTCATCAGACTGAAATGCTCGGGACGGAGCACATGCATATCGCCGGTCAAGGTGCAGAAAAGGTCGCCGATTTTCGCCGCTTCGGACATCGGCATCACCCGGAATCCGTCCATCGCCGCCTCCAACGCCCGTATCGAGTCCACCTCGGTCACTATCACATTTGCCCCCATCCCCTTGCAGCGTGTGGCGAATCCGCGGCCGCACCAGCCGTAACCGGCTACCACCACCTGCTTGCCAGCTAACAGTATGTCCGTGGCGCGGATTATCCCGTCCACCGTCGATTGACCGGTGCCGTAACGGTTGTCGAACAGGTACTTGGTGTCAGCGTCGTTAACCGCGATTACCGGGAACTCCAGCTTGCCCTGAGCCGCCAGAGCCCGCAAACGAATGACGCCGGTAGTGGTCTCCTCCATCGAAGCCACAATGCCTCCGGCGATTTCTGCGTTCTCAGCTTGATGCAGCGCTGAAACCAGGTCGGCGCCGTCGTCCATAGTGACTAACGGCCGGTGTTCCACCGCTGATTTGATATGTTTGTAATATACCTTACGGTCTTCGCCTTTGATTGCGTGCACCGAGATGCCGAAATCCTTCACCAAAGAAGCCGACACGTCGTCCTGAGTCGAAAGCGGATTGGAAGCGATGAGTACCAGCTCCGCGCCCCCGGCCTTCAATGTGCGCGCTAAGTTAGCCGTTTCCGCGGTTATATGGAGGCAGGCTGACATCTTTTTCCCAGCCAGTGGTTTTTCCTTCTCAAACCGCTCCCGGATGAGCTGTAAAACCGGCATATCGTTGTCAGCCCAGAGAATACGGCGTTTACCCTCTTCGGCTAAACCAATATCCTTTATGTCGTAATCCAATATCATTCTCCTTGTTATTGCATTGTAATATTATGATTCTCGATTTCATAGGTTTAACCTTATTAATTCATAAACTTGACATGATTTACAAAATTAA
>CAYQZD010000225.1:0-1982 GCA_964421875.1 uncultured bacterium
CGTCGATTCCAGAGAAATTAGCTGACCGGGATGCAGATAAGGCGCTATGCTAAGCCCGGTGCTTGCGATAAAGGAGATGTCAGGTTCCATATGCTGGCCCAAGGGAGTGGGAACGCAGATGAGTATTGAGTCGGCTTCGCTTGAGCGGCTGAAGTCCTCGGTAGCCTCGAGTTTCCCTGAGTCGCGGTATCGGGATATCGATTCCTCGGATATATGCTTAATGTAAGACCTGCCGCGGTTAAGCAGTTCAACCTTTTCAGCATCCACGTCAAATCCCAGAACCCGGAATCCTTTGCGGCAGAATTCCAAAGCCAGCGGCAATCCCACATAGCCCATTCCCACCACGCCAATGACAGCTTTTTTGTCATGAATCAGGTTTATAAACTTTTCTAAATCGGTCATTTGTCTCGCTTCTGTTTTTCTAATTTAAAGATATTTTATTTACTATGATTCTCATTCTTGATTCAATCTAAGTGCGATAGTATTCGTCGATTACTTCTACGACATAATCCTGCTGCCCCCGCGGCAATTCAGGGTAAATCGGCAAAGCCAACGTGCTCTCAGCCGCGGATTCCGAAACCGGGAAATCACCCTTCCGGTAACCTAAGTATGTAAAGCACGGTTGAAGGTGGAAAGGGACGGGATAATAGATCGCGCAGCTTATACCTTTCTCATTCATCCGCTCCATCAAGCCGTCACGGTCCGGGACGGCGATGACATACTGGTTGAAAATGTGATATTCCCGGCGGTACGCAATCTGGGGACGCTTAACCTGCGATACCGAAGCCAGCTCTTCATCATAGTATTCCGCAGCGCGCTGGCGGGCGGTATGCCATTCCTCAAGGTGGGGAAGTTTTACCAGTAAAGCTGCGGCTTGGAGTGTGTCGAGCCGGAAATTGCCCCCGACCTGATAGTGATAATACCTCGATTTTGCGCCATGAACCCGGAGGAGGCGCACCTGCTCGGCGAATTCGTCGTCATCGGTCACCACCATACCCCCGTCCCCTAAGCCTCCCAGGTTCTTGGTGGGGAAAAAAGAGAAACAACCCGCCAGACCCATAGCGCCCGCTTTAACCTCCCGACCGTTAAGTGAATAGCGGGCTCCTATAGCCTGCGCGCAGTCTTCGATAACAGGGATACCATATTCCTTGGCAATTTCCATCAGCGGCTCCATCTCCGCTGTTTGCCCGTAAAGGTGCACCGGCAGCAGGGCTTTAACCTTTTTCCGCTCCTCCTCGGAAAGCCCCTCAAGCGCCCGGTGAACCGCCGCAGGATCGATATTATAGGTTTCCGGGGCGATGTCTGCAAAAACCGGCCTGGCTCGCAATCGCGCCACCACACCGGCGGTAGCGAAAAATGAATAAGGAGTTGTTATCACGATATCTCCCGCTTCGATATTCAACGCCATCAGTGATACCAGCAGAGCGTCGGTTCCGGAGGAAACACCGATACCATGTTTTACTCCTATGTATTCAGATACCCTTTTTTCGAGCAACCCGATTTGAGGCCCCAGAATATATTGCGTCGAATCCACAACCTCGATTAAGGCTTGGATAAGCTCCTCCCTGATGCTTGTCAGTTGCTGCTTGAGGTTAAGTTGTCTGATTTCCATTAAATTTCCTGAAAGATAGTTACCAAGAGAAATTATTTACTACCGACGCGAGGTATCATTAATCAGGTCGGGATTGAGACAATCCCGACTCCACTTGATTTAGTGACAAACATGGAGTCAGGGGCGTCTCGACCCTGATAAAAGACAAAAACAAAAGTCGCCATTATAGGTGGTGTCATTATATGATTGTTAAGTAGGCGGGGAGATTTATCCCCCCTCAAAATTTGTCGGGGGACAAGCCTCCTATCTACCATTTCTCAAATTCAATTTGAAAAATGAGTGTTTTGATTTAGTCTATTAATCATATATGGACATTCACTATTGTCCCAAAGAATTTTGGGAAGTTCATTACAAGTTATTGAATATAATA
>CAYQZD010000226.1:0-1848 GCA_964421875.1 uncultured bacterium
ATCCTCGCAATGACATTATCAGACAGTCTATTATGATGGAATGATTTTATTACCCCTATAATTGACATTGTGATATAGAATTTGTATTATTTTTGTTTAAGCCCTTATCGAGGATTATATTAAGGCTCGCACCATAAATTATTATGACGAAAACTTATGGGATAAGTTATCGCACAACTGTTAAGAAAGTCAGTTTCAAACAAATAAGCCTGCATATTATTGTTGGATTAAGATAAACTGGCTAATCCGCCGCAATGCGAATATCGAACAAAATGATAGCGATACTGGGTCTGGTGATAGTTCTTTTGATGTTGACCCAATATCTCTTCTCACCGCCTTCGGTCTCGAAATACGTGAAATACGCCAAGCCTTCGGGTAAAACCGGCGAAGGAACCGGTTCCCGGGGCAAGCCCTTTGTTGGACTGCAGAACGCGATAGACCGGTGCGATGACGGAGACACACTCCGCCTGCTCCCCGGAGTTTACGAAGCGGAACCGTCACCCTTCCCCGAAGAACTTTGCGGCAACTGTCAGAATCATCGCACACCGGTGAACGCCACCCGGGGCTTTTTCATCGAGGGGAAAAGGCTGACCCTCGAGGGCGCAGGCGCCGCTGAGACCACCCTCAAGACCAACGCCGGATACGGCGTTTTGTTCTACAACAGTTACGGTTCAGCGCTTCTGAAGCTCACCGTATCCGGAGGCGTGCGCGATCCTGACGGCAACGCTGCCGATGGCGCGGTGGTGGTAAAATACTCGTCGGTGACGATTGAGAATTGCAGGTTAGCGGACAATACTCACCGCATCGATACGGTAGTGGTGGGCATCGGAGGGATTATCGGCCGTGAAGGCGCTTCGATTATAGCGCGGGACAATGTCATCGAGAATAACGGATGGGACGGTATTGCTCTCTACCGGGGGGCTTTTGCGCTAATCACCGGCAATACCATCAAGCAGGGCCGGGGCGCCGGAATCGGCGTCACCTGGGACGCCTACGCGATCATCGTAGGGAATCGGATATCGGGCTATTGGAAGGGTATCGGCAGTTTCGGCGACAGCCGGGTGACAGCGCGAAACAATGTGGTGCGGGATTGTCTGGGCTGGGGGATAATCGCCACCGGGACTTCTTACCTCGATGCCTGCAACAATGTGGTTTACCACAATGGGAACTGCGGGATGGCGGCCTGGAGCAAAGAGGCTGCGGGGCGGTTCAGCAACAATATCGTGGTTTTAAACGGGTGGAAAGAGCAGTGGGTGGCTCCGCAGGTGGGGATACAAAATTACGGCGGGTTTGAGAAATTCATCATCAGCCATAATTGCGTGTGGAACAATGCCGCCGGAAACTACGGAGATATGCCCGATTTGACCGGGAAGGAGGGCAATATTTCCCTCGACCCGGGATTCGCCGACCCCTCGCTGGGAGATTTCAACCTGAAACCGGGTTCACCCTGCATCGATGCGGGGAATCCCTTAATCACCGACGAAGACGGGACGATTAGCGATATGGGGCTGGAGTGAATTGCCGGTTGCCAGTTGCCGGAGTTTGTATGCATTCCCACGCTGGAGCATGGGAACGAGAGAAATAATGCGGGGGGATAAATCCCCCGCCTACCGAGCGCGGTAAGTCTGCGACAACAAAGAATGTCAGGTCTCCGCTTCATTAAGGACGTGACATAACACAGAACGTGCTGTCGACTCTCCGCAGTCAACAGCATATTCAAGAATAATAATAAGTTGGTGTCGGGTGCGGAGACCCGACACCACGATGATGTGATTTCGTCAACATTCCCTTTTGGGCGTGTTGCCCAAATCGGTTTTCTTTAGAAATATTTTGGTAGAATTATCATAT
>CAYQZD010000227.1:0-1800 GCA_964421875.1 uncultured bacterium
TTCGCGGGAATGACAAATTCGAAGCATTCTCAGACAGTCTGCGGAGAGTCGACAGCAAAGTCGTCAAATATTTTTTTCACCGAATAACACCTTCCCATTTTACACTGAGGAGGAGAGAGTATGAGATTCCGCCTTATTACCGGAGCGCTGGCGTTGACTATTGCGCTTTTCGCAGCTTCCGGCGCCGCCGGTTCACCAAAAGTCCCCAAAGTCAAGAAAAAACCCGCCCAATCAGTCGATGTCGACCAGTTTCTGGCTCGAGTCGAAGCTACCAAGACTAACTTCCAGGGCGCTACCAAATGCTTGAAACAGGGCCGGGACATCCTGTTCGATATCGCCGCCACCAAGGAGAAAAAGGAACAGTTGAACACGATGCAGCGCCAGCTCGACGAAGCCGAATCGGAGGAGGAGAAGGAACGCATCACCATAGAAATGGGAAAGGCGCAGGATGAGGAAATCAAGCGCGCCAAAGAGAGCGGTGAACTGGAAAACAAGAAACTCAATCAGGAACAAGCCGGTAATGTGGGTAAACTGAGTTTCAACCTCGCCCTGGCTATCATTCTTGACCGGAATGCAGTCGAACACGGTCCCAAAATCATCAGCGACGGTCAGTTGGTGATAGACAACGCTAAAAGCAATCCTATGCATGCGGCGAAGCTGGGGGCTAAGCTGCCCCAAGTGACCAAGGCGGTCACCACCGACATTCCCGCCATTATCAACGAAGCGCCGCATCAGATTGAAACCCTGAACGCGCTGCTGGATGCAACTAAAGTCTTGAGGAAGAACAACGATATTCCCGATAAAGGTGAACCTAAAGAGAGCGATCAATTCGAAGAGGTTGATTTTTAATCTAATAATCTCGAATGGTGCAATATGAAACTGGAAAAACCTAATAAATTCCGAAGACTCCTCAGTCTTTTCTCCGCATCACTCATTATAATCGGGCTATGCGGCTGCGCGGGTTTCAAGATACCAGGCCCTATGGTTGGAGCTCCCGAAGGGGATATCGACCGCTTTCTGGAACGGGTGGAAATCGTGAAAACCAACTTCCAGGGCGCTACAAAGAACCTCAAACAGGGTCGGGACATCCTATTCGACATCGCCGCCACCGGCGAGAAGAAGGAGCAGTTGAAAACCTTGCAGCAGCAACTCGATGAAGCTGAAAGCGACGAAGAGCGGGAGCGAATTACCGTTGAAATCGAAACCTTGCAGGATGAGGAAATCAACCGCGCCAAAGAAAGCGGCGAACTGGAAAACAAGAAACTGAACCGGGAACAACTTAAAAATGTGGGCAAGCTGACTTATAACCTGGCGCTGGCGGTGATTAAGGACCGAAACGCCATTAAAAACGGTCCCAAGATTATCGAGGACGGCAAGGCGGTGATTAAGAACGCTTCCGGTGATAGCTGGCAAATGGTAAAAATGGCGATTCGTATTAAATATATCAAAGCGGCTATAACAGAGGACATCCCGGCGATTATCACCGAAGCACCGCGCCAGGTAGACACGTTAGGCGCATTGTTGGAAACGACCAAAGTGTTGAAAAAGAACAATGAAATCCCGGATATGGGCGAACCTAAGGAAGAGGACGAATTCGAGGAGATTGAGTTTTAGTCTACCCTCCGGGAGGAACGCTTCGGACGAGCATTATTTTAAGTCGGGGTTCGGTTTTTACCCCGGCTTTGTTTTTTTGTATCAGTTGCCACCATATTTGTTTAAAACATAAAGCGTCATTCTAGCCGCGCAGCGAGCCGGAATGACTATCATAGCTGCTTATTGTGCTGTCGACTCTCCGTAGTC
>CAYQZD010000228.1:0-1573 GCA_964421875.1 uncultured bacterium
AGAGTTATTTAACCAGCAATATTTTCCGCGTTAAACATACTCCCTCAGCTCTCAACCGCGCGAAATAAACTCCGCTCGCCATCTTTGAAGCTTCCCATTCCGCCTGATGCGCTCCGGCGGGATAGAAGCCTTGGGCGAGGACAGCGACTTCGCGGCCGGATATATCGTAAACCGCCAGCGTCACATTGCTTGCAGCTTGCAGCTTGAAGCTGAGAGCTGTCGAAGCGTTGAAGGGGTTGGGGGAGGAATTGAGAACTGAGAACTGAGAACTCTGAACTGAGAATTCGTTTTCGTCGTTCCAGCCGGTCAGATTCCAGTTTGAACCGGAAGCTCCGTGGTCAGCGCCGGCTTTGGTGAAGGGGAAGCTGTCCCCGGCGGCCATAATGAAGGGGAACTCACCGACAAATCCGCGGTAAGTGTACTCTCCGGCGGGAGCTATTCCCGGCACAGTCTGGGTCAGCGTGCGGTTGATTTGCACACCGGGCGGGATGACAATAGCCCGGTTAATCAGGGGACCGTAGGGGGAGCCGTTGGGCAGAACCACATCGATCCAGGCGTCCACCGGGGTGGGGAATATTCCCTGGGCGGAGATGGACACCTGGAAGGTGAACTGGCCGCCTGAGGCGGGGATGGTGATGGGAGCGCCCTGGGGAGTCATCGTCAAAGTAACCGGCGCTGGGTCGTAGAGGGTAAAATCGATGTTAGTGGCGGGATTGGAGGTGACATCCACCTGCGTTGGAGTTCCGGGGAAACCGTAAATTCCCAGCGGTTCGCCCGGCGAGTAAGCCAGGTTATGGTCGCTGTCCTTGACGGAACGGATGTAATAGTTTCCGGGAGTGACATAGACGGTGTATTCACCAGCTCCGGTGGAATCCATCACCACGGTGTACTGGTTACCCTGAGTGAACTGAATGTCGGTGGCGGCTTCCACCAGAATCAAGCCGGTGGCGGTTCCGGTGTAGGTTATGTGTCCGGAGATGGTGGTGGTGGGGATGGGCGCCACTGTGATATTGAGACCGGACATATTGCCGCTGACCTGCAGCACTTCCGGGAGCTGATCGCCGTACCAACCGTAATAATCGTTCAGGGAAATCCACTGGTTGTTGTCCCGGTCCTGGAAGGCGATGACGATGTAGTCTCCGGCGGGGACATCGTCGATGGTGTAACTGCCGTTGCCAAACAGCACTATTCCGATATAATTGGGCGGGGGAACGCCTCCGTCGCAGTTGATAGCCACGGCATAGGAAATCCCGCCCATATTGATGGCGCCGCTGATACTGCCGGAAAGGGTGTAGGCTCCGGCGTTGAAGGCTAAAGCGCAGAGGGCGAGGGTCAGGATTGAAATGATAATTACTTTTTTCACTGCATTTCTCCTCTGTTGAAAGATTGTATATTTATCAGAACAATTTAAATGCGATGACAAATATAAATGTCATTCTGAAGCGAAGCGAAGAATCTCTCTATTAATAATAATATCGATTGAGGATAACAAAGTCAAGAATTTTCTTTGCGCGTAGAAAATTTTATATTCGTTAAGCACAAAGAATCCTGTGCCTTTTACAGCGCAGGGCGG